>CAWCXX010000049.1:0-30019 GCA_963799445.1 uncultured Acidobacteriaceae bacterium | reverse complement strand
AGCGCATGTTTGCCATGGTGGCCTGTAAGTGCTTGAAGGCATTGGAGCGATTTTTGAAGTTGGTCACTACATGAGGCATGGTTGGTTCTCCGGCGGAGAGGGTGGGTCGAGTTGAGTGATGCCGAGAAGGCGGAGCACTTCGGCGGCATGTTTGTTTCCGCGGGTGACGCAGGATTTGCTGCGTTGCTGTCCGAGATCAACTTCAACGGAGCGGATCGTCTCCAAGGCTTGCCAGGCAAAGGGCGTGGACAGTTGGCTGCCGGCGGCGCGCAGAGTTTTCTCCAGGGCGCGATCCAGTAACAAGGCCAGCGCGGCCACGAAGACATGCGCCTGCACCCGCTGATCGGTGTGGTGATAAACAGGCCGGAGCTCGAGCAGGCTCTTGAGATGCGAGAAGCCGCGCTCGACCTCGTTCAGTTCCTTGTAGGTGGCCACAGCCTGAACCGGGGATAGATTGCGCTCCTCAGTCTGGACTACGTACTTGCCCTCCAGCGGCCTTTTCCGGCCAGGTCTGGTGGGATGGTCGAAGAAGTGGAACTTGCCCTGGCGCAGTTCCCAGGCAAAATAACGCTGGCCGTGTATGGTGGCGCAGGCGGGTGGCGGCAGCGGCGCCGATCTTGTCGGCTCCCTTCAGTTGCCCTTTGTCCACCTGCGCTTTTAAGGCTTGGAGTTCTCTCCCGTGCCCGCTCCAGCTCAACTCCCGCATTACTGCGCTCGTAGACTTCCGCGCTTTTCACTGTGCACCACGAAGACCCGCACGCCGGCTTGCTTGCCCGTCACCTCGACGACCCGTGTCTGGGGTACAAGGGTCTTCTCTGCGGCCGCGATGGCCACTGGATACTGCTGCCAGTCGGTGCGTCGTTCCGCCCGCTGAATATAGTCGAAGGTGTCCTTGCGATTGCGTCTTTGCAGTCCCAGCAAATAACCCTGCCCGCTCTGCTTGAGTCCGTCCACGTTGCCTATGGTCATCATGCCGCGATCGCCCACGAATACCACACGGTGGAGAGCAAAGCGCTGGTTCAGATCCCTGACCACTTCCAGCACCGTGGTCTGATCCAGACGATTGCCGGCGAAGACGTGATGCGCGACTGGCCATCCATCCATCATCACCACCCCGATCACGATCTGCCGGTGGCGGGGCTTGCCGTCGCGACTGTAGCCGAACTGTCCCAACTCCGCCGGCCCAGACCCTTCGAGTAGGTCGAAGTAATGTCGTAGAAGACCAGGTCCGGCTGGAGGCCGAACAGATCGCGCAACTCCAGATACACAGCTTTTTCGATGCGCTCTTTCTCGGCCAGCAAATCGTCCAGGCTCTGGTACCACAGCTGCAGCTGATCGAAGCCTACCTTGACCCGGCCGGACTGTTTCCACACCGGCATCCAGCGGCTGCCCCGGGCCGTGCACACATAGAGATCCTCCAGCCATTGCGCCAGCGCGTGTTCGCTGCCCGGGCGGCTGAGCCGGTTGGCGAGCAGGGGAAAGATCCTTTCTGACAGCGGTTGCCCATGGCGCCGCAGAGCCCGACCGGCATCCAGAATCGCGCCCAAGGAGAGTTTCTCGAAAAGATGCCGGGCCACCAAAACCGGTCCCCACGTGGAGGACCGCGGAGCCGCGATGTCCGCGACGGCAACCCAGCGCGGGTTACCCTCCGGCTCGGCCAGCAACCGGATCAAGGCATCCAGATGCGGCCCCAGCAGGTCCTTGCGTCCCAGGTGAGCGACGACGCGCTGCTTGACCTTGTCCCCTTCGCGGAAGGACTCCACCAGGCGGAGATACTCCTGTTGTCCATTGCGTGACTTGACCGAACGCAGGAACATGGCGGCAGTCTCCAGATGACACTACATATATCGCATCAGAGACGCATAATCAATGATCATCTGCGCACATTGTCAAAATATGTTGGCACTACAAATTTTCTCAATTGCAACTGTCGGCGATGATAATACAGGACTTAACTCCTTCCACCCAGCTTTCCATGGCAAACATGCGCTAGGCAGGAACCAATAGCCATTGTTCGCTCTAGCCGCGCCTGCCCTTCTTCTTCCCCAGCTTCTTGCCGCGTGTTGAGGCTGGCGCGTCCTTCTTCTCGCGCTTCTTTTTGTGGGCGCAGGCTTTGCGGCCGGTCAGCGGCAGCCCTTCCTCGACAAGCGCGAACTGGAGCTTGCGTTCCTGCGCGAGAATGCGGTCGAGGATGACCTGGACGCGGTCGCCGGCGCGGAAGCGGCGGCCGGTACGCTCGCCCACGATCTCATGCGTGTTCTCGCGCCAGGTGTAGCGGTCGCCGCGCAGGGTGTCGATGGGGACGAGGCCCTCGACAAAGAGGTCGGTGAGCTCGACGAAGAGGCCGTATTTGGCGGGGTTGAGGACGAGTGCGGCAAATTCTTCGCCGACGCGGTCCTGCATGAAGCGGACTTTCTTCCACTCGACCAACTCGCGCTCGGCCTCGGCGGCGCGGCGCTCGGCCTGACTGGATTCTTCGGCGATCTGGGCGAGTTCGGGCTCGGGGATGGGGGGCTGCGACGACAGAATTCGCTTCCACGGCCTCGTAGCGAGACCTGCGGACTCGCGAGGATGGGGCGTCCCGATCCTTGATTGACCTTCGTTAGGATGCGACCAGGGTGATGCGAGGCGCGCCTGGCTGTGACGGTTCTGCGGCCGGGCACGCCGGCGCGGAGCAGAGCTTTCGCGATGCGGTGCACGATGAGGTCGGGATAGCGGCGAATGGGCGAGGTGAAATGGGTGTAGGTGGGCGCGGCCAGGGCGAAGTGGCCTTCGTTGATCTCGGAGTATCGCGCCTGGGAGAGCGAGCGCAGCATGAGGTAACTGAGGATGCGCTCTTCCGGCTTGCCTTCGATGCGCGCGGCGAGTTTTTGATACATGCGCGGCGTGACGGCGATGTCTTCTGGCACTTCAAGGGAGCAGGCGGGCCGGCCGGTGCGCTGCGCCGCGCGGCGGTCCTGGCGCGTGACTACGCGCTTGACGGGCAGCGGCCCAAGGCCGAGCGAGTAGCCGAAGGAAGCGGCCAGCTCTTCGAACTGGACGACACGGCGCGGTTCGGGTTTCTCGTGGATGCGGTAGAGCGAGGGCACGCCGAGATCTTCAAGCCATGTGGCGACGCACTCGTTCGCGGCAAGCATGAACTCTTCGATGAGGCGATTGGCCCAGGTACGCTCAGATTTCGTCACGCCGCGCATCTGGCCGTGCTCGTCGAACTCGATGACGGGTTCGGGCAAGTCAAAATCAATCGACCCGCGCTCTTCACGGCGCTGATTCATGAGGACGGCGAGGCGCTTCATGCGCTCAAAGTCTGGAACGAGGGCTGCGTAGCGGGCGCGCGTCGCGGCGTCGCCCTCGAGGATTGCGTGGACATCCGTGTAGGTCATCCGCTCTGCCGAACGGATCACGCCCTCGACGATCTCGAAACTCTCGATGCGGCCCGCGGCGTCGAGCTGCATGATGCAACTGAGGACGAGGCGGTCTTCATTAGGGCGCAGGCTGCAGATGTCCGTCGAAAGCTCCTGCGGCAGCATGGGAATGGCGCGATCGGGGAAGTAGACGCTGGTGCCGCGCAGGCGGGCTTCGAGGTCGAGAGCAGAGTCGGGGCGAACATACTCGGCTACGTCGGCGATGTGGACTTCGAGCTCGTAACCGGCGCCGTGGGCGCGTTCGCGCACCAGAACCGCATCGTCGAAGTCGCGCGCGGTTTCACCGTCGATGGTGACGATGGGCAACGAGCGAAAGTCGGCCCTGCGCGCTGCTTCAGCGGGATCGAGATGTGCGACGCTGCGCGCTTCGGCGAGGACGTGCTCGGGAAAGATCCGCGGCAACTGGTGCTTGCGAATCATTATCTCGACGTTGACGCCGAAGTCGTCGGGCGAGCCGAGTACTTCGATCACGCGGCCTATGGGCGGGCGCGTAGGCGTGGGCCAACTGGTGATTTCGACATCGACGACCAAGGCCCTCCGGGCTTTCAGGTTTTGGACGAGGGTGATTGCCCGGTTCCGAGCACGCGATGCGGCGTGGGGGCGGCGGGAGGGATTTCAGCGCCGGGAGGAATGAGGATGGGCTGGGTCATGCGCTCGTCGAAAGGGACTACGACGTTGTTTCTTTCACGATCAGCGCGAGCGTAGTGAAAAATGCCAACGACGGTGGGGTTGCGGCGCTCAATCACACGAAGAATGCGGCCCTGGCGGCGGCCATCGGCTTTTGGAGGGTCGAGCTCGACCAGGACCTGGTCGCCCTGCATGGCGGAATTGATCTCGTTGGGCGGAATGAAAATGTCTTCGTTCCCGATGGCCTGCTTCGGCGGATTCGGGGCGGACAAAGCCGTAGCCGTCGCGGTGCAGATCGAGGCGGCCAGCGGCCAGGTTGTCGCGCGTTCCGGCCCGGCGGACGGGGAGAACGACCCGGGGAAGGCTCCAGTGTTCGCGGTCCAGCTGAAGGAGTTGGCCGCGGACGGTAAGCCGGGCCAGTTGCTCGAGCAGAAGACGGCGCTCACGCCCGCCGCCCAGGCCGAGTTCGCGGATTAACTGTTTGTATCCAGCCTTTTGGCCAGCGGAGGCAGCGATGCGCGCCACCAGTTCCCGATCCGTCATACGCCAAGATTACCGCAATAACGAAGGTGTAACGTCTGGTCCTGAGGGGCCGCGCAGAAATCCGGGCCATGCCGTAGAATGAGGGAAACGAACGTTCTGAGCGGAGCCGGAAGATTGACTCGTCCGATTCAGCCGCCGAAAACATATCGCAGAAGGCCAGCAGGACGGCGTAGCGCAATGATACATTTTTAGGTTCGAGCCATTGGCGTTGCCTTGGCATCCCCCAGTCCACACCGGACAGAAAAGGAACTTATCTTGAACGCAATGTGGAAACCAAGTCAGTCTGAACCCTCGCATCCTACTCCCACCCCGGAGCCGCCGCGTCCGGCGCCTCAAGCGGCGAGCGTGGAACCCGCAAACCGCATCGCAAGCGCCTGCCGGCGACCAGGCCATTATCAGTAAAGGACTATTCGTAAAGGGAGAGATCTCCGGCACCGAGTCGCTGTATATCGACGGCAAGGTGGAGGGCGCGATCAACCTACCCGGCAACCGCGTGACCGTGGGCCGTAACGGCCAAGTTGGGGCCAACGTAACCGCGCGCGAGGTGGTTGTGCTGGGCAAAGTTCGCGGCAATGTCTCGGCCTCGGATCGCGTGGACATTCGCGCCGAAGGAGCGTTGAGCGGCGATGTGGCCGCGGCGCGCATCAGCATCGAGGATGGGGCGTTCTTCAAGGGCGGGATCGATATCCGCAAAGCCGACGCCAAGCAGCGAGGGCGAGTCCGTTGGCTTCGACGCCGACGCTGGCTCCCGGCCGCGCAAGAGACGCCCAAGCCGGCGCTGCAGTAGGGACGCTGAAAAGAAGATTCTCATCGAGACGAGCGCCTCTGCGTCAGCAGGGGTGTTTGCGCCTTCAAAGTACTCAGCCCATTCCGAGCCGCCGCATCGCCACCCTGGGCAATGCCGAGCCGGCCTTCTCCAGAACCCACTTTGCCATTGCTGTCCAGAGAACGATGCCGGCGATGAGGATGGCCGCGTCAGCGTAGTAGCGGGCGTGATGGAGCAGCGCGATGGCGGGCAGATGGCGGAAGAGGCCGCCGAGGCCCCAGGCGAGCAGCCAGGCGGCCGCGCCACCAGCAACGGCGGCGAGCAGGCAACGGCCCATCTCAACGAAATCCAGGCTGGCGAGCGAGACCATGCGGCGCTTGTGCAGGAGCACGGCGATGGTGAGGGTTTGCATGGCGATGCCGATGTCGGAGGCGAGCGCCAGGCCCGTGGCTCCGTACCAGTTGAAGAACGAGGAATAGATGGGCAGCGAGACGACGGTGACGATGGTGCTGGCCACCATGGGCGCGAAAGTGTTGCCGGCGGCGTAGAAGGCGCGCGCGTAGATGGCCTGCGCCGACCAGAGGAACATGGAGACCGAGAAGACGGCAAAATAGACGGCGCACTCGCGCGCGTCGGCGGCCGAGAAGCGCCCGCCGGTGAAAACGAGATCGATGGCCGGCCAGCCGAGCGCGATCATTCCCGAGGCAGTGAGCAATCCCAGCGAGGCCACGCGCGAAACCGAGTCGGCAACGCCGGTGGCGAACTCGTAATGGCGATCGCGCGTCCACAGGCTGGCGAAGAAGGGCATGGAGGCGGCGCCTGCGGCCTGGGCCAGGATGGACATGGGCGCGGTGAAGAGCTGCTTGGCGTAGCTCATGAGCGAGACCGCGCCGCCGATCCTGGAGGCAAAGTGGGCGATGATCCAGTTATCGGCGGTGACGAGCGAGACGCCGGCCATCAATGGCAATGACAAACGCACCCACTCGCGCAGGCCCTGGTCGCGCCAGTCGAGAATCAAGCGGTAGCGCGTGCCGGCGCGGCGCGCGAAAAACCAATTCAAGAGAAATGGGCCGCACACGGCTCCGGCCGACGTGCCGAGAGCGAGCGATGAGACGCCGATGCGCTTGACGAGCAGCAATCCGCCGACGATGGTGCCGAGTCCGTAGATGAGCGGCGCCACGGCCTGGACAGAAAACTGCTTGCGCACCAGCAGCACCGCGCCAAAGACGCCGCCGGCGAAGAAACACAACTGCGCGGGGAGCAGAATGCGCGTGAGCAGCACGCAGAGCGCGGCTTTCTGCGGGTCAAAACCGTTGAACCACCAGCGCACGTACCAGGGAGCGAAGATTTCCGCCAGAACGATGGCCGCGCCCAGCACCAGGTACATGGTGGTGAGGATGACGGAGAGCGAACGCTCGCCTTCGGCCTCGCGGCCGGCCTCGCGATAGCGGGTGAGGATGGTGACGAAGGTGATGGAGGCCGCGCCGCCGACCAGGAAGTACGAGATCATGTCGGGCAGGACGAAGGCGGCATTGAAGGCGTCGGCCTCGACGCCGCGGCCAAAGAGCCAAACGATGTATTTGACGCGCACCAGCCCGATGATGCGCGAGAGAAACGTGGAAACCATGAGCACGACGGTGGCGGAGAAGACGCTGTGCGCGTGGGAGGGATGCAGGAGGCCTAAAGCGCGCGCCCACCGTGAGCGAGCCGACGGCTGATTTTCCATCCCTGCGACAGAGGCCTGTTGCTGGGGACCCCGGTTTGAGGGCAAGCCGGTCACTGCAGTTGATTTTACCGGGCGTCGCAAAGGCAGCTGCGAATTAAGAAGCTGCCCGCGTATTCTGTTCTCCAGGAGGACCTTGCATGGAGCGGGTTTTTTCTGGTTTTGGAGTAGCTCTTTTGCTTGGCTCTCTGGCTGCCGCGCAAGCCATTCACGGGCGCGGCGGGATTACGCTGCCGGCGCCGCCTGAGGCCGAGAAGATTCCGGTGACCGACGATTATTTCGGGACCAAGATCGTGGACGATTACCGCTGGCTGGAAGACGCCAACAGCTCTGAGACGAAGGCGTTCATCGACCAGGAGAATGCGTACACCGCGCGCTACATGGAGCAGGCGCGCATCCGCCCGCAGGTTGCCGACGATCTGGACGCGCTGGAGCACGTATCGAGCTGGACGGCACCGATCCAGCGCGGAAACGATTTGTTCTTCCTGAAGCTGCTGGCGGGCGAGGAACAGGCATCGATCTATGTGCGGCACGGATGGGCGGAGAAGGACAAGCGGCTGATCGATCCGGCGCAGTTCAGCCGCGATCCGAATACGTCAGTCGATCTGGCGGACGTATCGCGCGACGGATCGCTGGTGGCTTATTGGATCCGCGAAGGCGGCGCGGACGAGACCACGGTGCGCGTCTTCAATGTGAAGACCGGCAAGACGCTCACGGATGAGCTGCCCAGGGGAATTTACTAGACGGTTGACTTTACGCCGGACGGGACCGGCCTGTTTTATACGCGCACCACGGGCAAGGGATCGCTGCTCTACCAGCACGTGCTGGGCACGAGAATTGCGCAGGACAAGCTGCTCTTCGGAAATGAATTTCGCGGCGAGTTGCTGGGGCCTCGCGATCTGGTCCTGTCGAGCTTGAGCGACGACTACCGCTATCTGGTGGTGGAGATCGACCGGGGCGTGCCGGCCAAGCGCGTGGATATTGTTTACCGCGACCTGACCAAGCCGAATTCGTACTTCGAGGTGCTGATCTGGGGCGTTGAGTCGCGGTTCTCCGCCGATTACGTGAAGGGCGCGTGGTACGTGAAGACGGATTATCAGTCGCCGAACGGACGGATTTTGAAGGCTGACCCCGGCATCATGCCCGAAGCGTGGACGACGGTTGTGCCGGAAGGCCCTGAGGCCATCGACTCCTTCAATATTGTCGGCAACAAGATTTATGTGAAGCGGCTGAAGGATGTGAAGACGGAAATCTCGGCGTACACGCTGGACGGCAAACCCGCCGGCGAAATCGAGCTCGAGGGCATTGGCGCGGCCAGCGTGCCGATGGGACGTTCGACGGATCGCTACGGGTTTTTCAGCTTCGAGTCGTACATTACGCCGCCCACCATCTACCGGGTTGACACAACGACAGGAAAGCGCGATGTGTTTGCGCAGCCGAAGATTCCCTTCGACCCCAGCGAATACGAACTGAAGCAGGTGTTCTATACGTCGAAGGACGGCACGCGAGTTCCCATGTTCATTGCCGGCAAGAAAGGGCTGAAGCAGGATGGGACGGAGCGGCTGCTGATGACGGGCTACGGCGGCTTCGATGTGGCAGAGCTGCCGGAATGGAATCCCGCGTGGGCATGGTGGTTGCAGCAGGGCGGATGGTTCGCGGTGCCTAACCTGCGCGGCGGCGATGAATATGGCGAGCATTGGCACGAGCAGGGAATGTTCGACAAGAAGCAGAATGTCTTCGACGACTGGTTTGCTGCGGCCGAGTATCTGATCGCCAACAAATATACGTCGCCGGAACACTTCGCCATCCGGGGACGGTCCAATGGCGGGCTGCTGATGGGCGCGTCGATCGCGCAAAGGCCGGAGCTGTTTTCGGCGGTGTGGTGCGGCTATCCGCTGCTGGACATGCTGCGCTACCAGAAGTTCGAGCAGGGCCCGCACTGGACCACGGAGTATGGGTCGGCGGAAAACGAAAAGCAGTTTCCGTATCTGCTCAAGTACTCGCCTTACCAGAACGTGAAGCCGGGGACAGAAGTATCCGGCGGTGTTGTTCTGGACGGGATCGAGCGACACGCGCGTGGACCCGTTGCATGCGCGCAAGATGACGGCCTTGCTGCAGGCGGATTCCAAGAGCGGCCGGCCGGTGCTGCTGCACTATAGCCTTTCCGGCGGCCACTCGGCGGGGGTGAGCGTGGAGCAGCAAATCCAGGACGATACCGACGAACTGACCTTTCTTTGGACAGAAACGGGACAACCGACCTGCACGCAAGTAACCCCTGCCCTTTCGGAAGGCGCCGCGCGGGTACCCAAACAGGGAGTGTCCGCGCGTAACCTCATGCCGCAGGAAGGTTTTCCGATAAAAGAAATACCAATCCGATGAGTACGCCTGCGGCGTATGCGGCTGGCTTTGTACGCGGAGATTGCGTGCGAAGAGAATCGGAGCAGACTGCTAGGTCTCTGACAACATGAATTCGTACATTGGTATCCCGGTATCCCAGGTCTCAAAATCGAGACCTGGGGCACCCCAGGATGGTGCAAAATCAAGTTGTCAAAGACCTAGAAGCAACACGAAAACATGAAAACACGCGACGAGCGAAGCGCCCATGGCTGCAAACAGGCTAAGGAAGGCGCAGCGGGGGTCCCGAGAAATGATGCCGCAAGCTGAAATAACGACGATCGAGATCGATTGGCAGCAAGAGGATGCGAGGCTGGCGGCGTTAGCTTCGACAGGAATTCTCGACACTGCGCCGGAGCCAAGTTTCGATGCCATTACACGCCTTGCCGCCGAATACTTCAAGGCGGACACGGTACTGCTCGGCTTTGGCGACGAAAGCCGCGTCTGGATCAAGTCCTACTGGGGCGAACCGGTGCGGGAACGACCGCGGAGACAGTCAATCTTTGAACTGGTGCTGGCGGAGGACGGTCCTGTGGTGGTGCCGGACATCTCGAAGCATCCCTACTTTGCAGGCAGCATGATGCCCATTCGGCGGCTCGAGGTGATGTCGTTCGCGAGCGTTCCGGTGCGTTGCAACGAAGGCAGGATTTTGGGCATCCTGACAGTATTCGCGTGCGAACCGCGCCGTGGCATGGCCGCAGACGAGCTGCACATGCTGGAGAGCCTTGCCGATATGGTGGCCAGCCAGTTGGAGCTGCGCAGGCTGCGCAAGACTCTCAATGGGCATCGCTCGCGGCCACCGCGCTCCGCCGATGCGGTAACGGGAATCTGGCCGCGCAAATCGGACCTGCGCCACGCTCTCGACAGGGGGCAGTTTGTGCTCTATTACCAGCCGGAGGTTGAGCTGGCGTCGCGCAAGATTGTCGGCTTGGAGGCGCTGATTCGCTGGCACCATCCTGAGCGGGGCGTGATTCAGCCCATGGACTTCATTCCTCTCGCTGAGGAAACCGGGCTTATTCTTCCCATCGGTGACTGGGGGCTTTGGGAAGCATGCAATCAGATTCAGAGATGGTGCCGGGAGGATCCAGAGCGAGCGGCGCCGCGCGTCTGCGTAAACCTTTCGGCTCGCCAGTTTGCGCGCGAAGGCCTGGCCGACCATGTGGAGGGGTTGCTGCGCCAGTCCGGCATTTCGAGCCGGCAGCTTGGCCTGGAGATGACGGAGTCCAGCCTGATTCACGACGCGGGAACGGCTCTGGAGGTGCTGGGCAGCCTGCGCCGACTCGGAGTCTCACTGTCGATGGACGATTTCGGTACGGGCTACAGTTCGCTCCACCACTTGCACTCTTTGCCGTTCGACGTTCTCAAAATCGACCGCTCGTTTGTCGCACGCATGACCGAGGGCGACCAGCCGCTGCAGATTGTGCGCACCATTGTGGAACTGGCGCGCGTGATGGGAATGGACGTGGTGGCAGAGGGAATCGAGACACGCGAGCAGTACTACCTGCTGCGGCAGCTAGGTTGCCGTTATGGCCAGGGATTCTTGTTTGCCCGTCCCGTGCCGGCGGAAACAGTGAGCCGCATGTTGCGCTTACCGGGAAGAATTCTGGCTGAGCCTGGGGTTGCCGAGACCGTTCCCGGCTAAACGCGCTGCAAAGCCAAAGCAGGAGGAATGCGCTGTTTTGGGAAGGGCGCGATGTCTGTCCTCATTCGGGATTGGCGCGACGTTTTCATTGGAGATCTCTCACCCCTGCATGAGCGAGCCGCAGTAAGCTCTCTCCCATGCAGCCCTCGGCCCAAACCACACCTTCCCCCAGTTCTCAAAGCTTTGCGGGGTTGCTTGCATCTCTTACTTCGCCTGCGAACAACGCTTCAACCTGGAGCGATGGCGACCTTGAAGACGATGTTGTTACGTTGAGTTACGAACGCGCTTTGCGCGCCCATGCGCGCTCGAAGCCGGCGGATCGGGCCGATGAGCCAGTGACCGAGGCCGCAGGCACGGAAGCGCAGCCAGTATTTGCCGCGCAGGCGGACCTGTCCGCTGGTGTGGCGGCAAGAACGACCGCGCACACGGCAGCCGAATTTGAGCGGCGGGCAGCGAGCGTGACGATTCGATTGAGCATCGCGGAGTGCGCGCGATTGAGGCAGAGAGCAGCAGAGGCGGGACTGACCGTTTCAGCTTATCTGCGATCGTGCGTGTTGGAGGCCGATGCTTTGCGCGCGCAGGTGAAGCAAGCTCTGGCCGAGATGCGCGTTGCAGGGTCAACTGAGAAACCGACGGCGAAGGTCCATGCGCGGCGCTCGCGGTTCTGGTGGATCGTGCGGCTCTTTCTGCGCAGGAGTGCCGAGCGGCGTTAGAACCTTGTCTTCCCCTCGTTCCCTCAGTCCCTACGTCCCTAGTTTCACTCCACTTCGAGCATCAGGCACTTGAGATATTCGGTCTCGGGCAGGTTGAGAACGACCGGATGATCGGGAGCGGCGCCGCGGCGCTCGAGCAGGCGCACGCGCCGCGATGCATCGGCAGCGGCAGAAGCCACGGCGGCTTCGAGATCGGCCCAACTTACATGATGCGAACAGGAGCAAGTGACCAGCAGGCCGCCGGGACGAATCATTTTGAGCGCGCGCAGGTTCAGTTCCTTGTAGCCGCGCAAGGCGCCTTCGACAGCGCGTTTGGTTTTGGCGAAGGCGGGCGGATCGAGAACGATGATGTCGAAAGTGGCGTCGGAGCTTCTGGGCGCTTGCGACCAGTCGCGCAGAATCTCGAACGCGTCAGCCTCGATCCAGTCGACATCAGCGGTGATGCGAGAGCGATTCGCCTCGAGATTGCGTTCCGCCACTTCGAGCGAGGCGCGGGAGGCGTCAATTCCTGTGACCTGGCGGCAAACCTGGGCGAGGTGCAAAGCAAATCCGCCCTGGTAGCAGCAGACATCGAGCGCGCGGCCAGCCGCTCCGAGACTTTGCGCCCACTCCCGCGCAGCTGCGTAGTTGGTGCGCTGGTCGAGAAATGCGCCGGTCTTCTGCCCGGCATTGGCGTCGTAATGAAAAGCGAGGCCGTTGAGGTGGAACTGCGTGCTGGCCATGGGCCGCGCGGGATCGGCAAGCCACAATGGATCCAGACTGGGCGCGGGCAAACCTTCCAGCTCGCGCATGCGCGGATCGGGACGCTCGAAAATAGCAGCGGGTGTGAGCTCTTCGCGCAGAACGCGCACGCAGGCGTCGCTCACGCCTTCGGCAAGCAGACCTTTGGCCAAGCGCTGCAGCACAACGATCTCGCCGTACTTGTCGACAACCAGCCCGGGCAGCTCGTCGGCCTCGCTGAAGCAGAGACGGCAGGCATCGTTGGCCGCATCGAGCATGGGCTTGCGGCGCGCGATGGCGGCGCGCAGGCGCGACTCGAGCAGTTTGAGCCATCCGGCTTGATCGAGAGCCTCGCGCGAGACAAGGCGCAGCGGCGATCTGCGACGCCGGACTATAGAGCGCTGTGCCGAGGAAGATTCCGCGGTTGTCGGCTACGGGCAGAAGCGTTTCTTCTGGTTTTGGAGGAGTGAGTGCTTCTACATCGGACGCGTAGACCCACAGATGACCGGCGCGCAGACGTTCAGCGGCGCGGCGGTTGATCACGGCTCCCGGGACAGACGAGGTCTCGATAGGCCGCTCCAAAACCGCGGCGGGCTGAGCAGCCATGGGCGTTTTCGGGGCCGTGTGCGGTTTGGGGTTATGCGGCTTGGTCATGAGTTCCTCGAGCGACCCGTTCCGGAGCTGGATCTGGTTCATCCTATCAAGATGCGCTGCCGCCGGTTTCATGCGCGGCGTACGCAAGCGGCCTATAATGAAGCATGGCGACTGTCCGGCAACCCATTCCGGCAGAGGACTCCAGCGCGCCCCCGGCTTCCCCTCAAGTGGCTGGCGCGGGCGTGGTGGAGCGCGCGGTCGACGCGCGGATCGCCATCAAGCGAGCGATTTGACGCGCTGCTTCGCCAGGTAAAGGCCAACCGTCACCATGAAGATATCTCATTGATTCGAAAGGCGTGGGAGTTCTGCGTCGCACACCACGAGGGGCAGACGCGCCTGAGTGGCGAGCCCTATATTGTGCACCCGCTCGAGGTAGCGGAGGTGCTGGTGGAGATGAAGCTGGACGCGACGGCCATTGCGGCGGCGCTGCTGCACGACGCCGTGGAGGACACGAAGGCCACGAGCGAGGAGATTGCGGAGGGCTTCGGCGACCAGGTGGCGCACATTGTCGAGGGCGTGACCAAGATCGACAAGATCCAGTTCGCCAACCGCGAAGACCGCCAGGCGGAAAACGTGCGCAAGATGCTGCTGGCGATGGTGTCGGATGTGCGCGTGGTGCTGATCAAGCTGGCCGACCGGCTGCACAACATGCGCACGCTGGAGCACCTGAAGCCGGAGCGGCAGGAGGCGATTGCGCGCGAGACGCAGGACATTTATGCTCCGCTGGCGCACCGGCTGGGCATGGGCAAGGTGCGCGGCGAGCTTGAGGACCTGGCCTTCCGCTACACCGATCCGGTGAGCTACGAGCGGGTATCGGCGGCGGTGGAAGCGCGGCGCGTGGAGGGCGAGCAGTTCCTGCGCAGCGTGGAAGACACGCTGGTGGAGCAACTGCAGGGAGAACGGCATCCAGGCGCGCGTGGAGTGGCGCATCAAGCGGCTTTACTCCATCTACCAGAAGATCGAACGCACCAAGGTTTCGTTCGACCAGGTGTACGACCTGCTGGCGATCCGCGTGATCACGCAGGATGTGGCGTCGTGCTACGCGGTCTTCGGCCTCATTCACACGCTGTGGCGTCCGGTGCCGGGGCGCATCAAGGATTTCATCGCCATTCCGCGCGCCAACCGCTACCAGTCGCTGCACACCACGGTGATGGGCGCCAGCGGCCACCAGTTCGAGGTGCAGATCCGCACCGAGGAGATGCACCGCATCGCCGAGGAGGGCATTGCGGCGCACTGGAAGTACAAAGCCGGCGAAGGGCAAGTGACGGCCCGCGACGAGGAGCGGCTGAACTGGATCCGGCAACTGGTCGAGTGGCAGAAGGAGATGACCGACCCCAACGAATTCCTCTCCAGCCTGAAGATGGACCTCTATCCCGACGAGGTTTACACCTTCACGCCCAAGGGGAAGGTGGTGGTGGTTCCGGCGGGGGCAACGCCGATCGACTTTGCCTACACCATTCACACGGAAGTGGGCCACACCTGCGTGGGCGCCAAGATCAACGGCCGCATGGTGCCCCTGCGCACCAAGCTGCGCACCGGCGACATTGTCGAGATCGTCACGCAGAAGGATCACAAGCCGAGCCGCGACTGGCTCACCTTCGTCAAGAGCCCGCGCGCACGCAACAAGATCAAGCACTGGCTGAACGAGGACCAGCGCCGCCGCGCGGTGGAGATCGGCCGAAAGCTGCTGGAGCGCGAGGCGCGACGCTTCAAGGTGCCCATGGCCCAGATCGGCGATCAGGACCTGGGCCGCATTGCGCAGGAGTTCGGCGTGGCCACGGCCGCCGACCTGCTGGCCACGCTGGGCCAGGGCAAGCACACCGCGCACCAGGTGCTGAGGAAGCTGGCGCCGGGATTCGGGCCAGGGAGACGCGGAGGCAGCGCCTGAGACCAAGCCTGGAGGGCCGGGCGAGGCGGGCATGTCGGACGCGGTGCGCAAACTGCATCTGAGCGGCTCCGATTCTTTGCAGGTGGAGGGCCAGAACGACCTGCTGGTTTATCGCGCGCGATGTTGCAACCCCATCCGCGGCGAAGAGATTGTGGGCTACGTGACGCGCGGCAAGGGCGTGGCCGTGCATGCGCGCAGTTGCCCCAATGTGCAGAACCTGCTGTACGAGAGCGACCGGCGCATCAATGTGGAGTGGTCGCGCGTGGCGGACGGAGCCGCAAGGCAAAGCGCAGCGCTACCCGGTCAAAATTACTGTCTATTGCGACGACCGCACCGGCATGTTGAAGGAGCTGACCGCGGTGATCTCCGACGAGAACACCGACATTCGCGGCGTGGAGCTGAGGCGCGACGAAGAAGGCGAAGCGATTATCGAGTTTGTGGTTGAGGCCGAGGACGTGCGCCACCTGAATCGCATGGTTCTGGGCCTGCGCCGCGTGGCCGGCGTGCGCCAGGTGCAGCGGACGCAGAAGCTGTAAGAGACAGGGATCAGGTTTCAGGGGTGGCGAAGTCGGGGGATCAGTCAAACACTCCTTAGGCGAATCGGCCAGCGATACGATCAATACATGACAACGGCAGGAGCAGGGCGCAACGAGATTCTGCGCGGCATCCACGTGATCGACGGCGGGCTGGCCTCGGAGCTCGAATATCTGGGCGCGCGCATCGAGGGCCCGTTGTGGTCGGCGCATGTGCTGGAGGACGAGCCGGAAAAAGTGCTCGCCGTGCATCGCGCCTACATAGCAGCGGGTTCGCACTGCATTGCCACATGCAGCTACCAGGTTTCGCGCATGGGCTATGCGGAGGTGGGTCTTATCGCCGGAGCGCGCCGATGCGGCGCTGCTGCGCTCTGTCGAGCTGGCTCGCTCGGCAGCCGCGGAGTTTCCCGGACGCAGGGTTCTCGTGGCGGGCTCGCTCGGACCTTACGGCGCGGCGCTGCATAATGGCGCGGAATACCACGGCAACTACGATTGCTCCTACGACGATCTGGTGCGGTTTCACCGCGAGCGGATTGAGGTGTTCGCGCGGGCGCAACGGCAATCCGCACGGCGCCCGGATCTGCTCGCGTTTGAGACCTTCCCTTCGCTTGAAGAAGTGCGCGCCGTGGGCGAAGCGCTGGCTCCCTGGCCGCAGTTGCAGGCATGGTTCAGCTTCTCGTGCCGCGACGAGAAGCACGTCTCCCACGGAGAACCGGTGGCAGAGTGCGCCGCGCTGGTTGCGGCCCTGCCGCAGACCGTAGCGATCGGCGTGAATTGTGTTCCGCCACAATGGATTCCTTCGCTGATCGGCGAGTTGCGCAAGGGTTCCGATCGGCCCATTCTGGTTTATCCGAACTCCGGCGAGGGATGGGATGCGACGGCGCGATGCTGGACGGGGAAAAGCGAGCCGGAGGATTTTGGAACGCTGGCGGCGGAGTGGTTTGCCGCTGGAGCGCAGATCGTGGGCGGCTGCTGCCGCACGCGGCCGGCGCATATCGCCGCGGTGGCGCGAGCGGCGGAGCAGGTTGTTAGAGGGTGAAGGTTCGTGCTTTCCCGTTCTCGCAGCGAAAGCGCCGTAAGGATGGAGCGCCCGGCAGATGACTTGTGCGGGTCTGGAGACCCGCACGGCAGCCGGCCTGGAGGCCGGCGGTACATTGTTTCCCTCACACCAGCTTGAGCTTCGCTGTTCCCTTGCGCGGGGGAATGAAGCTGCTGGCGCGGGAGACGATGGCGAGCTTTTCGCGGCTGAGCAGCTTGCGAATCTGGCCGCGGGCGTGGTCGGCCCAGGGACCGCGGTTGTCGAGCCTGACGTAGGCTTGCCAGTGGCGCAGGGCGGGGCGGCACTGGCCGCTGCGCTCGTAGGCCAGCGCCAGGTTGTAATGGGCGTCGGCGTAGCGGGGCGAGAGCGTGACGGCCTTGCGGTAGGCGGCGATGGACTCGTCGAGCCGGCTGAGCTCGTCGAGCACGTTGCCGAGGTCGAAGTAGGCCAGCACGTAGCCGGGATCGGCCTCGGTGGCGCGGCGGTAGAGCTCTTCGGAGCGTCCGTACTGGCGCAGGTGGAAAAAGACGGTGCCCAGGTTGATGCAGGCTGCCGCGTACTGCGGATCGATGTCGAGAATTTCTTCGTAGAGCGCGATGGCGCGCTGCTTTTCGCCGGCTTCCTCGGCCTGCACGGCGGCCTGGAATCGCTCCTGAATGCCACGCAGCCCCGGTGCGCCGGGATGGCGCAGAGGAGACGGCCGCGCGGATGCGGGCTGCGGGCGGCCCAAGCGCTCGAAGTCGAAGAGTAACTGGCGGCGGATGGGGTCGACCATGGCGCCGTGATGGCGGAAGGCCAGGCGCGTTCCCGTGCGCACCACGCGCGCCTCAAGCAGCGGGTTGGCCATGCCCGCGACTGCTTTCATGGCCAGGATGGATTCGCGGATGGAGGCCGCGGGCACGTCGTCCTCGCGCAGCGCGCGCAACGTCCGCAGTTGCCCGAGATCCTGAAAGCTGTACAGTTCCTGTTGGGGAATCAGCCCGGCTCGTTCCCACGCTTGCAACTGGCGGGAACTGATCTGCGAAGATGCGCAAAACGTCCTGACGGCGATAGCTGGTCACTCTGGTGTGCTCCCACAGGTGGTGCGGATCAGTCTCAGGCATTGCACTTCAAGTTCGCATGCGTTGCTGAACCCGAATCTCCGGACTCGATCCCGCCGCAGCTCTTGGAACAGTTACGCAGGAACCGCTCTCCGGCGTTTCTCCAGTTCCGCGATGTTATCCCCGCCGACTGGAGAACCGATCTAACTGCGATTATGCCAAGAGTGAGCGTGGATAAGCAGGCCGGAACCGCCGGCGCAACAAAAAACTCGTGGATAACGGGTGCATGATTTGGTTCATAACGGGCGGTACACGGGACTTTAACAGAAATCCAACCGCAGCGGAGGAGCCGATGCCAAAAGAGGACTCGTTCCGGCGGCGAGACAGGGAGATTGCCGAAATCGGATATGCAGTGACGTTTTCACTCCGGCTCAGCAGCAGATGAATTGATTATGCCTACTTGCGTTTCGCGATTACCGGGGTGTTTAATCTGAGCATAGGGACGTAACTAACTTCGTGCGACGCCAGGTGGAAGAGATGGCTGGGCCCCTGATCCAGGCGAAGTTGCGGTTTGCGCTCTCCAAGCGGCTGCGGTTGCGCTCAGTCAGTGGGAGTATCAAGTCCTTGCTCGGCTTTAGCCGAGAGGAGTTTCTCACTTCGAAAGTTCATTTAAGGGATCGCATTCACCCGGAAGACGCCGGGGTCGCTGATTCCCTCTTTTCTCCCAATCTTGAGAAACGATCCGGTGCATTCAATATCCGTCTCCGCCACGCCGACGGGCGCATCCGCTGCATCAAGGGACGGTACACCAAGAAGACGGACCGCGCCATCGGCGAAGTGCTTCTCGAACTGACCATCGAGGACGCGCGAAACGTAAGGGAACCCGGCGACACGGCCTTGGTGACGAGTTTCAAGACTCTGATCGAGCACACCGGCGACGACATCTATATCAAGAATCGCAACCTTGTCTTCCTTGCCGCGAGCCGGAACCTGTCGAGCTTGAATGAGTCCGCAAAAGGTCCCTCTGAGCTGGTCGGGAAAACCGATTACGACATTCATTCGGAAGAGATCGCCGACATTGGTTGCCGGCTTGAGAATCGGGCCATCGCCGAGGGCCGGCGCGTGAACCAAGTGCTGCAGGTGTCGGCGCAGAATGGCAGCAAGCACTGGATCGACAATCGCAAATACCCGATCAACGGCCAGGATGGGGAGATTATCGGCATTTTCGGGATAGCTCCGGATATTACCGAGTACATCGAAGCGGAGCAGAGGCTGCGCGAGAGCGAGGAATCGCTGTGCGAAGCGCAGGCGATTGCCGGGTTGAGCAGCTATGTCCTGGATATCCCCGCCATGGTATGGAAGGTGTCGCCCGAGCTGGATGCGTTGCTGGGAATCGACGTGGAGCACAACCACGCATTCGAGGGCATCTGGCCGCTGATCCATCCCGACGATCGCGCAACGATGGCGGAGCGATTCAAAGGCTACTTTCTTGGCGAACGCAGCTCATTCGACAGCGAATATCGTATTGTGCGCCATACAGACGGAGCGGTGCGGTGGGTGCACACCCGCGGCAGACTGGAATTGGACGCTCAGGGGAGCCCTCTCGCTCTCCGGGGCACGGTCCAGGACATTACGGAGCGGAAGCTGGCCGAGGCGGCGCTGCGTGAGAACAGGGAGCTACTCAGACTTTTCGTTGAGTACGCGCCCGCCGGCCTGGCCATGTTCGACCGCGAGATGCGCTACGTGGCCGCGAGCCGGCGCTGGCTGGAAGACAATTCTCTTGTTGGCCAGGAGATTATCGGACGCTCCAACTACGAGGTCGAACCGAACCTTCCCGAGAACATAAAGGAGTGGCAGCGCCGCGCCATGACGGGGGAAGTCATCCCGCCCAGCGAGGTTTGCTGGCAACATGCGGACGGCGACCAGAACTGGGTACGCGAGGAAATGCGGCCGTGGCGCACAGGCAGCGGCGAAATTGGCGGCATCATCGTCGTCGTCGAGGACATCACCGAGCGCAAGCAGGCGGAAGCAGCGATCATCGAGAGCCGCGCCAAGCTGGAGGCGGCGCTAGCCAGCATGACCGATGCCGTGTTCATTTGCGATAACGGCGAAAGGCTCCTCGAGTTCAACGAGGCCTTTGCCAGGTTCCACAAATTCAAGAACAAAGCTGAATGCGGGACGACGATTGAAGAAAGCCGGAAGTTTGTTGAGTTACTTGGGGCCGGCGGAGAGCCGGAGCCGATCGAAACACGGCCCGCGCTGCGGGCCCTGCGCGGCGAAAGTGGCACGGATGTCGAGTACACCCTTCGCCGCAAAGACACCGGCGAAACCTGGATCGGCAGCTATAGCTATGCTCCCATTCGCGATAAAGACGGCGCAATAACTGGAGCCGTGGCGATCGCACGCGACGTAACGGAAAAGAAGCGGGCCGAAACCGCGCTGCGCGAGAGCAAGGAACTGCTGCAACTGTTCATTGAGCAGGCGCCGGTTGCGCTGGCCATGCTTGACCGCGAGATGCGTTACCTGGCCGTAAGCCGGCATTGGCTGAGGCAGTACGACCTTGTGGGCCAGGAGATCATCGGGCGATCCCACTACGAAATCCACTCTCACCTCCCGGAGCACTTCAAGGAGGCGCACCGGCGCGGGCTTGCGGGCGAAACGGTGAAATCCGACGAGGATCGATACAATCACGCCGACGGTAAGGAGCGATGGGTCCGGTGGCAGATTGTGCCATGGCGCGCCGGCGATGGCTCGGTGGGCGGCATCCTCATCTTCGCCGAGGACATTACGGAGCGCAAGCTAGAGCAGGCCGCGCTGCGCGATAGCAAGGAACTCCTTGAACTCTTTATCAAGCACTCGCCGGCTTCCCTGGTCATGTTCGACCGCGAGATGCGCCACATGGCTGCCAGCCTGCGCTGGCTCAAATCCTTTTCACTCAAGGAGGAGGAGATTATCGGGCGTTCGCACTATGAGGTCATGCCCTCAATTCCAGAACACTACAAGGTAGCGCATCGCCGTGGAATGGCGGGCGAAGTGGTAAGGGTTGACGCGGAACTCTATAAAATGCCGGACGGCACACTGGTTTGGACTCGGTGGGAGGTCATGCCTTGGCGAAAGGGGAACGGCGATGTGGGCGGCATCATCATCTACGGCGAAGACATCACGCAGCGTATAGAAGCCGAAGAACGGCTCCGCTTGGCGGCCACCGTCTTCACCGGGGCGCGAGAAGGCATCACGATCACCGATCCGTCCGGCGCAATCCTCGAGATCAACGACGCCTTCGCGCGCATCACCGGCTACACAGGTTGCGGAAAAACTCTTGGGGTGCCGATAGAGTTACTGTTTCTCCACAGGGAAGTGATTTAGAGAAGAGGTATGCGTGGGGAAGACGAAAAGCAATCGGTGATGTACAGTTACGTGACCTTGGCGCAGCGGATACCAGCCGATCATCCGGCGCGGGCCATTCGCGCGATGGTGGATGGGGCGTTGCAGCGGATGGACGCAGAGTTGGAGCAGTTGTATTCGCACACCGGGCGTCCGTCGATCGCCCCGGAGCGGCTGCTGCGAGCTTCGCTGCTGATGGTGTTGTACTCGGTCCGTTCCGAGCGGCAGTTGATGGAGCGGATGAACTATGACCTTCTGTTCCGCTGGTTTGTGGGCCTGGAGATGGACGACCCGGTGTGGGACGCGACGGTGTTCACCAAGAACCGGGAGCGGTTGATTGCGGGCGAGGCGAGCCAGCGGCTGCTGGAGTCAGTGTTGGTCGAAGCGCAAGAACACGATCTGTTGAGCGAGGAGCATTTCACGGTGGACGGAACGCTGATGCAGGCCTGGGCGGCGGCGCGCAGTTTCAAGGAGAAGAGCGATCCGCCGGCGCCGGGCTCCGGGACGGGGCACAAGGGCGAGGTGGTTTTGCGCGACAAGGTGGAGTCGACGACCGACCCCGAAGCACGGTTGTATAAGAAGGCGACGGCGGATAAGGCAGTGCCGGCGTACCAGGGTCATGTGTTGATGGAAAACCGCAACGGATTGGTGGTGGCGGCCGAGGCCAGCCTGGCGGCGACGGTGGCCGAGCGCGAAGCGGCGCTGGCCATGCTGGAGCGCACGGTTGCGGCCAAGGAGCAGCGCAAGCCGGAGCAGGAGATCACGCTGGGCGCCGACACGCAGTATCAGGAAGAGAAGTTTGTAGAGCAATTACGGGAGCGCGAAGTGGCGCCGCACGTCAGCGAATATGTGCAAGGCAACCTGGGCAAGAACAGCTTGACCGAGGAAGAGCGGGCGGATCCGAGGCGTTCGATCAGCCAGAAGAAACGCAAGTTGATCGAGCGGGTGTTTGGCTGGGCCAAGCTGACCGGTCTGCTGCGCCAGGTGAAGTTGCGCGGGCTGAAGCGCGTGGACTGGTTTTACCGGTTGGCCATCGTGGGCTACAACCTGGTGCGGATGCGGAAGTTGATTCCGCTTCCAGTTCCGGCAGTCTAGGGGAGCAGTGTCTCTGGAGGCCGATAAAACGGCCTCCAGAGGCGAAACAGGAACAGAAAAACAGCCGCAGAACAGGCCCGGAACGCGAAAAATCTCCCCTCAGAGAGGCAAGGGAAGAAAAACAAGGAGTTTTTCCGCAGCCTGTAAAGCCCACAGGCTTTATAGACTCATTCACGGCCCGACTAAAGTCGTGCCCTTATTACAAGGCTTCGACCGGTATGCAGCAACTCTGGTTTTGCTCTAGGTCGGCTGAAAAAATCCATTGCACACATCCCTGCTCCGGCCTCAATCTGAATTTGAATGCCGGAACTGCCCGACATCACGGCTTACATCACCGCGCTCGAAGCCCGCATCCTCGGCCAGCGGCTTGAGCGCGTGCGCCTGCAGAGTGTCTTCGTCCTGCGCACCGCCGACCCTCCCCTCTCATCTGTCGAGGGCCGCACCGTCCGCGCCCTTCGCCGCATTGGCAAGCGCATCGCCATCGGCGTCGAAGGCGGCGATCTGCCACCCCAACGACAAAGGCCTGTCGCTGGGGACCCCGGGCTGCTCTGGCTGGTGATTCATCTCATGATTGCCGGCCGCCTCCACTGGCGCCCGCCGCAAGCCAAGCTTGCCGGACGCCAGGCGCTTCTCGCGCTCGATTTTCCGGAGGGGAGTCTCGTTCTGACTGAAGCCGGCTCAAAGCGCCGCGCGTCACTCCATCTTCTTCGTGGCGAAGAGGCCCTCCGCGACATCGATCCCGGCGGCACGGAAATCTTCGCGACCGAAACCAACATAGACACCTTTCGCGCCGCACTGACCCTCGAAAACCGCACCCTCAAGCGCGCCCTCACCGATCCGCGCCTCATCAGCGGCGTGGGCAACGCCTACTCCGACGAGATTCTCCACGCTGCATGCCTCTCGCCCATCGCGCTCACCCACAAGCTCAAGCCCGATGAGTGGGAACGCCTCTTCGCCGCCACACGTTCGACACTCACCCTCTGGATCGGCCGCCTGGTGGCCGAGGCCAAAGCAAAATTCCCTGAGGGCGTCACCGCATTTCGACCGGAGATGGCCGTGCATGGCCGTTTTGGCCAGCCCTGCCCGCGCTGCGCCAGCCCCATCCAGCGCATCCGCTACGCCGACAACGAAACCAACTACTGTCCCGTGTGCCAGACCGGCGGCAAAGTCCTGGCCGACCGCAGCCTCTCGCGCCTGCTCGGGTCCGATTGGCCCCGGACTCTGGACGAATTGGAAGCCCTCAAGCGCAGATGACACCCCTGCGCGGCCGCATGCTTCATAAAGTACCAAAGTATTGACACTTCTGCGTCATATCGCCTGAATTGCCTTGACACTCCATCTTTGCTTGCAGCAAGGTAGTTGCGGCGACTCCCTTCAATTAGGCCAGCGGTGAACCCCACTCCGTGGGAATTGTGAACTCGGGAGCCGGACATCAATCCCGTTGTGGAGGAATCACGGATGTTCGATATCAATATTCATCACCTTGTGGTTTTGGTTTTGGTTTCTACGGTTGCCCAGTGTGTACTTGGAGCTATCTGGTACGGCGCCGCCTTCAAGAAATCCTGGAAGGCCATGACCGGAGTCCCGGCCGACCAGAAACTGAAGGACCTTATCTTTCCCGCGATTACCTTCTTCATTGCCTGCGCGATTCTGTCGTTCGTGCTCATCCATGTGGTGTCGTGGGCGGGAGCGAGGGTCTTCACCGCGGGCGCCAAGATCGGTATCGTGTGCTGGCTCGGCTTTATGGCCCCGCCGCTCTTCGCGCAGCACATCTGGGAACGCAGGCGCGCCAATCTCTTCGCCATCAATGCCGCCTATTGGCTGTTGGCTATGGCGCTCGGCGGCGGCATCATGGGAGCTTTCCACTGAGACTTTTCCGCTGCGGCGGCGTTTGGAATTTGTGGCGTTCAAGGGACAGTTCCCGAGGGGAATTGTCCCTTTGCACATGCCAGCCAGACTAGAACCGGTCTCATAAACCCAATTCATCGAGCCGCGCGACGCTTGGGACCCGTCTTGTTGTCGGGTCCCATACTTCCAGAGCTAACCGCTCAGGCATTTATGAGACCGGTTGCAGCCTGTTGAGGAGAAATTCCTTCAAGCCGCCGCGTTCGCGCGATCAGGGGAGAAAATCACAGGATATAGTTTCCCTGGAATCGCCGTAAAATCAATCTATGACGAGATCGGTAATTTCAACTGACTTGGCGCCCGCAGCAATAGGTCCCTATGCGCAGGGCGTGCGCGCCGGGAATCTCATCTTTACAGCCGGCCAAATCCCCATCGATCCGGTGACGCAGCAGGTGGTTGTGGGCGGCATCGCCGAGCAAACCAAGCGCGTGATGGAAAACCTGAAGGCCATCCTCGATGAGGCCGGCAGCAGCCTCGACCGCGTGATCAAGGCCACCGTATTTCTGAAAGACCTCAGCGACTTCGCCGCTATGAACGCGGTTTACGCGGAATATCTCGAGGTCGACGGCGAAGCGCCCGCGCGCACCACTGTAGAGGTTTCGCGCCTGCCCAAGAACGTGCTCGTGGAAATTGATCTGGTTGCCGAAGCCTGACCCCTACAACCGGCCTCATAAATGCCTGAGCGGTTAGCTCTGGAAGTATGGGACCCGACAACAAGGCGGGTCCCAAGCGTCGCGCGGGTCGATGAGTTGAGTTTATGAGACCGGTTCTCAGGCCGGCGCAGCTTCAGGAGGTCAACTTGAGCGAATCTGAGGAAAAGGTCGCGCGCACCGAAGCCGAATGGCGAGCCGCGCTCACGCCCGAGCAGTATCGCGTGCTGCGAGAGAAGGGCACCGAGCGGCCCTTCACCGGCGCCCTCACTGAAAATCACCAAACCGGCAACTATCACTGCGCCGGCTGCGGCGCTCTGCTCTTCCTCAGCGGCGCCAAATTCGACTCCGGCTGCGGCTGGCCCAGCTTTATGCTGCCCGCCGATTCAAAATCCGTCGCAGAGCATGAGGACCTGAGCTACGGAATGCGGCGCATCGAGGTCACCTGCACTCGGTGCGGCAGCCATCTGGGACATGTCTTCCCTGACGGTCCCCGCCCAACCGGCCTGCGCTACTGCATCAACTCCGCTTCGCTCACCTTCACACGCCAGGAAAAGTAGACGGGTGGGACCGTTCAGTGATGCGCCGCCACACGCCGGTACGAGCAAACCCAGGTAAATTCCCGGTTTGCCCCACATTTGGCAAAACCAGGTTGACACTTTTCCGGGTCGGCGGGATAGGGTAGAAAAATGCACAGGTTCTGGCGATTCTCCGGCCGAGGCCGATGTTACAGCTTGCGCTCGGAGGAATGCGCTTCAAGCAATCCAGTGCGAGCGAGACGATGGGGTGTAATCTGAGCTCGAAATGGGACACCGAATTGGATATCCAGATTAAGACAAGGAGAGGATCATGGAAAAGAAGGGTGAATCAATCTACAAATTGGTGGAGCTAGTCGGTACCAGCACGGAGTCCTGGGAGAAGGCGGCAATGCATGCGGTGGAAATCGCCTCGCATACGCTGCGGGATTTGCGGGTTGCCGAGGTTGTGAAGATGGACCTGAAAGTCGAGAACGGCAAGGTGGTGGCTTATCGTACGCGAGTGCAACTGTCTTTCAAGTACGAAGAATGAGAGCTCGCCGCTTTGGGCCTTCCGCTGCGCACAACAAAACCCCGTCGCATGGGACGGGGTTCCACAACGCCGGACCAAAGGTAGAAGCGTGGAACGCTACGCCTTGGCGATTTTGCCGCTCTTGATGCAGCTGGCGCAAACGCGCAGCCGTTTGGGCGCGCCATTCACCAGCGCCTTCACCACCTGCAGATTGACGTTCCAGCGGCGGCGCGTCACGTTGTGTGCGTGAGAGATGTTATTCCCGTAGAGCGGCTTTTTGCCGCAGATATCGCAGATTTGTGCCATCGTTCAACTCCGCATTCTTCAGTGTCTTAACGGCGCCGGACCGGCGGTCGGGCCGCGCCCTGAAGCGCACACCTTCGGCTTGCCGAATCCTCAGTATAACAGCCCGAAAAGCCGCTGACGAATCGATACTTGTGGTCCATGGGCTACGGCGTAAAGGGAAACGAGTGGTGGTGGTGAATTGGCAAGTCAAGCTGCACAGTGGCGCGTGCATCTGGTATTGCGCTGAGCGCGGCTTGTATGGCCACGCCAGCTTGCTCCGCTGTGAGGCCGTATACCAAGAGCACCAACTCAAGCGTCAATTCGCTTACGCTTTCTGGAATTTCGCCTTCCACATCAACCGGCAATGAAGCCGAAACACAGTTGACCCGCAGCTGATAACGATCGCCGCGGACCAGGCCCTTAATGTGGCCGATCACGTTTTGCGCTTTCCGCTCCACCGCCGCGCGCGGGGCATCGGGGCCGGGTGGAGAACCCACCACCCTCTTGGCCACTTCTTCCACGAAGCGGCGTATGATCTGTGGCCAGTCCGTGGGGCCCGCATCCTCGTTTGCTCGCCATTGCACTCTTGCGGCAATGGGAGTCAGCGTCAGCTCAGGCATCAAAAACTTCCTTCAGCGAGAGGGCGTTCACCGGGTTCTTCATGTCCGCGACGAAGCAGGCCAACCCAGGTTGCAGACCGAGAGCCCAATCCCTGGCCGCGTCCAGTTGTTGCATGGTCGCCACATCGCGCTTCGTAATAATGACGGCATCGGCCGTTCGTACCTGTGATTCCATTAGAGGCTGCAGGACATAAACCAATTCTTCCAGCCGCAACGGATCGATGACGGCAACCCACTTCGTGGCCGAAACTGAGGCGCCCTGCGCATAGCGCAGAACGCTTTTGATTGTGTCCGGATGGCTCGCACCCGATGGCTCCAGCAAGACGATTTCCGGCGCGAAATCGGCAGCCAGCCGGGACAACGTAGTCCCCAACTCGCCGGCCAGAGAGCAGCAGATGCAGCCTCCGAGTATCTCCCATACGTTGGCGCCGATCTGTTTCAGCAGAACATTGTCTATTCCGATGGCGCCAATTTCATTCACGATGATGGCCACCTTGCGACCCTCTGCAGCTAATTCCCGTGCAAAACTTAACATGGCGGTCGTCTTGCCTGAACCGAGGAAACCAGAGATAACTATCAGTTGCATCGTCGTATTGTGACCTTCAGAGTTACGGCAAAACCAGAGAAGGTGTGCCCTGTTCAGCTTTTTTGAAGGTCGCCGCTCCTTGGGGTCGCGGCGAGTTAAGTCGAGCGGCTTCGGGTTACAGCATCTCTGGTTTTGCTATAGGCGAGCCTCAATCATTGCGCGCGCCATTGATCATTTTCTCACCCCAGCCCGAATCGCGCCTTTACCTCATACTTCGCGCCTCCCGGCCCAAGATGGCTCTCGTACAGCAGAAACTCATGCGCCGTGAAGCGTGTAAAAGAAGGCTGGCTGCGAACCCTGCCCTTCAGCTCGCGCAACTCCGTTCCGCGGCCCCGGCCCTTGGCCCGCGCCAGCGTAACGTGCGAATGAAAAGGCCGCGTCTCGGCAACGAATCCACATAGGCTCGTGGCCGCAATCACGCGCTGCTCGAGCGCGATCAGTCCGGGCGCGACAACGACATCGGAAAAAAACACGCCCGCGCGGTCAAAGAAACCCAGCTCGCCAAGTTGCACTGCGACAGGCGCGGCGTGCACTTCACCCAACCGCGCTGCCAGGCATTCGTAATTCTCCTGAGTGGTCTCGCCCAGGAATTGCAGCGTGATGTGCCAGGACTCGGATGCAGTCCAGCGCAGATTGCCCGCGCCCGGGCGCAGGCGCGCCACAACCGCCGCAAGCTCGCGCACGACCTCATCCGACAGCGGAATCCCGACAAAAAGCCGCATACGGAGATAGTGTAGTGCCGCCTGACCCTAGCGCATGTTTGCCATGGAAAGCTGGGTGGAAGGAGTTAAGTCCTGTATTATCATCGCCGACAGTTGCAATTGAGAAAATTTGTAGTGCCAACATATTTTGACAATGTGCGCAGATGATCATTGATTATGCGTCTCTGATGCGATATATGTAGTGTCATCTGGAGACTGCCGCCATGTTCCTGCGTTCGGTCAAGTCACGCAATGGACAACAGGAGTATCTCCGCCTGGTGGAGTCCTTCCGCGAAGGGGACAAGGTCAAGCAGCGCGTCGTCGCTCACCTGGGACGCAAGGACCTGCTGGGGCCGCATCTGGATGCCTTGATCCGGTTGCTGGCCGAGCCGGAGGGTAACCCGCGCTGGGTTGCCGTCGCGGACATCGCGGCTCCGCGGTCCTCCACGTGGGGACCGGTTTTGGTGGCCCGGCATCTTTTCGAGAAACTCTCCTTGGGCGCGATTCTGGATGCCGGTCGGGCTCTGCGGCGCCATGGGCAACCGCTGTCAGAAAGGATCTTTCCCCTGCTCGCCAACCGGCTCAGCCGCCCGGGCAGCGAACACGCGCTGGCGCAATGGCTGGAGGATTTCTATGTGTGCACGGCCCGGGGCAGCCGCTGGATGCCGGTGTGGAAACAGTCCGGCCGGGTCAAGGTAGGCTTCGATCAGCTGCAGCTGTGGTACCAGAGCCTGGACGATTTGCTGGCCGAGAAAGAGCGCATCGAAAAAGCTGTGTATCTGGAGTTGCGCGATCTGTTCAGCCTGCAGCCGGACCTGGTCTTCTACGACATTACTTCGACCTACTTCGAAGGGTCTGGGCCGGCGGAGTTGGGACAGTTCGGCTACAGTCGCGACGGCAAGCCCCGCCACCGGCAGATCGTGATCGGGGTGGTGATGATGGATGGATGGCCAGTCGCGCATCACGTCTTCGCCGGCAATCGTCTGGATCAGACCACGGTGCTGGAAGTGGTCAGGGATCTGAACCAGCGCTTTGCTCTCCACCGTGTGGTATTCGTGGGCGATCGCGGCATGATGACCATAGGCAACGTGGACGAGCTCAAGCAGAGCGGGCAGGGTTATTTGCTGGGACTGCAAAGACGCAATCGCAAGGACACCTTCGACTATATTCAGCGGGCGGAACGACGCACCGACTGGCAGCAGTGTCCGGTGGGCATCGCGGCCGCAGAGAAGACCCTTGTACCCCAGACACGGGTCGTCGAGGTGGCGGGCAAGCAAGCCGGCGTGCGGGTCTTCGTGGTGCACAGTGAAGAGCGCGAAGTCTACGAGCGCAGTATGCGGGAGTTGACCATGGAGCGGGCGCGGAAAGAACTCCAAGCCTTAAAAGCGCAGGTGGACAAAGGGCAACTGAAGGGAGCCGACAAGATCGGCGCCGCTGCCGCCACCCGCCTGCGCCGCCATCACGGCCAGCGTTATTTTGCCTGGGAACTGCGCCAGGGCAAGTTCCACTTCTTCGACCATCCCACCAACCTGGCCCGGGAAAAGGCCCTGGAGGGCAAGTACGTCATCCAGACTGAGGAGCGCAATCTATCCCCGGTTCAGGCTGTGGCCACCTACAAGGAACTGAACGAGGTCGAGCGCGGCTTCTCGCATCTCAAGAGCCTGCTCGAGCTCCGGCCTGTTTATCACCACACCGATGAGCGGGTGCAGGCGCATGTCTTCGTGGCCGCGCTGGCCTTGTTACTGGATCGCGCCCTGGAGAAAACTCTGCGCGCCGCCGGCAGCCAACTGTCCACGCCCTTTGCCTGGCAAGCCTTGGAGACGATCCGCTCCGTTGAAGTTGATCTCGGACAGCAACGCAGCAAATCCTGCGTCACCCGCGGAAACAAACATGCCGCCGAAGTGCTCCGCCTTCTCGGCATCACTCAACTCGACCCACCCTCTCCGCCGGAGAACCAACCATGCCTCATGTAGTGACCAACTTCAAAAATCGCTCCAATGCCTTCAAGCACTTACAGGCCACCATGGCAAACATGCGCT
>CAWCXX010000048.1:0-120863 GCA_963799445.1 uncultured Acidobacteriaceae bacterium | reverse complement strand
CGGGACGCTTACGTTCGGGTAGCCCAAGGCTGCCCGAATCATCGCCGCCGCGGCGGCAGAGGATCGTACCCCAGGAACCGGATGATAGCCGGCATGTGGCGGACGGCCGGAACGGCTGCTGGAACCTCAAGTGGAGGCACCGAGCCGGCGCCGTAGTCGCCTTTACGCCTCAATTGAACGACACAGTCTCGAGTGCGCCGTCCCAGACTCCTGTGTGGCCGGGACTACCTTCACCCGGAGCTTTACGAAGCTGCTTTTACTGGCGTGGCTGGAGCTTCCGGAGCGACAGCAGCCTTCGTCTTCGATGCACTGCCCTCTTTGCGGGGACAGACTTCTTAGCTGGAGCAGGCTTCTTTGCAACCTTTGCCGTAGAGGCTTTCTTCGCAGCCTTCCGCACCTTCGCCCACCGGGCCTTTTGAGCGGCTGCGATCTTGGCGCGCGCTCCCGCACTCAAGATGCGTTTCTTCTTGCTCTTTGCACGTAACCCGACAGCTGAGGCTTTCTTCGCGGTTGACGCCGTAGGGGTGCTACGCGCCGCTTTCTTCGCGGCCTTCTTGGATTTCGCTCACCGAGCCCATTGGGCGGCCGCGATCCTCTCCCGCGCCGCGGCGCTCAACCTGCGCCTTGTTCTGGCTTTGCCGGCCAAGCTGGTTTTGGCTGGTCGACCCGGCTTCCGCATCTCGGTAGTGCTAATGCCGGCTAGCAACGCTTTTGCCTGTTGCAGTTTGGATATCTCAGCATCGATCTCTACAACGATGTCCTGTATATTCATGAACCCTCCGGCATTGAGGATAACCCACCGGTTGAATCCCAGTGCACTCTTGGGTTGAAGACTCAAGCAAGGGACTGTTCACCTCGACTGGTCTGAACTTCGCAATGCTTCGTGTCCTGGACCAGGTGCCTTCCTGGTCAATAACAAAAAGCGCCTCGCGCGCGCGAAGGTTTAGGAGAATCGAACGCGCTAATCTCAAATATTGGGAACGGTCCAATAGGCTTCCCCCAGGACACCAGACGCGCTATCATGTGGCCGGAGAACGACCATGCCCCAATACGTTTTTCTCTGTCAGGATTGCAACAAGGAGTTCACCCAGATTCTCCACATCGCGGAATTCGAAAAGGGCGGTGTGGCGTGTCCACACTGCGGCGGCAAGCGAGTAACTCAAGTGGTAGCGGCGTTCTCCGCCGTTACCTCCAGGAAGAGTTAGGTTGCCGAGGCCGTCAAGAAGCGCTGGGCGAAGAAGAAGGCTGCTGTCGCGGCACCCGCAAAGTAGCCGCCAGCATATGCTGCGCATAAGGGCTGGCGCAGACCTTCACCCGCGCCCGCTCAGTCCTCCGGTTTGTCCACTTCCTCTGGCCAGAGCGGATGTTGGATGGCGCGAGCTCGCTCAAGCCTGATGTCGGCGAGAATCCGGGACCAATAAAGGATGCTGCGCTCAGTTCGCACCAGTCGCTGCCGTGCTTCCTTGAGCTTGCGCTCGGCATAGCGCATTCGGCGACGCCGGGTTTGGTCGAGCTTCCGATCTGCGGACATACAGGGTCTCAAATCTGAAGGTCCAGAATAGTATCTCAAGGCGCATCGGGTCATCGCTTCATTGCCATTCTGTTCGAATCCTGAGATGGGACAGGCGGTAGGAGTTACAGTGCCGGTTCCCTCAAGCTACTCAGCAGTCCTGAGTACCGCTTGCGCGACTGGTCATTCCTGACCGCCAGGCCAAGGGCCTTCTTCTGACCAACCACTACAAGTAGCCGCTTGGCGCGGGTAATCCCGGTGTAGATCAGATTGCGCTGGAGCAGCATGTAATGCTGCATAGCCACCGGGATGACCACCGCGGGGAACTCCGAGCCTTGCGACTTGTGGATGGTCACGGCATAGGCCAGCGAGACTTCGTCCAATTCCCCGAAGTCGTAGGTCACTAGCCTGTCGTCGAACTCGGATGAAAAGTTCCTGCTCAACGGGGTCGATCTTCTCGATAGTGCCGATGTCCCCGTTGAACACTTCCTTCTTGTAGTCGTTCTCCGTCTGAATGACCTTGTCCCGGACCTGGAACCGCCATCCAAACCGCTCCACGGCGGGTTCACCGGGCCGAACAGGGTTCAGGGAACCCTGCAGCGCCGTGTTCAATTCGCGGACTCCGATTGACCCCCGGTTCATCGGGCACAGAACCTGAATGTCACGGATCGGGTCGAGTCGATGCCCTTTCGGGATTCTGTCCTGCACCAGCCTCACCAGGGTCGCGGCGATCTCCTCAGGCGTATCACGCTCGATGAAATAGAAGTCGGAACCGGACTCCGCCGATCGCAGCTCCGGCATCTTCCCCTGGCGGATCAAGTGCGCGTTGGTGATGATCTTGCTGCTGGCCGCCTGACGGAATACTTCGGTCAAGCGAACCACGGGTACCACTCCGCTATCAATGAAGTCACGCAAGGCATTTCCCGGCCCGACGGAGGGAAGCTGGTCCACGTCGCCGACCATGATCAGTGCGGAGGTTTTCGGCAGGGCACGGAGCAGAGCGTACATCAGAAGCACGTCCACCATCGAGGTCTCATCAACGACCAGCAGGTCGCAGTCCAGCGGCTTGTCCTCATTGCGGGAGAATCTTCCCGTGGCCGGATCGACCTCCAGTAGACGGTGAATGGTCTTCGCCTCCAGTCCAGTCGTCTCTGTGAGCCTCTTCGCGGCTCTTCCAGTGGGTGCACAGAGCAGGCACCTCACTTTCTTGGCGCGGAGGATCAGGAGGATGGAGTCCACCAAGGTGGTCTTACCCACACCGGGACCGCCGGTGATGATGACGACCCGGCTGGTCAGCGCGGTCTTCAACGCTTCACGCTGACTCGGGGCCAGAGTCTTTCCAGTCTTTGTCTCGCACCAGGCGACGGCCTTCTCGAAGTCGATCCTCGGGTAGGTGATGCCGGCAGCCGCCAGCCGCTTGATCTTCGTGGCAATTCCGTCCTCGGCTTTCCGGAGGTGGGGCAGGAAGACCAGCGGTTCGCCCTCGATCTCTTCCAGCAGGAGAGATCCACTCGTCAGCATCTGCGACAGGGCCTGCTCGATGGTCTCCACCGGCACTTCCAGCAGTTTCACGGCCGCCGCCTTCAGCTTCTCCAGTGGCAGGGCGCAATGTCCCTCGGAGGTCGCCCCCAGCAATACGTGGTCGATCCCTGCCCGAGCTCTGTTTTGCGAGTCTTTGGGTATTCCGACGCTTTGGGCTATCTGGTCCGCCGTGGCGAAGCCAATGCCGTGTATCTCCTTCGCCAGGGTGTACGGGTTCTCCCGCACAGTCTGGATAGCCAGATTCCCGTAGGTTTTGTAAATACGAACTGCCCGCCCGGTGCTGACCCCATGGCTGTGAAGAAACACCATAATCTCGCGTATCTGCATTCCCTCCTGCCAGGCATTGGCGATCCGTTCCCGGCGCTTTGGCCCGATACCATCGACGGACTCCAAGTCGGCGGGGTTGTTTTCTATTACCCCCAATACCTCTGCGCCGAAGTGTCCGACCAGCTTCTTCGCCAGGACAGGCCCGACACCCTTCACGAAGCCGCCGGCCAGATACCGTTCGACACCCTCGCCCGTCGTTGGAGGGACGGCTTTCAAGACGGTGGCTTTGAATTGGAGACCTTGCTCTTTATCTCGGACCCACCATCCTTTTGCGGTCAGCCACTCCCCGGCGCTCACCGACGGCAAGGAGCCGAGGACGGTCACCAGGTCCCGCTGCCCCCGGACCTTCACCCGGAGCACGGCGAACCCGCTCTCTTCGTTGAAGAAGGTGACCCGCTCCACGAGGCCGGCGATCTCTTCTGATGAGGTACGGAGTTGTGGGGAGGAGTCGTTCATCCTGATGGAAGTCTATGCGGTTGTGGCCATCATCGACGTGGAGTACTTGGCCTTCAGCCCACAAATTACCCCCTTGGCGGTCCCGGCTTTGAGGTTGTACCCCAGGGTTCTTGGACGAGTATGATTGCCGTCCATTGGTCCTCTAAGATTCGATTCCACCTTTGGGCGTCTCCCGGCTACCCCTGACTGATGGGCATGCTAAGCGGCCTCAAACGGATCGCTAGAGTTGAGCTTGCCATCCGTCAATTGCCCCTTCTTTTGGCGTAACCACTCCTCATATTGTTCGAGCTGGCTCAATTCGTCGATGGTCAGGGTTTTTGCAGAGGAAGCATGATAAACGATATTGCGCTTGAGATTGACGAAGTTCAGCCATGAAAGCTGCTTATCTTTGCCACCGGTTCCATACCCGAGTATGGGTTGGAAGATCTGCCAATTATGTTGGGCAATCTTGGGATAGTCGATCAGATCAAAATAGTACTCATACCCGCCTCGCTGGTGGTCATCCTCTTCATACTTCTGGATCACCTTTTGGCGAACTTGCTTCGGCACTCCAAGGATCCACCAATCCTCGCCTTCTGGCATCTCACTCTTGAGTTCATCGAGCACTATCTTCTGTAGGGTTTTCTCAATAGACTCGATGATGCTCTTGCCCCGAGAATTAGTCTCGGCCTTCTCAATAGCGAGGTACTCATCCAACCCCTCGGCGGTAAAACTTGGGATCGAATCGCGCAACGCCTCCTGACATTTCCGCCACCTGCGTGTTTGTCCCTGAACGCCCCGGAGGTCGCGGAACATCTTGCGATCCGTTTCGGTGAATCTCGCGAAGTATGCACCGACAGCCTCGGAGTATTTTTGGATGTACAGAAAAAGATCCTCGTTGTCGAGTTTGACAAGCTTTTGAGGTTCGAATTGTTGCAGTACGCTTCTGAGTGCCATGATGCAGGTCGTTACGCCGTCATTCATGGCGAGGCCTCCCCCTTGTCCCGCCCCTTTATCCCACCAGTCGGGCACCGCTGCCTTGATGACGCTGAACCAGTTTTTAAGCACATGGACGGTGCGCTTCAAGGTCGCGTCATTTGTGCCCGCCCACAGCGGGCCATATTCGGGAACGTTATGCCTGATCTTTCCCAAGTGGAATTCTGTCTTCTCAATTGCACTGTACAGACTAGAGCGTGTTTCATAAATAGGTTCGGCCTCAAGCTAAGTACTTACGCGTGAGGCTGGTTGGCTGATGAGCTTCTGTCATGAAGAAGCGGCAGAAGCTTGTGACGGATGAGCAGTGGGAGTTGATCGAGCCGTTGTTGCCCCAACCACGGCGCAGAAAGGACAACCGGGGACGGCCCTGGGCGTCGAACCGGGCTTGTTTTGAGGGGATTCTGTGGATTCTGTAGACCGGAGCGGCGTGGCGATTTCTTCCCGACGAATATCCCTCGCCGGCGACCTGCTGGCGGCGGCTGAAGCAGTGGCAGGACGAAGGCGTGTGGCTGGATGCGTGGCGTGCTCTGTTGGGCGCGCTAGACCAGGAAGGATTGCTAAAGTGGGACGAGACCTTCCTGGACGGCAGCTTCGCCCCAGCCAAAAAGGGGGCGATGCGGTCGGTAAAACCAAGCGCGGCAAGGGGACGAAGTGGATGGTACTGGTTGACGGTCAAGGTCTTCCGCTGGGAGTTTGGCTGGAAAGTGCCTCTCCGGCAGAAGTTACGCTTGCGGAAGCCACGCTCCAGGAAGTCCGCGTCCCGCGCCCCAAAGGCCGGCCGCGGCAAAAACCGAAACGCGTAATCGCCGACGCTGGCTACGACTCCGACCCGCTGCGTGAGCGATTGAAGAAGCGGGCCATCGAGTTGATTGCGCCCTACCGCAAGAACAACAAGCGGCGGCGCTATGAAGACGGACGTAAGATGCGCCGCTACAAACGCCGCTGGATCGTGGAGCGCACCAACGCCTGGCTTGGTCAGTTCCGCCGATTGCTTGTACGTCATGAGCATCTGCTCTCTACCTACTACGCCTTCTTCTACATCGCCTGCTTCTGGATCACGCTGAGGCGGTGTTTATGAAACACGCTCTAGTCAAAGAAATGCACCGGAGGTCACTCTTGAGAGAGTCTGCAGTTAGCACACGACCCGACAGTGGTGACTCTGGGTCTGACCCGAGTTCCTGCACTGCCTTGGAGATAATCGCGCGTAAACGGACCGAATCTTCAGCAGCGTCCCAGTGAAGCTCTGCGTAAAGTTCCTCAAGGAGAGATTGCTTTACGCTCTTCTGTTTCGCATTGATATCGATAAATAATCTTGCCTGTTCGCTTGGCGGAAGACCTTCGAACGCGAGTACTGCTACTCTGCTCTTGGGCGCTTTTGGGTGGCCTGAATAGGCAAACAGCCTGTGCTGGCCATCAATAACCCAGGCACATTTATAGGTAGCTTTGATGTCAAGCCAGCCGGCGACACCATGCTCCGTTGACGCATCTGCTTCCTGCGCGCTGCGTTGGAAGATTAGCTTGTTCTTTTCAAGGTTGAGCACGATATTCGTCGGGAAAATGCCGTCTTCTTCAATGTACTGGCGAATCTTGCTAAGCCGTCCCTTGCTGAGCATCCGTTGGTATGTGTTTACGTCTGAGGCCTTTCCTTTTGCTCTGTGCGACACATAGGCAATCTTCAGTAGATACTCTGGGCTAATCGAAAATGTGTAACAATTTGCGCCTCCCATCTTTGCGCGAATGGAGGGTACCTTGATTTCAAGGTTGGGTACAGTTTTCCCTGGTAATAGTTCTGCAAGAAACTGGTATCTGGCTGCGGGGCCAATGTGCGCCACAAGGTTTTCGTAGTAGTCGAGATCATGCTCATCGAGCAAGACGATATTCGCCTCTTTCCCCCGAAGCTTATCGTTCTCGGAAAGAACGATTTTGGACGTGAACATTGCCAGGACGACTAGCCGACGGACGGGCGGGTCGAATTCCTTTCGAGCTGCTGCGGTAAAGCGTTCTCGTATTAATAAGTGCTTTCCGAGTTCCTGCTGGAATTGAGGGCGTCTGGTGATTTGTTCGGAAGACTTGCATTCGATCGCAATTGCGACCTCATCGTCGAGGGCCACAATGTCTAGCTGCGACTTTGGGCTCTCCACTTCAGCATTTACTTGGAGTTGAGCCCCGCCCTTACCCGACATGTACCTAAAGTTCATTCGATATAAGAGGGTCCAAACACGGTCTTCGAGCAAAGCACCATGCCGCTTTGCCCGCGTGAGACGAAAAGACTTCTTGTTTTTCTTTGCAACCTCCCAGCCATCTGCCTGCAGTTCAGCAACCGCAGAAGGAGATACAGTCTTGGCATCGTATTTGCGGGAGTTTGCACGGGCAAGGCTCCCCATATCTTCGATTGGCAAAACATTGGTCAACATATCGTGCTCCGTTAGTAAAAGAGACACTCACAAACAGGGCGTCGAAACTCGCTTGAGGCTGCCATAACTGAGTGCCGTTTAATCACCCGGATATTGAAATCCGAATAAAGCTTGCGAATGGAGGAGTGATCGGCATTGCTCACAATAACCTTGCAACCAGCTCTCTTAAGCCGTGAAGACACCGAAGCCAGTCGCTTCTGATCCGCCCACGAGAAAATCGCCGCGTTGTATTTGACGAAGCCGTTATTGTCGTGCGCAACAGTATAGGGGGGATCGAAGTAAACGAAATCACCCTTTTGGGCAGTGCTAGTCGCCTTTTCGAAGTCTCCCGTAAGAAGGACCTTTCCCTGAAGGCTCCCGCTGATCCGTTCGATCGCGACCTCATCACACGGATTGATGTGAGTTTTGTAGCCATAAGGGACATTGAATTCCCCCTTCCGGTTTTGCCTGTATATACCGTTGAAGGAGAGTGTGCAGAGATAGATCAGGCGCGCTGCCCTGCCAGCGTCCGTGCGCGGCTTCGTCGAGCGGATGCGATAGTAGTCCTCTGCCGAGTTAGGCATACATCGCAAACGGCTGATCACCTTATCAGGGTGATCGCGCACCTGGACGTACATCTGTATCAGTTCGTCATTCGTGTCACTCAGAGTCGCGACAGTGGGCAGAAGCGAAAAGAATACGGCGCCGCCGCCGAGGAAAGGCTCGTAGTACCTGGAAAACTTGCGAGGCACGATCTCAGCGATCTGGTGCACGAGCCGTCGTTTACCGCCAGCCCATTTGATCAAAGGCTGCGGGAGTGTTGGATCATCTGTCTTCATCGCTTTATGGAAGGACTCTACCACCTATATCGCTGAAATGACAATGATTTAGTGGGGTCTAAGGGCTCTGCTGGGTGTAAGGTATGCAGTGTCGGCGTAAACGGCGTTGTCTTAGTAGGATGGCGAACGTTTCGGCGCCCCTTTGCGCGACGCACCCGTAGTGAGGAATGGGATCTGCTCCCACACTTGCGCCTCGTTCGTGGCTGGAAGGTGTCAGGAGGTTCGGGGAATACGCCACCCCGCCCCGTGACGATGGCCTGGTTCAGCATCAGCCGGCTTTCCTGTTCGGTAAATCCGCCGCCCCGCTGAACGAGTTCAATGACTTTGTCGGATGAGGTAAAGTGCAGTTTCTTGGGCAGGCCCAACACCTCAGCCGGCATTCGCTGAACCTTATACCCCTATGGGGCATCCGAATACTCCCCCTGGGTATATGCGTCAGTCGCCCGTTTAGTCGCCCGGGCTTCGTACAATATGGCAACTTCCTGCGACGTTATGCAATCTCTGGAATGGCGTAATGCTAGGAGATTTAATTAGATAGCGACTTCATGCAACTCTATGCGACGCCTGCAAAACAGCCTAAAAAGGATTTCGAGTCAGGTGCATTCAACCGGGCTCTGCCACCTCTCCGCATTGTATAACCCATTTATAATCTATAGTATAAATAATTTATCTGCCACTATTCCTCAGCGGATTTCTTGTGCTGGCGACCGTTCCATTTGTAGTAACGTTAACGGCTGCATCGAAGGCATCCATCACGTCCGTCGCTACTTGGTTCGCACCAGGCATGAGATGAGAATATCGCATCGTCATCTGAATGGTCGAGTGTCCTACGTAGCTTGCTACTGCGGCCAGCGGGACACCACCCATGACCCACCGGCTGCAAGCGGTTTGGCGGTTGTCGTGCCACTGGTAAACCGCGATGCCGGCCTCCAGGCACGAATTGAACCAGTAGGTCACCTCGGTCATTCGACCACCTTCGGTGTTTATGCACAGGAAGGCGCCGGTCTTCTTGCCCTTCGCCAGCCGCTCGTAAGCAGCCGCACTGACCCGTCCAAGTGGTACTTAGCGCACCATCGGCTTGTTCGGCTACTTCTTCTGGTGGACGGTCAGCCTCCTCGTCTTGGGGCGGTAGTCATCGACCTCGGATCGGAACGGCTCGGACATTCTCATCCCGGTGTTTGCAGACAACAGGAAGATCGGAAGGTAGTCAGGGCAGTCCTTCTCCAGAACCTTCACCAGCTGGGCCTCTTCCTCAGGAGTCAGGTAGCGAACCGCGGTCGTTGGCCTCCTGCTTGCGACGAACCTTGGACAGGGGATTGCGGTCAACCTTCTCGTTGTCCAAACCGGCACGGAACACCAGGCTGAACGTTGCCTTCCAGCGGTTAAAGGTGGAAGTCTTCCACTTCCGATCCGCGGCCTGAGAATCAAGCCGCTGATCAGCTACTGTTTGGTGATTGGCTCTGCGGCCAGGTTCCCGAAGACCTCCTTGACGTGCTTCATCTTCAGATCGAAGTCGTGAGCAACGTACGGGTCATTCTCCGACTGACTGTGCTTGATGGCGTCGTCGATCAGCTCGGAGAAGGGAACTCGCTTCGCTTTCTTCAACTCCGGCAGCTTGCCCTTGAGCTTGTCCGTGTGCCGGGTGTGCAGCAGACTCTTGGGCGTGCTCGGGCTCCCGGCCTTCCCCGCGACAACTGCCAATTTCCGCAGCCACTGCCTGCACTTTGCTCAATGCTTGAATGGGCGCGGCGGTATCGGTAAGTAAGGAGTCACCTCTCGAGGGCTGAAGGGGTGATAGTCGCTCGCTTCATCGGCGGTCGGGCAACCCTGAAGCAACTTGGTCACTACGGAGAGGTTTCCCGTGATGGGTTGTTTCACCCAGCCCTGATCAAATGGAGTGCGGAAGTTGACGTACCAGCGGAAGTTCTTCCACTTCCACTCGCCCTCTTCCTTGATGAAGTCGATAAAGTACTTCCCCTGCTGCCACATGGCGATAAGCTCCGGATCTCCGGTTAGCTCCTTGTCCTTGCCCACGAAATCCGGCTGTGTGTTGCAGCCCAGCGTGTGCCACATGCCCCATGCCTGGCGGCCATCCGGATGCACTTCGATGACTGGCGTCGTAAGCAGATGCAGCCCCATGGCGCCTTTCATCGTATAAAGCGGTTTCAGAACCGTGAGGAACACATCCGCTGCCTTCTCTCGCCCGATAAACTTGCCGAGATTATCCATTTCGATGCTGACCGGTTCGTGGCGCGCGAACATCTCGACAATCTGGTCATACTGGTGCGCCTGAAGATAGTAGATGTAACGTCCCTGAAGGTTTGCGATTTCGCGCGCATCGTTGAGAAGGGTCAGCTCTCTTTCAAGCGCCTCCACTCTCTTCGCCAGCTCGCGCAGAATGACTTTCTCATTCTTTACAGACGGCATTACTGTGGTTTTACTCACGGTGGTTCTCCTGGAATTGCACGCAAAGATGAGTCGCCTACATTCGCATGATACCTGTGAAGTGCCAATCACGATTCGAAAAAGCATTTTACTTATAGACATTTGGGGAATACAATTCCTGCAAATTCCGGCCATAGACACAAGGTGCAGCCCGATTGTGAGAATGGCAGGGTCTGCCACGCGCGGGGATTCGACAGCGCACAGCCAATGAGCCCAGCATCATAAAAGATGAATTTAAATGTTCTGGTCCGGCTGTTAACCTGTTTTCGATGCCAGAAGCGGGAGGAGCGATGAAACCCCGGATGCGGAGAATCAAGCTCGAGAGACACGCACGGCGAATCCCGGCATTCTCGTTGATTTTCTTGCCCGGCCTCCTGGTTCTCCTCATTCTCTGTCCGTTGCGATCAATTCCTGTGCAAGGCCAGGCGCGTTCGTCGCTGCAGGTGGGCAGCGTGAACTTTTCCGATGGGGGAGCCATTCCGAACCGGCATACCTGCGATGGCGAAGACGTTTCACCGGCCCTGCACTGGTCCCACCCGCCCGCGGGGACAAAGAGCTTTGCTGTCGTCATGAACGATCCCGATGCCCCGGTCGACTTTACGCATTGGATGGTATACAACATTCTTCCTGGGGTGTGGGGGTTGGCCGAGGGCGCTTCGGCGCGGGGCGGGATGCCCCAGGGTTCTGCCGAGGGGACCAATGATTTCAGACGCCTTGGCTATGGAGGTCCGTGCCCACCTCCGGGCAAGCCTCACCACTATGTGATCCGGGTCTATGCCCTCGATATCCGCCTCGATCTGCCGCCGGGAGCGACCAGAAAACAACTGGATGCAGCGATCGAACGGCATATTCTTGCCGAGGGTCACGTCGTCGGAATCTACCAGCGCGCAGGCCAATAGGGTTGAACTCCCAGCTCCTAATTCTGATCGCTCCCGGCACAGACTCCATCTGTGCCTTCTCCACCCTCCCTCGCTAGCATCAGTCGAGTGCTCGTCCGGCGGCACAAGGCGTGCCAGGTACGAGGCAAACTGACGCGCGATTCCTGCCCACAATAAACTCTTGACAAAGCGGAATCGTTTTTCGCAAAATATGACCAACAGTCAACAACGCCTGAAAGGCGTCTATGAATAAAAGTCAAATATCTCGTTCCCGGAGTTCTTCCGCTACCCGCTCCGGCGCTGTCGCCGCTCCGCTTTCTCCCGCCCACATGGGCCGCCGCCAGCGGCGCGCCGCCGAGACGCGCGTCCGTCTGTTCCGCTGCGCGCTCGAACTCATAGCCGAGCGCGGCCTTGCCAACGTGACAGTTGAAGACATTACCGAGGCTGCGGACGTGGGCAAAGGAACCTTCTTCAACTACTTCGCCAGCAAGGATCATGTGCTGGGCGTAATGGCCGAGATCCAGGTGGGCAAGGTGAAAGAAGCCGCAGCGAAGGCCGTTCACGGAAAACAGTCGATTCACTTCGTGCTGCGGCAGCTGGTTCGGCGTCTCGCCGAGGAGCCGGGGCGCAACCCCCGCCTGGCGCGCGCCATGATGTCTTCCTTCCTGGCCAGCGAAAGTGTTCGCGCAATTGTGAAACGAAACATGCACGAGGGCCGTAAGACCATTGCGGAGGTTGTCGCGGCCGGCCAAGAGCGTGGAGAGATCGACCCACGGCTGAAAAGGGAAAGAGTCGCCATGCAGCTTCTTCAAGCCTTAATGGGAACCGTGCTTTTGTGGTCGCTGCATGAGAAACCGGGGCTCGCAGCATGGATGGAGAACACCTTTGAACATACCTGGCGAGCTATCGCCGCGCCCGGCAAGAAGCGAGCATCATGAAATATCAAAATCGTAGCGCAATCTTTCTGTTCTTTACCGTCCTGCTTGCTGCGCTGGCTCGAGGCCCGGTCTGTTTGGCGCAGCCACCGGCGCCCTATCGCCTCACCCTGCAGGATGCCATTCAAAAGGCGCTCCAGGCCAACCTCGGCGTACTCGAGGCCGACTCGCGGGTTCAGGAGGACGAGGGCGCGCGCACGCGGAGCTTGTCGGCCGCGCTACTTCCACGCGTCAACGCCGAGGCCTATGCGAACTATCAGAATCGAAATCTGCGCGCCTTTGGCATCTCCGTGCCGGGGCTCCCGCTCCCTAATGTGGTCGGGCCGTTTTCAAACTACGATTTCAGAATCTATGCCCAGCAGAACGTGGTCGATCTCCAGAGCTATCGCCAGGCGAAGGCCAGCGAACGAACGCTCGATGCAGGCAGGATGGACGAGCAGGACGCGCGCGACCTGATCGTGCGCGTGATTGCCGGCCTGTATTTGAATGCGCAGTCGGCCCAGGCCCGCGTTGAGGCCGCCCAAACGCGCGTCACGGATTCCAGCACGCTGCTCAAGCTCGCCAAAGACAAACATGATGCGGGGACGGCCACGGGTGTGGACGTGCTGCGGGCCCAGGTGCAGCTTGCCAACGACAAACAAGCGCTGCTCGAGGCCCAGAACCAATACCAGCAGTCGTTGCTGCAGCTCGCGCGCAACCTCGGCATGAGACCCGGTACGCCTCTGGACTTGGCCGAGCCGCTCCAATATCGAGCCCTGTCGCAGCCGCGGGCTGATGACCTCTTGCCCGCGGCGCTCGCGGTGCGTGCCGATTATCTTTCGCTGGACCGCCAGCGCCAGAGCATGCTTGAACAGCAGCGCGCCAATCGCGCCCGCTTCTATCCCAGGCTGAGCATCAACGGCAACATCGGCGAGCTCGGCCGCAGCATCGGCAGCTCCGCCACTCACCGGCCTCATTCAAGGCCAGATCGATTTCACTGTCTTCGATCGCGACCGTGAAGGCGAGGCGCAGCAGTTGGCCGGCCGCATCCAGCGCATCGAAGATCAGATTGCCGATCTGCGCCGCGGCGTGGAAGAGGACATTCGCGAGGCTCTGCTGAATTTGGACTCGGCGGCCGAGCAAGTGAGTGTTGCCGCAGATGGTCAGAATCTTGCCCAGCGCGAGCTGCAGTTGGCGCAGGATCGTTTCACGGCCGGCACGGCAAACAATGTCGAGGTCGTCACGGCGCAGGACGAACTGGCCCGCGCGCAGGAGAATTACATTCTCGCCGTATCCAGCCACGTGGATGCCAAATTTGCCCTTGCGCGCGCTCTGGGCGATACGGAGAAGAACATTCTTGAGTTTTCCGCGAATCCATAGCTTGCCCGCATGGAGGCTTGTCATGGAGTTTCGCTTGCGAGGTTGAATGCAATGAAGCGATTGATACCGGTTGTCATTCTGCTGGCCGTAGCCGTTGCCGCCGGCGTGTACTTCTATCCGCGTCTCACCAAGAAAGCCGCGCCCGCCAACGAGATCACGCTTTCCGGCAACATTGAAGCGCATGAGAGCCTCGTCAGCTTCAAGGTGCCGGGCCGCATTGTCGATCTGCCGGTCGAGGAGGGCCAGCAGGTGGAGCAAGGCGCTTTGCTGGCGCGCCTTGACGATGCCGACTACAAGCAAAAGGTCCGCATCGACGAAGCCGCCGTCGATGTGCGCCAATCGAATCTTGCGCTCACCCTTGCCGGAACCCGCGAGCAAGAGATCAAGGCGTCACAGCAGGCCATGATCGACGCGCAGGCGGATCTGGAGGAGAAGAAGCTCGATAACGACCGCGCGCAGCAGCTCTTCGCGAAAGATGAAATCGCCGCACAGGACCGCGACCTTGCCGCAACCGCTTTGAAGCGCGCCGAAGCCACGTTCAAGGCCGCGCAGCAGCGCTATAACGAGGCCGTGGAAGGCAGCCGCAAGGAAGACATCACCATCGCGCGCGCCAATCTCGCCGAGGCGAACGCCAATCTCGGCCTCTCGCGCATCGACCTGAGTTACGCCACGCTGCTCGCGCCTTCTACGGGCGTCATTACGGTGCGCCAGGCGGAACTGGGCGAAGTTGTCGCGCCCGGCACTCCGGTGGTCACGCTGGCCGATCTCGATCACATCTGGCTCCGCGCCTATATCGCGGAGACGGACCTCGGCCGCATTCACTGGGGGCAGGACGCAACCATCACCACCGACACTTATCCCGGCAAGCAGTATCACGGGCGCATCTCGTTCATCTCGCCTGACGCCGAGTTCACGCCCAAGAGTGTGCAGACCTATCAGGAGCGCGTCACGCTCGTCTACCGCATCAAGATCGATATCGACAACCCCAATCACGAGTTGAAGCCAGGCATGCCCGCCGACGCGCATCTGCAACTGGCCGCAGCCAAACCCAACGCATCCAGTGCCGCGCCCAAGCAATGACCGAGAATCTCCAATCCGCGATCGTGCCTGCCATCAAGGTTGACGGGCTCACCCGAGAGCTTTCCCGGTGTGCGCGCTGTTGACGGTTTGAGCTTCGACGTGAGCGCGGGCGAGATTTTCGGCTTGGTCGGACCCGATGGGGCAGGGAAGACAACCACTCTGCGCATGCTGGCCGGCATTATGCCGCCCGATGCGGGCAGAGCGACGGTCGCGGGCTGCGATGTGGTGCGCGATCCCGAAAGCGCCAAGCACACGCTCAGTTATATGCCGCAGCGCTTCGGGCTCTACGAGGACCTGACGGTTGACGAAAACATCCGCTTTTATGCCGATCTCTTCGGCGTGCGCAAGAGCGAACGCGAATTCCCGCTCAACGCAGTTGCTCAAGGCCGCGGGGATGAGCGAGTTTCGCACGCGGATGGCAGGCAAGCTCTCCGGCGGCATGAAGCAGAAGCTCGGCCTGGTATGCGCGCTCATTCACCGGCCCAAAGTCCTCCTGCTCGACGAACCGACAACCGGCGTCGATCCCGTCTCGCGCCGCGACTTCTGGCGCATCCTCTACGAACTCATCGCGGAGGGCGTCGCGATCCTCACCTCGACCGCCTATCTCGATGAGGCCGAGCGCTGCCATCGCGTCGCACTCATGCACCAGGGCAAGCTGCTCTTCTCCGATACGCCGGCGAACCTGAAAGCCAAGTTGGGCAAGGACGTCCTTTCCGTGACCTCGGCCGAGCCGCGCAGCCTGCGCACTGTACTCGAGCACGCGGAGGGAATCTCGAGTCTGGTGCTCACCGGCGATGGTGTGCACGTAGTGGTGGACGATGCGGCACGCCGCATTCCTGAGTTCACGGCGCGGCTGGCCAACGCACACGTGCCTTTCGATGCCATCCAGCAAATTACGCCCATGATCGAGGACCTGTTTGTGGATGCGGTTGCGGGGGGAGCGTGGCGCCATGGTTGAGCAGGCCATTTCCGTTTCGCCCAGCTCCGTCGTCATTGAGGATCTCACCAAGCGTTTCGGCGATTTTGTTGCGGTGGACCAGCTCAATCTCACGGTGCGCAAGGGCGAGGTCTTCGGCTTTCTGGGGCCGAACGGCGCCGGCAAGTCCACCACGATTCGCATGTTGTGCGGGCTGCTGAAGCCGAGCGCGGGCCGCGCGTCGGTAGCGGGATACGATGTGAGCCGCGACCCTGAAGCGGTGCGCCAGAACATCGGCTACATGTCGCAGAAATTCTCGCTCTACAACGATCTGACAGTGATGGAAAACCTTCGCCTCTTTGCCGGCCTCTACAGCGTGCCCGCAAAGGACCTTCCCGGCCGGATGCAATGGGCGCTCGATATGGCCAACCTCAAGGGGCAGGAAAATCTCCTGACGAGCACGCTGCCCAGCGGGTGGAAGCAGCGGCTCGCGCTGGGCTGCGCAGTGCTGCACCGGCCGCCCATCATCTTTCTCGACGAGCCGACTTCCGGCGTCGATCCCATCTCGCGCCGCCAGTTCTGGGATCTCATTCACCAGATGGCGCAGGAGGGCGTCACCGTCTTTGTCACCACGCATTACATGGAAGAAGCCGAGTACTGCAACCGCTTGGCGCTCATCTTTCGCGGCAAAATAGTCGCTCTCGGCACGCCCACTGAGCTCAAGCGCGACTCGATGAAAGGCGAGCTGCTCCTCGTCGAGTGCCAGCCGCTCGGCGGCGCCGTCGAAGCTCTTCAATCGGCGCCGCTCGTCATGGACGCCGCGGTCTTCGGTAACGCGTTGCACTTAGTCGTCGCCGATGCCCCCGCAGCGGCGCCGCTCGTCCAGACCTATCTTTCGGAGCGCGGAATCGCCGTCAGCCGCATCGAGGAGATTCGCCCCACGCTTGAAGATGTTTTTGTCTCCCTCACCACCTCGCGGGACGCGGCGGAGGCGCGCACAGCATGAGCCTCACGCGTTTGCTGGCCGTGGCCATAAAAGAGGTGCTTCACATTCTGCGCGACTCGCGCAGCCTCTCCATTGTGATCATCATGCCGGTCACGCTCATGCTGCTCTTCGGCTACGGCGTGAATCTCGATCTCAAAGGGCTGCCCGTGTATGTTTACGACCAGGATGGCAGCCAGCAAAGCCAGGACCTGCTCAAGCGATTCCAGTCCAACGAGTACTTTCATATCGTCCGTGCCGTGGATCGCTATTCCGCCGTGACCAGGGCGCTCGATGACGGCGACGCCAAGATGGGGATCGTAATTCCGTGGAACTTTTCCCAGCGCTTGAGCGAAGGCGGACCGGTCGAGGTGCAGGCGCTCGTCGACGCCACCGACGACAACACGGCCAATGTTCTTATCGGCTACGCGCAAGGGCGTTATGCAAGGCTACTCCTCGGGGATTGAAATCGACTGGCTGCGCAAACATGGCCAGTCGATTCAGCCCGCGTCGGTCAGCGTTCGAAACCCGCACCTGGTACAACGAAAATCTTGAGAGCAGCGCCTTCATTATTCCCGGCGTGCTGGCTCTGGTGATGTCGGTCATCGGCGCGTTCCTCACCTCGCTCACCATCGCGCGTGAATGGGAACGAGGCTCCATGGAGCAGTTGATCTCCACGCCTGTCACCGCGATGGAGATCATGCTGGGCAAGCTCTCGCCCTACTTCGTCATCGGCATGTTCGATGTCGCGGTCTGCGCGTTGATTGCCATCGGATGGTTTCATGTGCCATTTCGCGGCTCGTTCCTCACACTGGCTGGCAGTTCGGCGCTCTTCATGATCGTGGTTCTTGCGCTCGGATTCTTCGTCTCCGTGATAGCCAAGAGCCAACTGGCCGCAAGCCAGATTGCATTGCTCATCACATTCCTTCCCGCGTTTCTGTTGTCGGGGTTTCTGTTTGCCATTGAGCAGATGCCGGTGGCGCTTGCAATGGATCACGCGGATTTTCCCGGCGCGCTACTATGTCTCGCTGCTGAAACAGATTTTCCTGAAAGGCTCGCCGGCCGCAATGCTCACAGCGGATTTGCTGCCGTTGACTGCTTTTGCGTTGTTTTTGGCTCTAGTTGCCACGCGCAGTTTTCACAAGAGGCTGGAGTAAAGGAGAAGAGCGATGTTGGGGCGGTTGAAGCAGATGTTGATCAAGGAACTCATCCAGGTGGTTCGCGACAAGCGCACGCGCTTCATCCTGATTGGTGCCCCCGATCATGCAAATGCTGGTTTTCGGTTACGCGGCAACCTTCGAAATTCACAATGTTTCGACGGTTGTGCTCGACCAGGATCACAGCCAGGAGAGCCGCGATCTGGTGTCGCGATTTACATCCAGCCCTTACTTCAACGTGCAGCGCCAGCTCACTGACTCACGGCAGATTCGCGACCTTATCGACCGCGGCGACGCTACCGTGGGCATCGAGATCGACGCCGGCTTCGCGCAAAAGCTGCGCAAAGGCGAAACCGCGCCGGTCCAGGTGATTGTGGATGCCACCAACTCCAACACCGCGCTCATCGCTTCGGCCTACATTACGCAGATCGCGCTTGGCTTCGCTCAGGGCTACCAGACGGACCGCATCAACCGCATCGCGCCGCAGATGATCGAGCAGATGCCGTCAGTCTCGCTCGAGCAGCGCCCGTGGTACAACCCCAACCTGAGCAGCCGCTGGTTCTTTGTGCCGGGCGTGATTGGAAGCCTGACTACCATACTGGTGATTACGCTTACGTCGTTTGCCGTCGTGCGCGAGCGCGAGATCGGCACGCTCGAGCAGATCATGGTCACGCCGATCCGTCCTGTGGAATTCATCCTCGGCAAGACGCTGCCGTTCTTCCTCATCGGCCTCTTCGATGTCTCTCTGATCGCGCTGGTGGGGACGCTCTGGTTCCAGGTTCCCTTTCGCGGTCACATTTCTGTACTGTTCACCGGCGCGGTGCTCTTTCTCATTTGCATGCTGGGCGTCGGCCTGCTCATCTCCACTGTTTCGTCTACGCAGCAGCAGGCCATGGTCACATCGTTTTTCTTCATCATGCCGGCCATCACGTTTTCCGGGTTTGGATTTCCCATCGCCACCATGCCGCAGTGGCTGCAATATTTCACCTATCTCAATCCGCTGCGCTATTTTCTGGTGGTGCTGCGCGGAACCTATTTGAAGGGCGTGGGGATGGACATTTTATGGCCGCAGATGGCCGCCATGGCGGGGTTGGGACTGAGCCTGCTCGCTATCGCGATTCTGCGTTTTCACAAGGCGCTGGATTAGGACGGCCGTACCCGCTCCACAAAAATCGCCGCCAGCCTTTCCACGCTGTGGCGCAAATCGTACTTCTCTACAACGCGCGCGCGTCCGCTCTTTCCCATCCGCTCGCGTAGGCCTGCATCGCAAATCAGCCGGGCCAGCGCGCCGGCCAGCGCGTCGAGATCCGATGGTGCCACAAGTAAGCCGTCGATGCCGTCGCGAATCAGCTCCGGAATGCCCGTGATGTGCGTTGTAACGCACGGAATCTCCATGGCCATCGCTTCCATCAGAACCACGGGAACTCCCTCGGCAAAGCTGGGCAGGCAGAACAGGTCCGCAGCCGCATAGAAAGTGCGAATGCGGTCCTGATTCACCGCGCCCTCAAAGATCACGCATTCGGGATATTCAATCTGCGCGGCATGTTCTCGCAACGCCGCCTCGTCGGGTCCGTCGCCCACCAGCCGCAGCCTTGCGCGCTGCCCTTCCTGCGCAAGCCGAGCGACGGAATCGACTAAAAGATGCTGGCCTTTGGCCGGAGTCAACCGCCCCACGCAGAGAATTTCAAAAGGATCGGGCGCGGCGCGGAATGGCCGCGGCGCAAAGCGCTCCAGATCGACGCCAAGAGGCGAGACAATGAACTTGTTCCAATGTGCATACGGCGACTGTTTTATCATCTGGCTGCGCGCGAACGAACTGATGCAGCAGATGAAATCGGCTGCGGCGATTTTTTGGGCGAGCAATTGGCGCCCGGCGTCGTAGAACTCATCGGGACCGTGGACCGTCATGGAATAGCCAAATCCGAAAACGTGGCGCACAAAAAGCCCCACGCTCGCTGCCTGGGAGGCCAGGTGAACGTGCAGATGCCGCAGCCCCTTCTTTCGCATCCATTGGCCCACCATCAGCGCTTCGGTCCAATACATCAGGTAGAGGAACAACCGTCGCAAATCGAGCCCCGCCAGGCTGAACGCTAACCGCAGCCCGCGCCAATAGCCGCCAAAATTTCCCGCGAAAGTCTGCGAATGGCCCTTGATCGCACCCACCGTACCATGCTTCTTTACGCAGTAAGTGCGTTTTGCCTCCGCCGCTTCCACGGCAATCAATTCGCTCTCTGGCCGGTCAGGCCGATTGATGGATACGGTCTCAATGCGGAATCCCATCTCGCGCAGCGCAATCACTTCGCGCAGAACGAAGGTCATCGACAGCGTAGGGTAGGTGCTGATCAAGTAAGCAAGCGAACGGGGCCGCGCGGCCGCTTGCGCACCGGGCGGGTCGGGTTGGCGGGCGTCGGGCATCGCAGGGTCTTTGCGCTTCATTTTACGACGTTTATTGTGCCGAACCTATCTTTTCGTCGGCCCTGCATTATCTCGGCCGTCTGCCTTTGCCCCGTTGCGCAATAACGTTGGAATAGCAGTTTTAGAGGGCTTCGCATCTATTGATGATGTACCTTAAGCTTTGGCTGTGTGTGCGCCGGAGCGACGTGGCGGCCCGGCGGACGGGGTTAAACAGAAGGGCAAATCCGGCTTGGTTTCTCTGGCTGGACGGGATCGCAGGACGGATTGATAGGGGAGTTCGACCTTTGACGATGGAATTCCACATTGCGCGGAAGGCGAGAGATCGCTACCAGTTCGCGGAGTTGCTTTTTTCCTACAACGGCAACGTGCTTCTGGCCAATATCGGCGCCTGCCGCGAGTTCGCGCACCGCATGAACCAGGTCCGCGACGTCGAAAAGCATCCTGAGCAAGTCGTCCATGCCGGTCAGCTCTTCGCCATGGGGCTCATCGACGAAGCCAGCCACGTGCTCATGGCCCGCTATCGCGAACAGTTCGATCGCCAGGTCATGACCTCCGCCCTCGACTGGTTTGGCGCGCAGGTGGGCACGGAAAATCTCGACAAGATGCTGCTCGCCTTTGTCGAGCAGTTCCCCGGGCAGAGGGTGATGCGCGGCCTGGAGACGCCGGCGCAATGGCTCGCCGGCGAAACGGCTGGGACGCTGCACCGCGCAGCCGCCCTCGAAGAACTTCTGCTGCTCTGGTCGGCCAATCGCAATCGGGCGTTCAAGCCGTTTGAAGAACTTTTCGACGAACTGCCGCTCGCCGAAAAGACCGTCTACCGCCAGGTTACGGCGCAACTGCCCGAGTATTTCGCCACGCGTCCGCTCATCCCGCTGCCGGGTGTGCAGCCGGTTAGTCTCCTCGATCTGTTGCGCGCGCCGGCGCTGCGCTCGCCCAGTTCCCTTAGCGATCAGCTCGAGATCATTCGCCAGCTTTGGAAGCCGCTGCTTGGCGACACTCTGGAGCGTTTTCTGCTAATGGCCGGCGAGATTATCCGCGAGGAGGAGCTGGCCGTATGGGCGCAATTCAATCCGCCCGGTACAAGGCGTGGCCCGCAGCAGTGGCCGTCGTTCATGAGCCGCGCGGAGGTGCCAACCTTCAGCGATCAGCCTTATGAATACGAAAAATTCTCGCCCGATCAGGCCTGGATGCCCGGCGCGGTGCTCATTGCCAAGAGCACTTATGTCTGGCTGGCGCAGTTGAGCCGCCAATACGGCCGCCACATCGGCCGCCTCGACGAAATTCCCGACGAAGAACTCGCACTCCTCGCCGCACGCGGCATCAATTCGCTCTGGCTCATCGGCGTGTGGGAGCGCAGTCGCGCGTCAAAAACCATCAAGCAGCTCTGCGGCAACCGCGATGCCGTAGCGTCAGCCTATTCGCTCTTCGACTATCGCATTGCCGACGATCTGGGCGGCGAAGCGGCCTACATCGTTCTGCGCGACCGAGCATATCATCACGGCGTGCGCCTTGCCAGCGACATGGTGCCCAACCACATGGGTGTCGATTCGCCCTGGGTCATCGAACACCCGGAGTGGTTCATTTCCCGCCCGGATCCGCCTTATCCCGCCTACAGCTTCGAGGGGCCCGATCTCTCCCACGACGGCCGCGTGGAGATCAAGATCGAAGACCACTACTACGAGCAATCCGACGCCGCCGTGGTTTTCCGCCGCCGCGATAAAGCCAGTGGCGAAATCCGCTACATCTACCACGGCAATGACGGCACCAGCTTCCCCTGGAACGACACCGCGCAGCTTGACTACCTGAACCCGGCTGTCCGCGAGCAGGTTATCCAGACCATCCTTCATGTTGCGCGTCTGTTTCCAGTGATCCGCTTCGATGCCGCCATGACCTTGGCCAAGCGGCACTTTCACCGGCTGTGGTTTCCCGGTCCGGGATCGAGCGGAGCCATTCCGTCCCGCGCCGAGTTCGGCATGAATCAGTCCGAGTTCGACCGCGCCATGCCCCAAGAATTCTGGCGCGAAGTGGTCGATCGCGTGGCCGCCGAAGTTCCCGGCACGTTGCTGCTGGCCGAGGCTTTCTGGCTAATGGAAGGCTACTTCGTCCGCACGCTGGGCATGCATCGCGTCTACAACAGCGCCTTCATGATCATGCTGCGCGACGAGGACAACGCCAAATACCGCTCGGTCATCAAGAACACGCTCGAATTCGATCCCGACATCATGAAGCGCTACGTTAACTTCATGAGCAATCCCGATGAAAGAACGGCAATTGACCAGTTCGGCAAGGGCGACAAGTGCTTCGGCGTTGCGGTGATGATGTCCACGCTTCCCGGCCTGCCCATGTTCGGCCATGGCCAGATCGAAGGATTCACCGAGAAGTACGGCATGGAGTACCGCTGGCCGCGCTATGAAGAGAATCCCGACCATTGGCTCGTCGAGCGCCACGAGCGCGAGATCGCGCCGCTGCTCAAGCGCCGCTGGCTCTTTGCCGAAAGCGGAAACTTCCTGCTCTACGACTTCTTCGCCGCCAACGGCTCGGTGAACGAGAATGTCTTCGCCTACTCCAACCGCAACGGTGGCGAACGCGCTCTGGTTATCTACAACAATCGCTATGCCGATGCACACGGAACCATCGATTTCTCCGCCGCGTTTGCCGATAAGGGATCGGGCCGGCTTCGCCAGCGGCGCCTAGCCGAAGGATTGGGCCTGAGCGGCGATCGGGGCGCTATTGTTGCATGGCGCGACTCGTTGACCAGCCTCGAATACCTGCGCCGGGCTGACGATCTGCTTGACCGCGGCCTCACCCTCAATCTCCACGCCTACCAGTCCCACGTCTTTCTCGATTGGCACGAACTGCGCCCCACTGCCGAGCAGCCCTGGGACCGGCTTTGCGACTGGCTCAACGGGCGCGGCGTTCCCTAACCTCGACGATGAGCTCGTCAATCTGGAACTTCAGCCCGTCCACGATGCGCTTCGTCAGCTCCTCGATCCCGGCTTGGTGCGGCAGCTTGCCGATCTCGCCGAGCATCCTCGTGCCGTTGCACCCGAAGGCGCCAAAAAGCCCGAGCGGCAGCGGAATCAATTCCTGAAAAACGCATGGGAATGCGGCGAGACATTTCTCCGCGCGGCCCAGGCTGCCTACGCCGCGCGTCTCCACCAATCCGACCGGCCGATCGGCAGCGACCCGGCTGAACCAGCTGTCGCTGCGAGCAGGATTTCCGCCGGCGACTGCGCGCCGCCATGCGCTTGCCTCAAGTTGAGGCGCTCTTCCCGGCTCCGTGGACCGCGGCCGCCCGCCGCATGTTGCCCAGCCCCAGTCCGCAATTTACAGCCACGGCCATGTGGGGCCCCGTCCTCGGCTGGTGCGCGCTGGAGTTGCTGGCCGAGTCCGTCGATGCGGTCGAGCCTGAGCGCGCGGCTCTCGATCTCTTCGATCGCCTCCGCCTCCGCGAGCCCTTTGCCCACGCATTTGCCGCCCTTGGCTTCGAGGGCGAAGAAGCCTGGCGTGTTGCGGCCCGCATCAAGGTTCTGCTGCTCACCGGCGCCGGCGTCGCCACCCTGGAAGAGGCCGCGCCTGCGCTGAGAGCGAAGCGCCCGTGCCCGAAACTGCGGCTCCGCAACCGACAACACAGGCCTCCGCACAGCCTCGTGAGGATAAGGTGGTTCTCGCGCCTGCTTTATGGCTCGATCCCGATGTCCGCTGGCTCTGCGGCGTCCACGAATCGGAGGGCCACGTCTACCTGATCCGCGAACTCTACGAGGAACTGCTCTGGTGGCTGCTCATGCCCTCGCTGCTGAACCTGGCCGGCGAGGATGCGCGCAGCCGCGACGCAGTGAAGGAGTTGAGCAACACCGTCAAAGCGGCTCTGGCGTCGGCCGAGGCTGCCGGGTATCGCATCGATTCGTTAGTCGGCGCGCTGCTCAGCCCGGCTGCGGCTGCGAACACCGATGATTCGCCTGCGCCGGAACCAGAACCCGAGCCTGCGAAAAAGCCCGCGCGCAAACGAAAACCATAAAACGGAGTGGCCCTCTGCATTTTTCAGCCGCCCGGTGCTTCTTGAGAACAGGTTGCGGCACGAGGGCTGCGTGTTTTCTGTCACCACGCAAGTTCGACTATCACAACCCGCTGTGACCTCAGGCACATCGCAGACACCCTGATTGGGATCAAAGTTCCCAACGGGTGTTCTCTGGGAGAGAAGTTGCTGTGGAAGTTGTGTTTCTTCCCGGCGCGCTGTCATTTAGCCGGCATCGAATGCAGCGCTGGAAAGGCCTGCTTGTCCTGCTTTTGACTTTTCTTCCTTGGATCCTGCCCGGAACAAGAATGCTTCAGCCTAATTACGGCTGCGCAAGTGAGTCTGCCAGGGAGGGAATATGCAGAATGGCGCCCAGGGAGTCGCCCACGAAGTCCTTGATGCTCACGAACGTCTGCTGATCGACCAGGCGATCGCAAAGTATGGACGCCGGCCCGGGGCACTGTTAGGAATTCTCGAGGCCGTCCAATCCGCCAACGCCCACAAATTCCTTTCCATGGAGTCGTTGCGCTACATCGCGGACGAGACCGGTGTTCCGTTGGCAAGAATCTATAGTGCCGCAACATTCTATTCGCTCTTCAATCTCGATCCCCAGGGCGACAACGTCATCTGCGTTTGCCGCGGAACCGCCTGCCACACCCGCGGCTCCCGCGATCTGCTCGGAAAGCTCTGCCATGATCTTGGCCTGAGCGATCATGAAACCGACACAACCAGCGAAGCTGACAAAATGTCGCTTACTACTGCCGACAAACGCTTCACGGTTCGCACCGTCGCCTGTTTTGGCCAGTGCGCGCTCGCTCCCGTGGTCGAAGTCAACCACCACATTCTCAGTCACGTGAATGAGCGCGCGTTGCAGCGGGAAGTGAAGTCGTTGACACAAGGGAGGAAGTGATGCCGCGCATTCAGGATATTGGCGCGTTCAACGCGGTGCGTGAATCCGGGCTTGCCAAACTGACGCCGGCCATTCCCCGGATTACGGTGGGCATGGGCACCTGTGGCCGCGGCAACGGAGCCGAAGAGGTCTTTCACGCCTTGAATGAAGCTATTCAACGCAGCGGCCTCGATGTTCTGCTCGCCAGTGTGGGATGTTTCGGTTCCTGCTTCCAGGAGCCGCTCGTCAGCGTCCGCCTTCCCGGCTATCCCATCGTTGTGCTGCGGCACGTCCGGGCCAACGATGCCGCTCGCATCCTGGAAGGATTTCCAGTCGGCGTTCTGCCGCCCGATCTCATCTACTGCAAGATCGAGGAGTGGGACCACATCACCGCATACGTGCGCTATGGCCAGGGCTATCCCGACATTCCGTCGTGGAACGCCATCCCCTTCTTCAAAGGCCAAAAAAAGATCGTTTTACGCAATTGCGGCCTCATCAACCCCTCCGACATCGAGGAATACATCGCCGTGGGCGGCTACCAGGCGCTTTACAAGGTGCTCATCGACGGCCGCACCGAGGCCGTCATCGAGCAGATCAAAGCCTCTCGCCTGCGTGGACGCGGCGGCGCGGGCTTTCTCACCGGCAACAAGTGGGATTTCCTGGCCAAGGCCAAAGCAGACGCCAAATACATCATCTGCAACGCCGATGAAGGCGACCCCGGCGCTTATATGAACCGCAACGAGATCGAGGGCGATCCGCATTCCATGCTCGAGGGCATGATCATCGGCGCCTATGTGATGGGCGCAACCGAAGGCATCGTCTACGTGCGCGCCGAGTACCCGCTCGCAGTCCGCCGCCTCAACCGCGCCATCGAGCAGGCGCGGGAGTACGGGTTGCTGGGCGCTAACATCCTTGATCGCGGCTTTAATTTCGATATCGAGCTGGTGCAGGGCGCCGGAGCCTTTGTCTGCGGCGAAGAGACTGCGCTGATCGCCTCGCTCGAAGGTTTTGCCGGCCGCCCGCGTCCCCGTCCGCCCTATCCCGCGCAAAAGGGGCTGTGGGGCAGGCCCACCAACATCAACAATGTTGAAACCTGGTACAACATCGCACCCATCGTCACCCGTGGGCCCGGCTGGTTCGCTGAAACCGGCAGCGCCAAGAGCCCCGGAACCAAAGTCTTTTCGCTGGTGGGCAAGGTGCAGAACACTGGCCTCGTCGAGATGCCGCTCGGCACGCTCGCTCAAGAACCTTCATCTACGACATCGGTGAAGGCGCGGTCGCAGGCCGCCGCGTCAAGGCCGTGCAGACCGGCGGGCCATCGGGCGGTTGCATCCCCGTTGAAATGCTCGACACTCCGGTCGATTACGAGAGCCTGGCGCAAATCGGCTCCATCATGGGCTCCGGCGGCATGGTGGTCATGGACGAAGACAATTGCATGGTCGACGTGGCCCGCTACTTCATCGAATTCACCCATTCCGAGTCCTGCGGCAAGTGTGTTCCCTGCCGGGTCGGCCTCAACAAGGCGTCTGCGCATCCTCAACTCCATTACCGCCGGCAGAGGCACCGCCAGGCACCTCGACCTGCTCGACGAACTCGGCCGCATGATCCGCGAGTGCTCGCTCTGTGCGCTGGGCCAGTCCGCGCCCAACCCCGTGCTCACCACTATCCGCCACTTCCGCGATGAGTATGAAGACCATATCGTGGCTCACCGCTGCCGCGCCGGCGTCTGTCAGGAACTCGCCCTGTCGCCCTGCGAAAACAGTTGCCCGTTGCGCATGAATATTCCCCGCTTCCTCGAGCTGTACCAGCGAAGGCCGGCTCGACGATGCCTTCGAGTCGGTGATCCTCGACAATCCGCTGCCCGCCTCTACCGGCCGCGTCTGCCAGCATCCCTGCGATAACGCGCTGCCGCCGCCAATCCTTCGACGAGGTGGTGAACATGCGCGAGGTGCACCGCCTTATCGCCGACTCAATCTACCAATCCGACCACTTTGAGCCCATGCTCAAGCGCGTCCTCGAACGCAGGCTCGCGCCCACGGGCCACAAGGTGGCCGTGGCCGGCGCCGGTCCCACCGGCCTCACCGCGGCTTTCTATCTCGCCATGCTCGGCCACGACGTCACCCTTTTTGAAGAGCGCGGCGAAGCCGGCGGCATGTTGCGCTTCGCCATTCCCGAGTACCGGCTGCCCAAGGCCGTCCTGCGCCGCGAACTCGATCTCATCGAGGGCGTGGGCGTCAAGTTTGTCTTCAACACGCGCGTCGGCTTCGATCTTCCGCTCAACGATTTGGCCGCCAGCTTCGAAGCCGTCTTCATCTCCATCGGAACCTGGAAGGAGTCCTGGCTCTATCTGCCGGGAACGGAGTTGAAAAACGTGCATCCGGCTTTACCGTTCCTTGAAACGGTCGCTCGCCGTGAAAGGTCCATCCATCGGTTCCCGGGTCGCCATTATCGGCGGCGGCAACGCGGCCATCGATTCCGCGCGCACCGTGCTGCGCATGGGCGCTCAGCCCACCATCCTCTACCGGCGCGAGCGCAAAGATATGCCCGCCATCGACGAGGAGATTCAGGCTGCCGAGGAAGAAGGCGTGCGCTTTGTCTTTCTCGCCGCGCCTCATCGCATTCTGGGCGACGCCGATGGCAGCGTGAAGGCCATCGAGATCGTGAAGACGCGCCTCGGCGAGTACGACAAATCGGGCCGCCGCAGGCCGGTTCCCACTGACGAAGTGCAGCGCTTCGAGTGCGACAGCGTGATCCTGGCCGTGGGCGAAACCTTCGACATGGATTTCTGCCGCGCCTCCGGCCTCGAGCTGAAAGAGGAAGGCACCATTGTTGTGGACCGCTTTACGTTTGAGACCAGCCGCTCCGGCTTCTATGCCGGCGGCGATGTCATCACCGGCGCCTCCAACATGTCCAACGCCATGAGCGGCGGCAAGCAGGCGGCGCGCAAAATCGACGAAAGGCTTATGGGCGAGGCAGCGATGGGAGCAGCTCTTTCCTGAGTTCGAATACAGCCACCAGGCGCCGGGAGAGCCCAGCCTCAGCCGCCGCCACAAGGCCCGTTCGCTTGTCGCGGCCGCACGTACGCACTCGCAGCAGGAAGTTGTCGTCGACCTCAGCCCGCAGGAGGCGCTGGAAGAGTGCCGCCGCTGCCTGCGCTGCGATTTGCGACCCTCACCCAGCGCCGGTTGAGGCCGGAAGAAGGATGGTTGTCGATGTGTTTTGAAATGGGTTACGGAGACTTCGTGAGCCCGTACATCGTGCGCGACCAGAAATTAACCGGGGCCTTAGCCCCTGAGGGAAAGCCGGCAGGACATGGATACGAAGACGACGCCCGCCAAAAACATCTCCGTCCGCATTGATGGCGAACTGGTCACCGCGCACGAGGGAGACACCATCCTTGAAGCGGCCCGCGCGAATGGAAAGTACATTCCCACGCTCTGCTATCTCAAGGGCCTGAGCGCGGTCGGCGCTTGCCGCGTGTGCGTCGTCGAGCTCGCCGGAACCGACCGCCTGCTGCCGGCCTGCACCACGCCCATGCAGGAAGGCATGTCGATCAAGACCTCCTCCGCCAAGCTCACGCTCTACCGCCGCATGGCCATCGAACTGCTCCTCGTCGAGCGCAACCACATCTGCTCCTCCTGCGTCTCCAACGGCCACTGTGAGCTGCAATCCATGGCGCAATCGCTCGGCGTCACGCACGTGCGCTACGTCTACAACAACCCGCGCTTGTCCGTTGACATGACCCATCCCCGCTTCGTCCTCGATCACAATCGCTGCATCCTGTGTACGCGCTGCGTGCGCGTCTGCGCTGAGGTGGAGGGAGCGAACGTGTGGGAAGTCTCCTCGCGCGGCATCCACTCGCGTATCGTCAGCGACCTGAAAGATGACTGGGGCAAGGCGCGCAACTGCACCGCCTGCGGCAAATGTGTCCAGGCCTGCCCCACCGGCGCGCTGGCGGAAAAGGGCTTCGCGGTCCACGAGATGGTCAAGCAAAACGAGCAAATCAGCCGTCTCGCCGTGCGACGGGCCAGCCAAACCCACTAGCTTTTTAGTCCCGGCGTTTGACCGAAAGCGCTGCGCGGCTCCGCGGCTGAAGCCAGGCGTCTTCGACGGTTCCAGTCAGGAGCCTGATGGTCCCTGCTCCCTCCCATCCTCGCCCGCAACGGCGCGCGGCTTGGTTTTGCGATACACGTTGGCAACCGCCAGCGTCCAGAGAGGAACCAGATCGACACCGGGGATGAGCTTGGCGGCGAACGAGGGCAGGAACTCCCAGTGCCAGCCTAGAAGGAATGTCAGTACGCCACCGATGCAGAGATCGAGCAGGTCGTCGGCAGGCGATGCGTAGCCCTCGACGAACAAAGGGAGTACGGCAATCTGGGCCACGTCGGCGACGATGGCCAGCAAAAGGGCGGCTTTGAGGCGCGGACCCGGCGAGATTGTAATGGTGTCCTTGTTCACGTTCTTCTGCTTCAGCATTGCTCCCATATACCAAGTATCGTCTACGCCGAGGGCGAGGGGGCGACCCCGCCCTGAGCGCGAAAACACGGCCGCGCTGCCCGGCCCGGCCCAGGGGGGCGCCCCAGCACCCCGTATACGGCACTCAGGCGAGGCAGCTTAGGATTCGAGGGTGGGCACCCGCTAAGCGGTACGGCTAAGTCGCTTGCACCTTTCCACAGATGTGAAGAATCCAAAGCAACACAGGAGAAGCTGCACCTATGCCGGGGAAAATTGCGTTCATTACGGGCGGGAATCGCGGGCTGGGGTTCCAGACCGCGCTGGAACTGAAGGATAAGGCCAAAGTTGTGATTGGGTCGCGGGACCTTGCACTGGGCGAAGAGGCCGCGAAAAAGCTGCGGGCGGCAGGCGTTGACGCCGAGGTGCTGCAGTTCGATGTGACGCAGCCAGCCAGCCATCAGGCAGCATACGACTACTTCAACTCGCGCTACGGCAGGCTCGACATCCTCGTGAACAACGCTGGAATCGCGGGCGGGACGTTTCCGGGAACGGGGACGGAGCACCGGGCGGCCGATGTGCCGATTGCGCTGCTGCGCAAGGTGTTCGATACCAACTTTTTTGCGCCGGTGGCGCTGACCGAGACCCTACTGCCGTTACTCAGGAAGAGCCCGGCGGGGCGGATTGTGAATCTGTCGAGCATTCTTGGGTCGCTTACGCTGCACGCCGATCCCAAGTCGCCTATCTACAACGCCAAATCCTTTGCCTACGACGCATCGAAGACCGCGCTGAACGCATTTACGGTGCACTTGGCGTATGAGTTGCGCGGCACGAAGATCAAGGTGAACTCGGCCCACCCTGGCTGGGTGAAGACGGACATGGGAGGGCCGGAGGCTCCTATGAGGCTGGCCGAAGGCGCGAAGACGAGCGCTGCGCTGGCTACGCAGCCGGACGACGGGCCGACCGGCGGGTATTTTCACCTGGGGCAGTCGTTGCCGTGGTAAAGGCAGGGACAAAGGGAGCCAGGGAACGAGGGAATGAGGGGCGGCGTTGACGATTGAAGAACCCGGCGCTTGCCAGCAAATGCCAAAGCATGACACCCTTTTAAGAAGTGCGGGAATTGCGCAAACGAAGGAGCTTTTCCACCCCCATGCCCATACAAACCACTGAGAAGATCTGGCACAACGGCAACCTGATTCCCTGGGAGCAGGCAACGATTCACGTCATGAGTCACGTGATCCACTACGGCTCAAGCGTTTTTGAGGGGATTCGCTGCTACGGGCAACCGCACGGATCGGCGGTCTTCCGCCTGCCGGAGCACATGCAGCGGCTGCTGGACTCGGCCAAGATCTACCGCATGGAGATTCCATTCACGCTGGAGGAACTTTGCGCCGGCGTGGTGGATGTGATTGAGGCGAACGGTGTCGCCCCGTGCTACATCCGGCCGATTGCGCTGCGCGGCTACGGCGAGATCGGCGTAAGCCCAAAGGGGTCGCCGGTTGAAGTCTACATCGCCAATTTTCCGTGGGGCAAGTACATTGCCGGTCACGGGGGCGCGGATGTATGCGTCTCGAGCTGGCATCGGCTGGCGCCGAACACCATGCCTGCATTGGCCAAGGCGGGCGCCAACTACATGAACTCGCAGCTCATCCACATGGAAGCCGAGATAAACGGCTACCAGGAAGGGATTGCGCTGGACGTTAATGGACTGGTGAGTGAGGGATCGGGCGAGAACATCTTTATCGTGCGCAACGGCGTGCTTTTTACGCCGCCGCTGGCGAACTCCGCGCTGTCGGGCATTACCCGTGACAGCGTGCTCACTATCTCGCGGCACCTGGGGTTGCCGGTGAACGAGCAGCCCATTCCGCGCGAGCTGCTGTATATCGCGGACGAGGTCTTCTTTACCGGCACGGCGGCCGAGGTTTCGGCGATTCGCTCCATCGATCGCGTGGTGATTGCCGATGGAAAACCCGGCGAGATCACGAAGAAGATCGCGGACGAGTTCTTTGGCATTGCCAATGGCCTGAAACCCGACCGCTTTGGCTGGCTGACGCCGGTGAAGGTGGATGCCAGCGAGACGGTGACGGCGTAGAAGCAGCTTTCAGCACTCAGCTTGAGACGGGGCTCTTCGGCAAGTGCCGAAGGGCCTTTCTGTTTGTGCGAATGACAGAATGCGCTGCGGGGCGGGCGGGTATCATGAACTTCAGACCGGGTCGGAAGGCCGTTGGGCGCCGAGACGGGCAAATGAGCGAGAGAAGAAGGAAGACGGCCGCCAAGTGAAACCTGACATGAAAGTCTCGTTGGCCGGAATGAATCTGGTGAATCCGGTGATTGCCGCCAGCGGCACCTTTGGCTACGGCATTGAATTTGAAGAGATTGTTTCGCTGGAGCGGCTGGGTGGAATCGTCACCAAGGGGATCTCGCTGGAGCCGATGGCGGGCCACGCTGCGCCGCGCATGGTGCAGACGGCGGCAGGAATGCTGAACGCCATCGGCTTGCAGAACGTGGGCGTCGAGGACTTTATTGCGCGGAAGCTGCCGCTCATGAAGCGGTATCCGCAGTGCAAGGTGATTGTGAATGTCTTCGGGTACACAGTGGGCGAGTACATCGGAGTGATTGAGCGGCTTAACCAAGCAGACGGAATTGCAGCCTATGAGTTGAACGTGTCGTGCCCAAACGTGCATGCCAGCGGGATGGCTTTTGGGGCGGATGCCGGGTCGCTGGAGTACCTCGTGAGCCGCGCCAAGGCAGGCGCGGCGAGGCCGCTGATTGTAAAGCTTACCCCCAATGTGACCTCGATTGCGCACATGGCACGGGTTGCCGCCGATGCGGGCGCCGATGCCGTGAGCTTGGTGAATACCTTTCTGGCCATGGCGATCGATGCCAGGGAGCGGCGCCCGCGGTTGAGCAACGTGACCGGCGGATTATCGGGTCCGGCCATTAAGCCCATCGCCCTGCGCATGGTGTATGAGACGGCGCGGGCCGTGCACATTCCCATCATTGGAATGGGGGGAATTTTGACGGCCGAAGACGCAGTGGAGTTCCTGCTGGCCGGCGCGACCGCGGTGCAAGTGGGGACAGCCAGCTATGCCGATCCGCGGGCGACGGAGCGGCTGGCGAGGGGGCTGGAGTCGTGGTGCAAGAGCCACGATGTGGCGAAAGTGGCCAGCCTGACCGGAGCGCTGGAAGTGCAGGGACTGAGGGACTAAGGGGCTCAGGACAGAGAGACTGAGGGAACAGGAAATCCGCATGGTTATTCAGCTCGTTGCGGATTCTTGAATCCGGCGATCTATTTCAGTTACTACGGCTTCCTTGCCTCCGAGTGCACGGCAGGCCTGGGCGCAGCCGCCGCGCTCATTTTCTTCAACTCCAGCAGCGACGCCGCGTACTCTACGTAATCCTTCGGGCACGCATCCCGCGCTGCCCGGAATTCCGTTTCTGCTGCCGTACGCCGCTGGTGCATGAGGGCATATTCGGCCGTGTAGAAGTGCGCCTCGCACATCCGGCTAACCTGCGTCTCCGGGTTCGGGTCCGCCGCTGCAGAAAGTACCTGATCGGACGTGATCTCGTCCAGATACAGCTTCAGTGCGGGTCCGGGCCACAGGGTCAGGTCGGCCTTTTCGGCTTCCTTCGCCATCGAGTCGGTGTCGTCGTCGCCCAACCGCTTCTTCGCGATGTGCATCCACAGAGTCGCATAGACAGCGTTCGTTGCCTTTGGATCCACTGCGATGCTCAACTGAAAATCGGCGATCGCCTCCCTGGTCTGCGCCTGGAGCAAATGCGTACATCCGCGGTCGAAGAACGAAAGCTGGCTGTTTGGCTGCACCTCGTTCATCTTCTCGAAATCCTCTGCCGCACGCTCGTCCTGGCCCTTTCCAAGCTCCGCCAGCCCGCGGCTCGAGTAGCCATCCACGTCCTTCGGGACCAATTCGATGTACCGCCCAAAGTCGTCGATTGCGTTGTCGTATTTCCCCTCGCGGCTGTAACTCAATCCGCGGTTGTAGTAGGCCAGCGCGTACTGCGAGTTCAGCTCGATCCCCTTGGTGTAGTCGGCGATCGCCGGCTCGTACTGCATCTTGTGCCGGTACGCGTCGCCGCGCGCGCCATATCCTTCGGAGTCGTTCGGCTTGAGGATGATGTATTTATCGAACTGCTCGATTCCCTGGTCGTACTGGTGCCTGCGATTGTAGACGATTCCCAAATTCAGTGTTGCGTTCGCATGATGCGCATCCAACCGCAGTGCCGCGTTGAAGTTCGACTCAGCCTGATCCAGGTCGCCGCTCATCATATAGGCGTGCCCGCGGTTGTTGAAACCGTCGGGGTCGCTCGAATCCAGTTCGAGATACTTGTCGTAGTCCGCGATCGCCGTGCGGTACTCGCCCTTGTCCGAGTAAGCATTTCCCCGGTTGTAGTAGGCGAGCTTGTGATTCGGATCCAGCCGGATCGCCTCGTTGTAATCGGCAATCGCCCGGTCGGTCTCTTTCAGGTCGGCATATACATTCCCGCGGCTGTTCAGTGCACTGGGGAAATCCGCCTTCAAGCTCAAGGCCTGGTTCAGATCGCGCATCGCCGCGTCGAGATCCTTTTTGTCGTGGTACGCAATCCCGCGGTTGTAGTAGGCGCTGGCCTGGTCGGCGATCGATTCCTGCCCCGATTGGATCAGCGCCGTGCAGCCGGCAATGCTCGTGTCTGGATCGTCCGCCTTGCACTTGTTCCAGTTCTCATCCCGGCTCTGTCCGGCTGCTATTGCTGCCGCTCCCATCAATACACAAACCCACACCCAGGTTCCACGCATATCTCTCCCTCATGCTCTCTTGCTGAAACGTGCAAACAGGATACCCCGGTTCCCGTCGCTGGCTGTTACTACTTTCGTATCATGCGCCCGGGATCGGGGCAGCCGGGAAGCCGGCGGACGCGGCCGAGTTTCTGCTGGCGGGCGCGACGGCAATTCAGGTAGGGACAGCCAGCTATGCCGATCCGCGGGCGACGGAGCGGCTGGCGAGGGGGCTGGAGTCGTGGTGCAAGAGCCACGATGTGGCGAAAGTGGCCAGCCTGACGGGGGCGCTGGAAGTTCCTGGACTAGGGACCATGGACTAGGGAACAGGGGCGACTCTTCGATTGCGGCGCCACATATGAATCCACCTTTTCAATATTTTACCGCGATAAGTTCAACTGAAAGATGATAGAACAGTTTCCCCAACTAGCCTAAAGGCGCTTGATGAAGGCAAGGGCCTCGGCGAGCTGCGGGAAGCGCCCTTCCTCGTCTTTGAATTCGCGCGAGTGCACGCAGCGGCGCAGGCCGCGCGCTTTGACGGGATGCTTGAGGTGCAGCATCTCGTGGAAGAGCAGGTACTCGATGGCATAGCGAGGGCTGGAGGGACGATCGAAGACGCGGCTGACGACGATAGTGTTGTGCGCGGCGTCGTAGTGGCCGAGCGAGCGCTTGGCGTGGTGCTCGCTCCACGTGAGCTCGGGACGGCCGAGCAGCCCGCCGAAGAAACGCATGTTGAGTGAGTCGAAGACCTCTTCGAGATGAAAGTAGCGGCCTTCGGGGCCAAAGTAGCGCTTGCTGCCACGTGCCGTGCGGATGAGCTCGGTTTGGCGGGTGACGGCGGCCGAGGAAGCGAAGCGCTTGTAGCGCAGGTTGCGCGCGGCATCGATGGGCTTGCGGTAGAGCTTGGCGAGAAGGATGTGCGCGATGGCGCGCAGGACAGACTCCGGCGCGCCCTCCAGCAGATCGGAGAGGCTAACGTGGATCGCGCCCTGGCGCAGACGGATGGTGGTATTGAGCGAGGTAAAGCGGCGGAAGCGCACATGGATGGGCGGCATGGGCGCGCGCGGGCGGAGGGCGCGGTACTCTTCGTGGAAAATGGGGACTACGTCGGGGGTCACCAAATGCAGAATACCAGTGAGCGGCGGCTTCATTTCGGCTCGGCGCGGTCCTGGCCCTTTTCATCCGGGTGGGCTTTGAAGTAGGCTTCCTGATCCGATGTAATTTGTTTGGTTTGGTCGGCAAGATCACTGACGCTCTCAACCGCCTCCTTCAGCGACAGTTCAAAGACCGGCTCGCTGGGAAGGTCGTGCAGCACTCCCTGCCAGCGCTGGATGCTCTCGTTGAGCCCCTTCAGCGAGTTGCGAAGATCGGCCTTGCGCTCAGAGAAGACATCGAGGTTATCGCCGAGTTCGTCCATGAGGGCGGTGAAGTCCTGGAGTTCGTCGTCGATGCGGCGGGCGCGGGAGGAAGATTTGGCGCGCTTGATCAGGTCTTTAATGGTGTCTGACCGCTCGTTGAGGAACTTGACGTAAAGGTCCACGCGCGCAACGGGATCGATGCCGGCCTCGGCGATCTGTTGGGCTTGGTCGTCGGTCAGCGGATTGCGCTTTTCTTTTTGTGCGGCCAGCGGCGCGGCGAGCAAGAGGCAGAACAGGATGGAAGCGAGAGTGCGCATGGGCGTCCCTCCGGCGCTTCTATTTTAAACAGTGGACACGGAGCAGTGGGCAGGGATCAGGGAGCAGTGGACAATGCTCACCTGGCTCCTGAGCGAGACGCGGGCGTGCAACCGCTATTTCTGGAAGACCTGCATCATGGCTGCGTTCTGCGCCTGGGTGACCTGCGCTAGGGTCTGCTCGACCAGCGGGCGGTCTTCAACGCTGCTGGCGTGCAGCATTTCGTTGAGGCGGAACGCGGTGCGGTTGAGCAGGATCTCTGCGTTCTTAAGGCGCCTGTCGTTATCGGCCACGGAGAGATGGATCTTCTGCGCGATGTGCTGGATCCGCGTGAGCAGGCTGGTCGCTTTGACCACGTCGCCGGCCGCGTATTGGCGAATGCTGAGCTCCGTCATCTGCTGCACGAGCTGAGCATAGAGAAAGCACTGCTCGCGGGGCTGAGCCTGGCCGGCCCTTGCTTCGAGGGCATCAATGCCTTGCTGGTCGGTCGGGGAACTGTCGGGAGACGAGGCACACACCGGGCACGCGGCCATACCAAGCGCGAGGAACGCGGCGATTGGAACCATAGTCCGCATAAGGAACCTCCACGGATGCGGTTCTGCCCCAAGTTCTGACTATAGTAGCCGCATCTTGGATCAAACGGCAAGGAATAAGATGCAGAATTTTGATGCGGCGAAAACGGGAAACTTAAATTGGGGTAATTTTGTCCGGATTGCGGCAAAACCAGAGAAGGAGTGCCCGATTCAGCTTTTTTCTAAGGGTCGCCGCTCCTTGGGGTCGCGGCGACTTAGGTGCAGCGGCATCGGGTTACAGCATCTCTGGTTTTGCTGTAGGGCGCGCCGAGGCTTCTTCCGTAGCGGGCAGGGCCTATTTTTCGAGGATCTGCAGGCGCTGGCGGGCCTGCCACTCCTGATTTGGGAATTTGCCGGCTGCGGAATCGAGAAAGCGGTGGTAGTAGGCTGCCGCCTGCTCTTTTTGGTGCAGTGATTCGTAGGCGGTGGCCCAAAGGAAGAGGGTTGAGGCGTTTTCAGGCATGTATCTTGAGCGCATGGTAAGCGCGTGAACGGTGACGTCGGGATGACCGGTCTTTGAGGCGGCAAAGGCCAGGCCGCTCCAGCCGTCGGCGCTGGCGGGATCGATCCTGTGTGGCCTTGTCGAAGGCCGCGTAGGCCTCCGCAAGCTGCTGCTGGCGGACGAGATTCTGGCCGTGCGCGACCAGCAGACCGGCATCGTTCGGGGTGGCTGCAATAAGACCCGTGTAGGAGCTTGTCGGAACCGGCGTAATCGCCGGCATCGGCCATTACCGCGGCCAGCATGCGGGTGATGGCAGGGTCGGCGGGATGGGCGTCGTGGAGCTTTTCGAGGAGCGGGAGGGCCTCGGCATTGTCCTGATCGGCGAGCACGGTGGCAAGCTGCGCGGTGAGTGTGGGGTCGTCGGGATCCTTGACGAGCGCGGCGCGGAGCAGGGTTTCGGCGTCGGCATATTGCTTGCGCTGAATGAGCAAGTGAGCAAGGCCGGCGTTGGCAGCTGAGGATTGAGGGTCGGTAGCCAGGACGCGGCGGTAGGCGGCCTCGGCGGCGTCGTTTTGGCCGGATTTTTCGGCCAGTTCGGCGGCGAGCAATGTGTCGGCCGGCGTTTCCGGCGAGAGCTTGAGGGCTTCAAGCAGGTCGTTGGAGGCTTCGGCGGGATCGGTGTCGCGATCGATGCGCGCCAGTGCGCGCCAAGCGCGGGCCTTGAGTGCGGGACCGGCCTCGCCGGGATCGAGAGTGGTAGCGGTGACGAGTTCAGAGCGGGCCTCGTCCAGCTTATTTTGGCGGGCAAGAAGCAGGCCCAGCGAGATGTGCGCCTCAAACGATTTGGGATCGGCGTCGATGGCGCGGCGATAGAGAGCGGCAGCATCGTCGAGACGATTTTGCGCGTCGGCCACGTAGCCGGCGTCGAAGAGGGCGCGGGCATCGTTGGGGTGGGCGGCAAGCCACTGATCCAGCTTGGCTTCGGCGGTCTTCCAGTCGGAACTGGCGATAGCAGCCTCAGCGGCAGCGAGCTGATCGGGAACAGGCCGGGAGGTTTCAGCAGGTGCGCCGGCGGGCGACGGCGGCGCGGCAGAGCCGGAAGAGGAGATTGCGCGGGGACGACGGCCGATGCATATACGAGAGCCACAACGAAAACGAAAAATGCAGAACGGAACACAAAGACCCTCAGTTCACAGTGTAATGAACCGACGCACAGTTTTACCTTAGGTTTGAATCGCAAAGCAAATAAAGGGGTTAGCGTGGCGATGGTCGAGGCGGAGAATAGTGCAACTTTGCCGTGGGATAGCAGCATCCATCAAAGTAGTGCAAGAGCAGCTGAGTTCCGCCATGGGGGTGAAAGTGGCAGAGAAAGAGTTCTGCCGGGTGGCGGGACGATCAATCGGGGTGGACGTATGGAAGACACCAATACGCGGGGTAGCTCTATGAAATTCCTCTCGATGCAACATATGCCCTTGACGCGGGCTTATCTCTGCCAGGATTGCGACTGCATCGGTAACTGCGCGGAACATTGTCCGGCTTGTGCATCGGAGGCGCTGATCGGCTTGGCCGGTGTGTTGAATCGCGAAGCGGCCAATGAAGCGCAACTTGGATTCACGCGAATGGCTAATCTGGCTGCCTGATTCCCCATATTCGGGCAGTTTCTCAGAATTCAAATATCTTCTGCCGCAAGCAGCGCATTGCGGCAACGCTGTGAAAGCACTGTGTGCGCGCGAACCGGCGCTTGGGGCACCACGTATAATGGAGAATGGCCGGTTGCGCCCTGAACCTCGCTGAGGAGACAGTGACGCGTCCGGACAAGTTTACGCCGGTGCCTTCCCTTTGAACGATGCCATCGTCATCCGCGGCGCGCGGACACACAACCTGAAAAATCTCTCCTGCGAGATTCCGCATGGCAAGCTGACGGTGATCAGCGGCGTGTCGGGCTCGGGCAAAAGCTCGCTGGCCTTCGACACCATTTATGCCGAAGGGCAGCGGCGGTATGTGGAGTCGCTCTCGGCCTATGCGCGGCAGTTTCTTGAGCGGATTGAAAAGCCCGATGCGGACGAGATCGACGGTCTGGCGCCGGCGATCGCCATCAAGCAGAAGAATACGACGCGCAATCCGCGCTCGACGGTGGCCACGGCCACGGAGATCTACGATTACCTGCGTCTCCTGTATGCGCGCTGCGGAACGGTACACTGCGTCCACTGTGAGGGGCTCGTGAAGCGCGATTCGGTGGACGAGGCGGCCGGGGCTGTGCTGGCGCTGGGCGAGGGCACGCGGCTGAACGTGCTGTTTCCGGTGGCGACTGCGACGCCTGCGGCGGAGCCCGAAGCGAAGACGGCGAAGAACGCGGGCCGGGCAGCGAAATCGGCAGGCAAGTCAAAACCGGCGGCGAAAGGCGGCGACTCACCGCACACACGAGACGCTGAAGGCGCGGCTCGCCGAGTTACGCGCGGGCGGTTTCAACCGGCTTTGGCAACAGGGAAGGATCTTCGAGTTTTCTACGCCGGAATCGCTGCTCGATCTAGATTTCTCTGCACCGATCTTTGTGCTCCTGGACAGGATTCAAGTGAGCGCCGATGCGCGTCCGCGCATTGTCGATGCCGTGGAGACTGCCTACCGGGAGGGCGGCGAGGTGTTTTTTGAGGAAGCGCAACGCGACGAGACGGTCGGGCGGCGGCGGCTGCGCTTCAGCGGCGAGTATGAGTGCACGAGTTGCCACCGGCCGGGCCGCGAGCCGGAACCGCGGCTGTTCAGCTTCAACAACCCCTTTGGGGCGTGTCCGCGCTGCCAGGGCTTCGGCAACACGGTGGACTACGACCTGAACCTGGTGATTCCCGACAAAAGTTTGAGCCTGAATGGCGGCTCCATCGATCCGTGGAACCGGCCCAAGTACCGGCCGTGGTTTGGCGAAATGCGCAAACGCGCGGCGGAGCTGGGCGTGCCGCTGGACGTGCCGTGGAACGAGCTGACAGAACAGGCACGCGAAACGGTGCTGCGTGGCAGGGACGGTTTTGCGGGCGTGATGGGCTTCTTTGCGCAGATGGAGCGCAAGAAATACAAGCTGCACGTGCGCGTGATGTTGAGCAAGTATCGCGGCTACGCGGAGTGCCCGGATTGCCGCGGGCAGCGGCTGCAGGCCGAGGCGCGCTCTGTGCGCATGGGAAATGAAGGGGGCGGCGAAAAAAACATCTGCCAGGTGACGGCGCTGACCATCGCGCAGGCGAAGGAGTTCTTTGACGAGCTGCGGTTGACGCCGATGCAGGAGGAGATTGCGGGACCGATTCTGCATGAGGTGCGGCAGCGGCTGAGCTTTCTTGCCGCCGTGGGACTGGAATATCTGACATTGGATCGGCTCGCGTCGACGCTCTCGGGCGGCGAGGCGCAGCGCATTCAATTGGCGACTTCGCTGGGATCGCAACTGGTGGGAGCGTTGTATGTGCTCGATGAGCCATCGATCGGCTTGCACACGCGCGACACGGAGCGGTTGATTCGCATTTTGAAAGAGCTGCGCGATTTGGGAAACACGATTTTGGTGGTGGAGCACGACGCCGATATTCTGCGCGCGGCCGACCATTTGCTTGACCTGGGGCCGGGCGCGGGCGAGTTTGGCGGCAAGCTGCTTGCGGAGGGCGTGCTGGCTGAGATCGAGGCGAATCCGTCGTCGCTTACAGGGCGCTATCTCTCTGGGAAGATTTCGATTCCCGTGCCCACGCGGCGGCGCGCGCCGGGACGGGAAAAGCTGGTACTACGCGGGGCGCGGGCAAACAATCTGCACGGATTGGACGTGGAGATTCCTCTGGGGCTGCTGGTGGCGGTGACGGGAGTTTCCGGCTCGGGTAAGTCCACGCTGGTGCACCAGGTGCTGTATCGCGCGGTGGCGCGCGCGCTGGGGCAGAGCGATGGCGGCGACCCCGCAGGGGTCTTCAGTTCCTTGAGCGGCGTGGAGCGGCTGAACGACGTGGTGCTGGTGGACCAGACTCCCATTGGACGCACGCCGCGCTCGAATCCCATTACCTACATCAAAGGATTCGATTTGGTGCGCGAGCTGTTTGCCGCGCAGCCTGAGTCCAAGCGGCTCTCGCTCACGCCGGGACATTTCTCGTTCAACGTGCCGGGCGGGCGCTGCAACACCTGCGAGGGCGACGGCACCGTGACGGTCGAAATGCAGTTCCTGGCCGATGTGGAGCTGCCTTGCGAAGACTGTAATGGGACGCGCTACCAGACGAAGATTCTCGATGTGCACTACAAAGGCAAGAACATTCACGACGTGCTGCAGATGACGGTGAAAGAGGCGCTGCGCTTTTTTGCCGGGCAGAACAAGCTCGTGGAAAAGCTGGCGGTGTTGGATGAGATCGGGCTGGGTTATGTGCGGCTGGGCCAGTCGGCGACCACGCTCTCAGGCGGCGAAGCGCAGCGCGTGAAGCTGGCCGCGCATCTGGCTCAGGTGCGCGCGGCGAACGCGGCGGCGAAGCCCTCGCAGGCCAGCCGCGTGCTGTACATCCTGGACGAGCCGACCACGGGCTTGCACTTTGACGATGTATCGAAGCTGCTGACGGCGTTCAAGAAGCTGATCGACGGCGGCGGCTCGCTGATCGTGATCGAGCACAACCTGGACGTGATCAAGAGCGCCGATTGGGTGATCGACCTGGGGCCGGAGGGCGGCGAAGCGGGCGGGCGCATTGTGGCCGAAGGACCGCCCGAGGAGATCGCGGGCAATCTGCATTCGCATACGGGGAAGTGGCTGGCGCGCGTGCTGTAATAAACAACCAGCCTCCCAGGCAGTTCCGAACGCTCTATGAAAAATTAGGCGGGGCCGGGCTCCCCGCTCCAGGCGATTGCCTGCTATATTTTCAGGCGAGGCAACATGAAACGTTACGAATGCCCTGATCACATCTATAAGTTTTTGTCTTATAACGGGCTATTAAGGACGCTCGAGAGCACGACTTTTCGCCTGTCAAGACCGGCTGATTTCAATGATCCTCTCGATGCATACCTTCAGGAAGCCTTTGGAAAAGACAGGAAATTCTTTCTGGAGGGTCTGAAAGCAGCATTCATTGACTTCATTGAAGGGGAAAACGATCCTTCGTCCCTGCCTGATTCACCCTGGAAGGCTCAGATCATGCTAATTCATGCAGCTCGTGAGAATGCGCCTCCGGACCACAGGGTGCAATTGCGCAAGGAAATACTAAGTATTCCGATCGAGAATTTGTACGACCTGGATAGGTTTCAGCGGACGGAGCAGGAGGTACTTTCCTTCGTGCGCCATTCATTCGAGCACGACGGCGTATTCTGTTCAACCATTGACTTCGAAAATCTGCTGATGTGGGCGCATTATGCGGACAAACACCGCGGAGCGGTGATTGAATTTACTCCGAGCATGGACAAGCATTCGGCTTTCCTAGCGTCCAAACCAATCAAATATTCGAACGAGCGACCCGTTCTATATCGAACAAGCCAAGAAATGGTCCAGCATGGATTCACAATGTCAAACACCGAGTCCTCACGAATCATTCTCGACAGATTGATATACACGAAGAGCCGAGATTGGGAATACGAACAGGAATACCGCCTCTTCGTGCCATTCTCCATAGCGCCTGGGCAATCGTTCGCGACTCTAAAATTCCATTCAGAGGAATTAACTCGTATTTTCTTGGGATGCCGGATGGAGGAAGCAAACCAACAAAGGGCGGTTATACTGGCAAAAACTATCAATCCCCAGGTCGAGATTCACAGAGCATCTCCAAAGCCGAGGTGTTTCGGCTTGGATTTCCAGAAGTTCGCCTAGAGGTTGACCAAGAGTTCGGATTCTGCTCCTGCGGGTCCCCCGGCTCCCCGGATGCTGGCTCACCCAAAGAACACGGGTACCCCAGGTGCCTCGCATCTGGGCACCAGGGAGACCGCGGACCCCTGCCGACGGAAAGCAAACCACAATTCTCAGGTCATTCCCGGTAAAAGGCTTGTCACGTAATTTATGTGCGGCCGCCAACCCGCCTAGACCACAATCACTAGCTCGCTATACCGCTTCAGTTGTTCATCCACCGTAAGCAGGTGCAGCGGCTCACTGACCGCCTGTGCAATCAGCAGCCGGTCAAACGGATCTCCATCGTGGAGCGGCAGACCGGCAACCAGGGCTGCATGACGGAACGCGACAGGCAATTCGATGAAATCGTTCTTTTCGATCCAGTTCATGATGTCCTGGGGCCGCGCTTCCATCTTCCCTAGCCGGACCTTGATCGCAATCTCCCATAACGAGGCGGCCGAGACAAATACGTCCTCTGCCCCGCGGATCAGAGCCTCCGCGTTGCGGGATAGCTTCTTCGTGTCATAAAACCACCAGTAAAGAAGGTGCGTATCGAGCAGGACGCGCATCAGCGTTCCCTATTTGCGGTTCGATCGCCGGCTGGCGCCTGAGAATCGACGGCGGGTTCGTCGGGCAACCGCCCCTCAAACTGTGCCAGAATCTCATCCGGTAATGGCGCATCGAAATCGTCCGCGATCCACCCTTTGCCTTCGAGAGCGCCAAAGCCCACCATGCGGCGGTTCCCCTTCCTTTTCTCAAGCGCGGTCAGGCGCGCCACTGGCTTACCCGCCCGCGCAATCACCACATCGGTTCCCGAAGATGCGAGATCGACCAGCTTCGAGAGCTGGGTTTTGGCGTTGTAAATGTTCACGATTGGCATGGTCGGCTCCGTCGGACCTGACTAGGTCTAGTCTATCACATCAGTCCGAGCCGCGAGAAGCACCAACCGTCGCCATGAAGCCAGCAGAATTCGTCTTTTTCGTGCGCATCGCAGCGCAGGGAGCGCGCGGCGGCGCCCTTATCGCGCTTGAGCGCCACGGCGAGCTCGTTGCTAACGGCGGGATCGCGCGCTCCGGCAAAATCGACGAAGAAGACGGAGCCGTCGAGTGTTGCTGCGTAGAGATCGGCGGTTTTGCGAGTGATATGCGCCATGGTCCCCGGTCCTCGCGTAGAGGTGAGCGGAAAGAGCAGCTTGCCTTCGGGCTTGAGGGCGGCGAGCCAGGCGGCGAGTGGATGCGTGGCGCCGGCACTGACAACGATGACGTCGGAGGGTTCGAAGGGGCCGAGTGCGCCATCGGCGTGAACCACTGTGACCTGCGGCCAGGCGGAGAGAGCATCTGCGGCTCGGGCGGCAAGGCCCTCGTCGATTTCGATAGCGATGATCTTGCCAAGCGGGCCGGTAAGCTCGGCCAGGATGGCGGTGTAATATCCGGTGCCACAGCCGAGATGGAGAATTTGGTCGCTCAGGTGCACGTCGAGAAGGCTCAGATAATGCGACCACAGACTGGGCTGGCCGTTGTTCAGGCGCTTGGCCTCGTCGAGCACAATAAGCGCATCGCGATAGACGTGGGTGGGATCGGCGTCCTCAGTGAATGAGGACGTTCCACCGCTTTGAATAATCCACGGGCCAGGACCGACGAAACGCTCGCGTGGCACAGTTGCGAAGGCGGCAAAGATGGCGGGCGAGGAGATGCGGTTGATGCGGCACAACTCCTCTGCATAGAAGCGCCGCGCGGATTTAATCAGATCGGTCGTTGCAGGTTGCATCGCGCTCGTCGGCGCCGTTGTTGGGAGTTGCCGCGGGACAGCACCGCCTACGCGGGAATTATAGACGTGGGGCCTGGGCAATTTGCCGCCCTGACGGGGCCTTATGTGAATCCAGATCAGGGCAAATCGAAATTAGCATCTTCAGTGGTTCGCGGCGGGGTTTGCCCCGGCGCGGCGATTCCGTACTTCAGATCGAGGAACTCCTGTAGCACGGCGGGCAGAAACGCGGCGAGCTCCTGCCACGTGAGCACCTTCAACCGCACACGCAGTTCGGCATTCCTGACGGCCGCCATCACCTGAAACCACTCTTCGCACAGGTCCGGGCGGCGTTCGTCGTGCAGCATGCAGAAGCTGCACTGCGCGGCATGAGCCGCCAGCACGCCGCGGATGAGCTGATAACTCGCGTAGCCCGCCTCGCCGGGAGCGCGAAAGCTGGTCTCGACCGGAGAAAAAGAAGACGGGTCGCCGACAAGGCTTTCCAGTTCCTGCGATTCGTTCTCAGGAAATTCGCTCGCCTGCATCCACCGCGTAGTGGCGATCTCGGTGCGCGGGAGCAGATCGCGGTCAAACACGGCGTCGAAGTCGCGATAGGACTCCACGATCGCCGCGGCGCGCGATTGAAAACCAACCTCGGTTAGCTTGGCCTCGACGAGCAGCGAGCCAAAGCGCATATCGATTTCGGTGCGATCGGATCGGCCATTGGCCAGCGGCACGCGCGCCTTCCAGCCAAAGATGGGAACCGCCTCGGTATCCACGCCGAGCGCATTGCGAAGGGCAGTGGATTCTGCTACACCGGGCGTGCAGAAAATGTTCATCAGCAGCGCATCGGAACTCATGCAGGAGTCAAGCTCGCGCCAGCGGCGGTCAGGCTCGAACTGGGGTTTAGGCAGTGACCGTGCCGCCTGCGCATGGACCTTATCGAAGCGCCGCATCCACTCGGCATGCGCGACAATGGCCCCATAAGCGGCATCGAAGAAGTTTCCATGGCGGCCGGTCTTCAACGGGGTCCCCGCAGACAGGTCTTCGTCTGCGGGGTATTCGGGCGCATACACGATGACCGGCGCGCTTCCGTAGCTCTCGACATGCGCGCGCCCGCGCGCGTAGCTGCGGTTGCGCAGCGCCAACTCAGCTCGGAGTTGAGTAGCGTACCAGGCTGGCTGCAAGGCCATATCGAGAAGGGTACACCGGCCGGAGCGTAGCGCTTGCAACCATGGGGGCACGGTTAGCTTTTTTGCGTCGGGCTCTCTTACGTGAGCACGGGCGCGTCCGCTACTCCTGCCACGCCGAAGACGCGCCGGTAGCGTTCGGCTTCTTTGGCGTCGCCCAGAGCTTTGGAGTAATTGTCAGAGAGCTTGACCGCGGGCCTGCCTTCAACTTCGGTCAGCTTGCAGACCAGGCCAACCGGGTTGAAGCCGTCGTTGCCCTGGGGATTGCAGTTGCGGAAGTCGTTGGTGAGCAGAGTGCCCCAGCCGGCGCTGAAGCGAATGCGGCGCTCCGGGACCCAGCGACCGGCGTCGTAAAAATCGCTTGCCGAGTGGAAGTCGTCGGGCAAGGCGCCGTTGCGCGGAGTGCCCGCAAAGTAGGCCTGCAAACTTAGAATCTGCTCCACATCGAGTGCGTCGCTGGCTATCAGCCGCTTTTGGCGTGGATCGCGCCCATGCTGCTCCAGCCATGCGATATATTCGTCGCCTGCCACATACGCGTCCTTGCTGTCGATGCGCTGGCCGGTCCAGTTCGCTACCCAGGCAGGCGCTCCGCGCAGAAATTGCGTGGTGCCGAACGTGTCGGGAAGCAGAATGAGCAGTTCGCCCTGGTAACTTTGTTGCCATAACTCCAGCAGGCGGTATTGCGAGGTGCGTAACTCCTCTTCATCACGGGCGAGCGCGGCCATGGCCATGGGCAATTCGTGGCCATTGGTGCCAATGGCTTCGAGGTCGTGTTTGTAGGCGAGGTACGCGTTCGAGGTGCCGGAAAAGCTCTCGCCGAGCGTGTTATGCATGGCATTCACGACGTATTCATGCCAGAGATAGCTGTGCCTGCGTCGCGTGCCGAAGTCGCTGATGCTGAGCTCGGGAACGCCGCGCAGCCGCTCCATCTTTTCCCACAGCCGGGTCTTGGCGCGCGCGTAGAGAATATCGAGTTCCATCTCGCTCAACTGCTTCAGCGCGGCACGCGTCTTCAATTCGCCGATCTGGGAGAGCGCGTAGATCTCCCACATCGAAGTTCCGGACCACAGGCCGTGAAAGCGAAGGGTGATTTGTCCATCCTGGACGGATAATTCGTAATCGGAAAGCCTGAAGTCGCGCTCAAGCCAGTCAAGGAATGCCGGCTCGAAGATGCCGCGGCGCCCGTAAAACGTGTTGCCGGCCAGCCAAACCAACTCCGACTTCCGGAAGCGGAGCCGGCGCGTGACCTCGAGTTGCTCGCGTAGCTGCGGGACACCAACGATTTCGCCCAGGCGCACCGAAGACGTGCGATTGATGAGAGTGAACGTGGCACGCGTCTTCGGAAAATGCTTCCAGATGAACTGGAGCATGAGGAGTTTGTAGAAATCGGTGTCGAGCAGGGAGCGCGTAATGGGGTCCATCTCCCAGTTGTGATCGTGCGCGCGCCTGGCGAAATCGATAATCACAATGAACTTACTTTACTCGAGTTGTGGGCCTGGCAGGAAGTGATTTGCGGGGGTTCGTGCAGTTGCAGCGATCAGTAGCTCAACTCCAGCACATTGACCGAATAGGGCGCAAAGGTCTGGGTAAATTTGGGTCCTGCGATGGGAACGCTGTGCGCAACCGGGACAACGGCGTCGGGGTGCGCGATGCTGTTGGCCGCGTTGGGCGTCTTGCCGCTCATTGTGGTGAGCGTGGCCCGAGGCGCGAGGTTAGCGACTCCGGTCAGCGCAATCGCGAGCGGTTCTGAAGCCGAAGTCGCGTTAACCACTTTGACGAAGAGCTTGTGTTTTTTTTCGTCGCGGGTTGCGGAAGCATAGACGCGCGACGGGGCGTTGGCAAGCGTGCTGGCCACGACTTGAGTTCCCAAATGAGTGGAGAACATCACCTGTGTCCAATAGCTGGGCGAGCCGTAGCTGGTGAGCGCGTCGTAGGCGATTAGATCAGGAGACCACTGCATGCCACCTGGGTTTACGTTGACGAAGAGCGGCGCATAGCTGGCCATGATGACCAGATCGCTGTTGCGCTCGAGGCCCGTGAGCCAGGCCGCGTCGGCCAGTGCCGCCTCAAGATTCGGCGTGGGGTCGCCTTCGCGCGTGGCCCATTCGCCGACGAAGATTTTGGGGCCGTTGCGGCTGGCCTTGTCGTAGTGGTCCGCCTCGTTGAACGACTGCTCGGCCGGCATGTAGAAGTGCTCGTCGAGCACGTCGGGTTTGACGCTTTTTACAGGGGTGGTGGCGATGATCTTCAGATCGGGATAGCGCTGCTTGATAGCGTGGTAGAACTGAGCGAAGCGGCCGTCGTAGGAGCCGGAGCGATCGAACCAATCTTCGTTTCCGACTTCGACGTAGTACAGTGGGAACGGGGCCGGGTGGCCGTCTTTGGCGCGCTCGGCGCCCCACCTGGTGTCTGTGCCGCCAGTGACATACTCGATCTCGTCGAGCGCATCCTGTACATAGGGTTCCAGGGCCGGCCCCGGATCGACGTGCTCTTCAGCCAGTGAGTAGCCTGCATAGACAGCAAGCACCGGCTCCATCTTCAGGTCTTCGCACCACTCCAGAAACTCGAGCAGGCCCATGCCGTCGGACGAGCGGTAATGCCAGGGACTCATGTGCGTGGGCCGCTCGACCCACGGGCCGATAGTCTTCTTCCAGTCGAAGCGGTCGGAGATATGGTCGCCCTCAAGATAGTTGCCGCCGGGCAGGCGCAGGAATTTGGGCTGCATGGCAACCAGCTTCTGCATGATGTCGATACGGTTGCCGCCGGGCCGCGCGTGCCAGGTGGGCGGGAAGAGGGAAATGAGGTTGAACCACACCGTGGCCGGGCGAGCGATGGTGAGGATCAGGTGGTTGTTCGACGAAACCGGCACGTCGCCGGTCTTGAGCGCGTAGGTGAACTGCTTCCACTCGGCGGTGAGTCCGGTGACGGTGACCGTGGCCGCGTCAACGCCGGTCTGGTCGTTTTGGAGGCAGACGGTGACGAAAGTGCCGGCGGTATCGGTCTTGGCATAGAACGATCCCGTGTAAGTTGTGTTCGGCAGCACGGGGATGCCCCAAAAGCCGCCGTTCTCGATTCCTGCAGGCGAGCCTGGAGCGGCTGCACTGACGCTCACTTTGAGGCTGCGCGGATTTGCCGCGCTGGGCCCGGTGGATTCGTCGGCGGAGACGCCCACGATGGAGTTACCGCGCGCCACGATGGGCCAGGAAGCAAGCGAGTCCCAAGCGCTGCCAATAGCGCGGTCGCGCACCAACTCGGCGTAGATTCCGCCATCGTAGGAATCGTTGATTTCCTCGGTCATGAGGCCATAGAGCGTGGGGCTCACGTTGGCGGTGGGGTGGTCCACCTGAATGGCCAGCGAAGGCGCCTGCGCAATCAGGCCCGAAGGCAACAGGAACGCGGCGACGAATGCGGCAACTGCGGCGGGTTTGTTCATGACCCCGCCATCGTAATGCGAAAGTGCTTTGTTTGACAAGATGGAAAACGTTTACTCGCCGTCGGCAGTCAGTAGGCGGCAGCAGCCGTGCATTGGCTACGAGCTACAGAGCGGAAGCTTCAGGCGCCTTCTCAGTTCGCCATTTTTGCAATGGCGGCGGCAATGGCATCGCGCACAGCATCCGGCAAGGCGGGCATGGCGCCGGACTGCGAGGCCATCCAGCCGCCCCAACGGTTTCCCGCCTCGTTCAGCGTGGGCAGATCGGCCCCGCGCAGCAGGTAGTGCGCGATTGCCGCTGTAAACGCATCTCCGGCGCCGATCCCGTCGGCAACTTTGACCGGAAATCCCGGATGCTCATCCCACTCGTCGCGGTTGACGAGCAGGCTGCCGCGGTTGCCCCGAGTGATCGCCACCAATTGCAGCGTGGGAAACCCCTGGAGGATGCGGTCGGCGGCCGTGCGTAACAGTTCCGAACTCAGGCGCTGCCCATCGCCTGCGGACTCATGGTCGAGGGTCAGATCCAGCAGTTCCAGCACCAGGGGCGCTTCGGCCGCGTTCATCTTGAGCACTGTGGCCAGCTCCACCGACTCCTCGATCACCTCTGCAGAGTAGAACGGCGCCCGCAGGTTCACGTCGAAGATACGAATGCAGGATGCGGGGCTTTGCGCAGCCAAAGTCTGGATAGTCTGCCGCGACTCAAGACTGCGCTGCGCGAGCGAGCCAAAGCAAAGGGCATCGGCTCTCTCCACGAGTTGAATCCACTCGTTCGAAAGTTCTAAAAAGTCCCACGCCGCGGGCTGGTGGATGGTGTAATGCGGTTCGCCATCGGAGAAATTGACGGTGACGCGGCCGGTCTCGTGCGCCGCATCGACTTCAAGGAAGCTGGTTTCCACGGGCATCGGATCGAGGCGGCCTATGGCCTGTCGGCCCAGCTCGTCGCGGCCAATGCGGCTGAGGATGGCGGCGTGATTGCCCAGCCGGCCGGCCATCACGGCGAAGTTGGCCGGCGCGCCGCCGAGCCTCGTGCCCTCCGGCAAAATGTCCCACAGCAGTTCGCCTATTCCCAGAATCAGATGCCTTCCGTTCATGGCCTCTACTCTCTACTTCCTACTGCCTACTCCCTGTCCTTCCAACCCAGCGATAGATCGAGCAATCCTCCCAGCCCGTGGCCGCGTATTCGGCGTCCGGCTGCTGCTTGAGAATTGTACGGTCGGTGACGGCGTCGGCATGCGACCGCCGCACTTGGCCGAGAAAAAGCCGCGCAAATCCCGGCTCGCGTTCCAACACGCTCTCCTGCTCGTTGTTTACGTACAGGATATCCAGTTGTCCCGCGCGTTGGGCAAGGTTCCGGCCCCAGGCGCGCAGCAGACGGCGCAGCACGGGTGCGCCAAACGGGTTGAAGAGAAAGGCCACGCACGGATCGGGAGGGAGCGGGAACTCCGCTGCATCGCGGCAGTGCATGCGCATGGGTGCGAGGGCGCGTCCTGCGGCGCGCCACGATGCCAAATTCCCGCGGCCGATACGCGCCAAAGTTGGGTGCAGCTCAATCCCGACGACGGCACGAAAGGGGTACGCCGAGGCCAGCAGCATGGCCCGCCCCATGCCTGCGCCCACGTCGACGAAGGTGTAGGCGTCGATGGGCGCCACCGGCCGGCATCGACGCCAGCGCGCAATCATGCCTTGAAACACCGAAGGTGCAACCGCGTAGTAGGCCGTGAAGTGCCGGTCGCTGCGGTGCCCAAAGCCGAGATGCCGCCCCGCCACCAGACCACTGGTGCGGACTCCAAATTCCAGGTCAAAGGGATGGCGAATGAGGCCATCCTTGACTGCCAGCCCCGGCAAGCGCCGCGGGTTTGCCTTCTTCGTTTCACCTTTGCCTGGCGCGGGAACGCTCACGCTTGAACGTTAGCACAACAAAAGGCGCCCGCTGCGATGAATAGCCGTGAACGCGCTGAGGTTTTTCACTATAAAAGGAGACCGGGAGGAAGCAGGCGCATTCCGCAGGAGCGGATTTTGCGATGAAGGCCATATTTTTTCTTGACTCCGCAGCAGCGCTTCTGCAAGACTGCGTTCGCGCATTCTGCTCGCGCATTTTCGACTCTTTCCATAGGCCCCTCGAGCTTCGGCGCTGCATTTCGGCGCAGCGGCTACGCGAGAACAGCGATGCAGCCTGTGCAGGCCCCAAGCTTCTCAAGTCAGCAAGGAGGAATCATGAAGAAGTATCTGGCGGAACTGGTAGGCACCTTCATTCTGGTGCTTTTTGGATGTGGAACGGCGGTAATTGCGGGCGACAAGGTCGGCATTCTGGGCATCGCATTTGCCTTCGGGCTGGCGCAGGTCGCGGCAATTTACGGAATTGGTCCCGTCTCGGGCGGCCATGTCAACCCCGCGGTCAGCCTGGGCGTTTGTGTTGCGGGGCGGATGTCGGTCAAGGACATGATCGGCTACTGGATTGGACAGTTTGTGGGCGCGATTCTTGCGGCCTGGGTGCTGCTGGTGATTGCGGTCGGCACCCCAGGATACAGTCTTGCGGTGAACGGGTTGGGCCAGGACGGCTGGGGGCCCGGATATCAAGGCGGATACAACATTCAATCGGCCATTCTGTTTGAGTTTGTAGCCGCCGTGATCTTTGTGATCGTGATCCTGGGGTCAACACAGAAGACCGCGCCGGCGGGATTTGCAGGGCTGGCCATCGGCATCACGCTTTTGGTGATTCACATCTTCGGTATTCATATCACGGGTGTGAGCGTGAATCCGGCGCGGAGCCTGGGACCGGCGCTGTTTGTCGGCAGCCAGGCACTCAAGCAGTTGTGGCTGTTCCTCGTCATTCCCAGCGTAGGCGGCATTGTGGCGGGACTGCTGTTCCGCACCAAGCTTCTGGCAGCGGAGTAAAGCGCGGCGCACCGAAAGTTCGGGCAGCAGCCTTCAATCGGCTGCTCCCCGAAGTTGTTTAGCTTGATTGGTGCGCGCGAACGATCAGACGCCCGGCGTACCCTGCGCGGCTTCGAGTTCGGCGATGTATTCGACCACCGCTTCGCTCCAGCCGTCGATGTGCGTCCACTCGCCATAGCCAATTCCGTTCTTGAAGCTGGCTACGTTGATCAGGTAGTTGGCGCGACCGAAGGGACGCGCGCTGGTGGGCTTGTTCACCAGATCGCAGTCCTGCTCATCGGTAATGACGATGATCCGGTCGGCCTTCTCCTTTTCCTCCTTCCGCACGTAGTCAATCACTTGCTTGAGGAAGATTCCGCCACCACCGATCACACGCGAAGTCTTCTCGTATGCAAGCAAATCGCGCAGCGCGAAGCCCCTCCGCGACGGAACAAGCATGGTGGCGTGAATCCGCCTGCCATCGTCGCCTGCGGTTGCGTACACGCCCACTTCCTCGCAGATCTCGCGCAGCAGCGCCGCAAGGGCCGCTGCCGCGCTGAGCCTGTCGAGTTCGGACTTGCGCGAGATTTGGCCGTGCATCGAGGCGGAGCAGTCGACAATCAGAATCGTCTTGCCGGCCAGCTTCTTATGGCCTTCAAGACACTTGAACATCGCACCCTCCAACTCGGGCTCAAGTTGCGGTGCGTGCTTGGCCGCGGATACGAACCGGAACGGGAGAACGCGCTCGGCCCTCACGGTCTCTAGAGCCTTGCGCAGCGACTCGAGATCCACGCCGGCCTGCAGCATATTGCGCAGGTTGCGCAGCAAGGCCAAGGCGCCAAGCTTGCGCTGAGCGAGCAGGCGCTCCCACGCTTCGCGCTTTTCTAGAGGCTGGCCCTGAGAATCGCGGCCAACTGCCGAGAGCGCAACCTCCCAGGTGTTCGGCGTGGCCAACTGGTTGTCGACCAGGCGCTTCCACAGCGCGGCCTGCGCCTCAGCGGCGGGCCGGGCGTGCGAAAGGAAGAGCACGTCGCGCAAGCGAACGGCTCCGGCACGGTCGTACTTGGCCAGCGCGTACTCGTCGAACTTGCCGAACGCGGCGGCCAATCCCTTCTTGACCTGCGCGGAGAGCGGCTGGCAGCCCATCGCCCAGTAGATGGCGACAAACTCGCTCAACTCATCGGCGCGCTGGATGACGCGAGCCAGAGTCTCGGCTACCAGGCCGCGATGCGTGGCAAGACGCGCCATCTCGCGCACCAGCAAAAGCGGAGCGTGGCGCAGCTTCATGCGCTCGCGGGCCTCGACGGCCAGCGCGGCCACCTTTTCCGCCTCGACCTGCGGGACCAGCTCATGAATGCGGCCGGCGATCTCGACGCCGTCCTCGTAGAACTCGCCCTCCCACAACATGCAGGAAAGAACCGAGCGGCGCAGAGCCTGCTCCGGAGTGATGACGCGGGCCTGTGCTCCCTCATGAGTGCGCGGACGCGGCTTGGGTTTGAACACGTTCAGGCGCATGACGCGCCTCCTTTCTGAGTAAGAATACCCTGCCGGGGAATAATCGGACGCAGAACGCAGCGCCAAACACTTGGCGGCAGGAGTCGAACCGGCTTACACCGGAAGTATCCATGTTCTGTTCTGCGCCACTGGCAGTTTTTCATCCTCAAAAAAGCTGAGGTTAAGAGTTGCTGGCCGGGGAACAAGCGGAAACGGAACGTTACGGCGTCCTGAACCACTAGACGACTTGAGCACAAGTCTCAAGGCAGGATTCGAACCTGCGTTTTCGGCTCCCAAGGCGAAGTAACCGTTCCCTACGCCACCGGCCTTTTCCTGCCCTCTCAAAAAGGGCAGAAGCTGAAGATCTCTGGCCGGGGAACAAACGGGGCGGTAGAGGCGCTCTACCACTGAGCTACCAGAGCTTTCGCTCCGGGCAGGAATCGAACCCGCGTCCACCGCGCTTAACAGGCGAAGTAACCGTTCCCTACGCCGCCGGCCAGACTCTATGTCATACAGCAATCCGCGCACAAAGTTGCGCCGGGGAATGAGCGAAAGGAGTTCGGAACTTCCGTCCCGGCAGTTACGCCGGAAGCGGCCCGCTCCGGCAGGGTTTCCTCAACCCTGCTTTTCGTGGCAGGAAGTAACTCATTTCATCGCCACCGGCGCTTTTACTTATTCACTCTGAGTTAGAGACATAGCTTTCCCCAAAACGCCACATAACTTGCCGCGGCGCTAAATACAAAGGTCGAATCTAACTCAACCTAACCTTCCCCAAGGGAACAAACGAATACAGGCATTGTTCGATTAACAGTCGATGAACCTGTGTTCTACGCCACTCGGGAAAACCCAATGTTTATGCAGGATGCGCAGGAGCAGACCACAAGGGGTTACGAGATATAGAGAAACCACGCCCGGCGGCCGGATGGGCTCGTACCGAGCCTTGCCAGCCTACGCATCGAGATTTGCGTGTTGTTCTTCATCGGGCATTCTCCTACGCAGTGATTACTTTGCCATAACTCACGGATAAACGCAAGAGGATATCTGGAATATTTTCTTAACTCGATGTAAGTTACTCGATCTTGTGGCAGAGAAACTGCGGATTCAACAAACCTAAAAGGCCGTCAGACGGTCGCGATGAAGCGCAGGCGCACATAGTCTGCAGTCCAGTGGCCTTCTTCGTCGCGCAGGGCGGGAGCAAGGAGCGCGACGGTTTCGTCGAACGGCGATCTCTCGCAGATGCACGGGCAGTGCGTCGAGCGCGCCGCGGCAAAAAGTGTTGAGCCAGCCTTTCATTCCGCTTGCGGGAAGCGGCGTGGGGCGAGGGAAGAGAAGAATGCGTGCGACGGTGAAGCCGTGCTGCTGAAGGCGGCGGGAGTAAGCCTCCGCGGTGGGATAGTAGTTCCCGCGCTCGCCCAGGTCGGCAAAGCCGTGGCGCGCAAGCACCGCGGCAAGGGCCACGCGGATTGCGGCGATATTGCCATGTCCACCCATCTCGGCGACAAAGCGCCCGCCGGGACGCAGGACGCGGCGCACCTGGGCGAGCATGGCGTCCTGGTCGCGAACCCAGTGAAGGACGGCGTTCGAGAAGACCGCGTCGAATGTTCGATCCGCATAGGGCAGCGATTCGGCGGAGCCCTCCTCGGCCGCGACGCCGCGGGCACGCGCCGCTGCCACCATCTGTGAAGAGGCATCGATGGCGGTTACGCTTGCGCCACTGGCTGCGATGCGTTCAGTCAATTGGCCGTCGCCGCAGCCCAGATCGAGGATATTTTCTCCGGGCTGGGCAGCGAGCCATTCAAGTACGCCGCCAGCCAGCTCATGCACAAATGCGCCGTCACGTCCGTAGGTTTCAGGGTTCCAGGTTTGTGGCATCGATGGTCTCCAACCCTAGTGTCGGCGAAGGCGCTGGCATTCAACAAAATGATTCTACTTTCGCAACGGATAAGAATTTGTTATGCAGGAGAGAGTGGCGGCGCGGCAGGAACAATCGTCTTAGAGCGATTGCACGGGCAGGAGCGTGAGGTCGTCGACGAGGCCGACTTCCTTTTGCACAAAGGGCTCGCCGTAGCGGACGCCCGCCAGCAGGCCGTAGTGGCGCGCCTCGGCGAAGGTGCGCTCGCGAATCTCCTCTTCGGGAACAAAGAGGCCGCTGCCGGCGGATTGGTTGGCGTATTGCGAGCGATAGGCCATCAGCGCCAGATGGCGCTGCTCGATGAAGGGCGTGATGTCGACGATGAAGCTGGGGCGCACATCGGCGTAGAGGCTGGCGTAGACGATCTTGAAGGGCGATGCGGTTCTGGCCGGTATCCCACCCCGGACGAGACTGTCCGTGGGGCCCCGGTTTCGACTTTCTTCAGGCCGGAGAGGAAGCAGGCCTCGTAGCCGAGCGTTGCAGTGATGGCGTGGTCGGGATGGCGCGCCTGCCAGTAGGGCAGGATGACGACGCGGGGGCGGAGCAGGCGCAGGACGCGGACGATGGCGATGCGGTTTTCGAGGGTGTTTTCGACCGCGCCGTCGGGCAGATCGAGCGCCTGGCGCCAGCCCACGCCCAGAATGCGGGCGGCTTCATCGGCCTCGCGGGCGCGCTCATCGGCAGTGCCGCGGGTTCCGGCTTCGCCCTGGGTCAGATCGAGAATGGCGGTGCGCAGGCCGCGCGCCGCCATGCGCAGGAGGGTTCCCCCGCAGGTCTGTTCCACGTCGTCGCGGTGAGCGGCGATGGCCAGGACATCGGCTCGGAAGTCGGCGGCCTCGGCGGGCATTGGAATCAGTAGACGGTGTTGTCGGTGTCGGTGATCGCGTCCATGTAGGCCACGTCGTAGGCCGTGCCGGTCACCGTCACGTATTGGTTGTCGATCGACGAGCCGTCGTTGGTGGAGTAGATGTACACCTGCCCGCCCTCGGCGGTGTAGATCTTGTGCAGCCCGGTGACGGCGGCAATGCCGGTGGCGTCGCCGATGTACGGCTCCAGCATAGTGACCGTGTTGGTGGAGGTGTTGTACATGGTCAGGCAGCCATAGCCGCCGGCGGCATTGGTGGCGTAGCGCACGCCTGTGGTGCAGCCGGTCATGGCGATCCACAGGGTGTTGTCGTCGGCCTCGATCATGCGGCTGATGGCGCCGGGCTGTCCATCGCTGATGGAGACCGAGCTGGTGACCGTATTCGTGCTCAGATTGACCACGGTTAGATTGCCGCCGAAGAGCGTTTGCCCCTGCACGAGCTGCGGCTGCTGGCCCACGACGTACATGGTGGAGGAATCGACCAGGGCGTTGCTGGCGCCGCCGGGGATGGGGACAGTGGCGCTGGCGAGAGCGCTGGTCGTGGGCAGGAGTCCCGACGCCTGGCCGAGAAGAAAGATCATGGGCGCAATCGGGACTGCGTGTATAGGACGATGTGGTGCCCCCGCACTCGGGTCCGCAACTGAGGATATAGGCGGTGCTGCCATCGGACGAGAAGACGGCCTTGACCGGACGGTCGAAGGCCAGCGGAGCGCCATAGTACATAGCCTGGATATTTCGGGTCCGGATGGTCGGGGCTTTGCATCTGAAACAGGCACCATGCCGGGCGCGTTCTGCGGCTCGCAGTCGACGGCGGCCTTGGGCCAGGTGGCGGGCCCGCCGGAGTAGGCGAGCGATTGCGCGGCCGTGAGCTGGAGCGGATAGTAGGCGTAATTGGAGTTCTGGACGAAGGCCAGCGCCACGGACCCGCCCGGATTCACGCTCACGCGGTAAACGCCGGGAAGGCCGAGGGGGTAAGAGCCGCCTGTGGCTCTGGTTCACGACCGTGAGGACGTGAGACGCCTGGCTGGCGGCAAAGACGTAGTGCTGGTTGCGGGTAATGAAGATGCTGGACGACAGGCCATTCAGGCCGCCGACGGTGCCGGTGGTCCTTTCGCTGGCATAGTTGGCCAGGGTGAAGCTGCCGTCGCCGGAGCCGTAGACGGCGCCGAACTGCTCCTCGGGCATGTTCTGGATGCTGATGGGCAATGCGCCGCCATAGCCGGAGATGGAAAAGATGGCCGGCGAGCCGTTGTAGCCGCTGCGCTTGTCGTAGTAGGCGTCGACGATCTGGAGCGCTCCCTTGGAAAAGACGCTGGGGTTCTGGATCGCGATTACGACGCGGTTGACCAGCCCGCTGGGGGGCAACACGCGGCCGTCAAAGTAGGTTGTCTTGCCACAACCTGCCAGCGCAATGGCGGCCGCCAAAGCTGCACTGGCGCTGATCCAAAGACTTCTCTTCTTCAAAATCCCAACCCTCGATTGAAAGCGCGGAGCTGAGCCGCAGCGTGTACAAATTGATGGCGATTCGGTCTTGCCCGGAGGGGTAAAACCTGCTGCCCGGAACTTGATTCTGCCGAAGTTATGACTTCCGAAGTATAACAAAGCAACCCTGTCCTCCGGCGCCGGGCCAGCGGGCTCAAATGACCGCCTTGCCGGCGCGCTATCGCTGGATACAACCTTCCTGGCAATGCGGTAGCATGACAACAGAATGACCCGATTTGCCGAGATCTTTGCCGACCGCCCCGTGCTCGCCGACGGCGCCATGGGCACGGTGCTCTATGCGCGCGGCGTGTTCATCAACCGCTGCTACGAGGAGTTGAACCTCTCGGACCCCAATCTGATTCTCTCTGTGCACGAAGAGTACCTGCAGGCGGGCGCGGAGATTCTTGAAACCAACACCTTTGGCGCCAACCGCTTCCGTTTGTCGCGGCACGGGCTGAGCGGAAAGGTTGGCGAGATCAACGCAGCCGGGGTGCGCCTGGCGCGCCAGGCCGTGGAGCGCCTGAAGGAAAAACAGGCGGGCGAAGCGTGGGTGGCCGGCGCGGTGGGGCCGCTGGGCGTGCGGCTGGAACCGCTGGGAAAGACCGGCCTGGACGAAGCCCGCGCGGCTTTTGCCGAGCAGATCGGCGTGCTGGCCGGGAACGGCCCCGGAAATGGTGTCGACCTGCTGATTATTGAGACCATGCCTGCGCTGAATGAGGCGCGCGAGGCGCTGGAGGCCGCGAAGGCCGTGGCGCCGCATCTTCCCGTGCTGGTGATGGTGACGGTGGACGATGAGAGCGAGTGCCTGGACGGGTCTTCGCCGGCGCAGGCGGCGGCGCTGCTGACCGAGTGGGGCGCCGGAGCGGTCGGCGTGAACTGCTCCACCGGGCCGGCCACGGTGCTGACGGCCATCGAGGCCATGCGCGCGGCCACCACGCTGCCGCTGGCCGGCATGCCCAACGCCGGCGTGCCGCGGGCTGTGGAAGGCCGGAATATCTATCTGTGCTCGCCCGAGTACATGGCCAGCTTCGCGCGCAAGGCCATTGCCGCGGGCGCGCAGATTGTGGGCGGATGCTGCGGCACCACGCCGAATCACATTCGCGCCATGCGCTCGGCGATACGGGCCATGGATGAGCAGCCGCACGTGGAGGTGACGGGCGCCGCGCCGGCAATCAGCAAAGAGAACGCCGCCGGCGCCGTTGGCGCAGCGCTCGCGCCTTGGCTCGCTGATCGCGGAGGGCAAGTTCATCACCATGGTGGAGTTTGTGCCGCCGCGGGGCATCGATTGCTCGAACGAGATCGAGGGCGCCGGATTGATGGCGCGGCTGGGCGTGCACGCCATCGATGTTTACGATGCGGCGCAGGCCTCGGCGCGGATGAGCGGGCAGAGCCTCTGCATCCAGATTCAGCAGCACACGGGGATGGAGACGATCCTGCATTACACCTGCCGTGACCGCAATATTCTTTCCATCCAGTCGGATTTGCTGGGGGCTTCGTCGATCGGGCTGCGCAATATTCTGTGCGTCACCGGCGATCCGCCCAAGCAGGGAAACTATCCTGACGCGTCTGCTGTATTTGACGTGGATTCCATTGGTTTGGTGAACCTCGCGCAGCGGCTGAATCGGGGGCTCGATATCGGCGCGAACTCCATCGGCGCGAGCACCAACTTTACCATCGGCGTGGCGGCCAATCCCGGAGCGCCCGACATCGAACACGAGCTGCGGCGGTTTGCCTACAAGGTGGAGGCAGGCGCGGAGTACGCCATCACGCAGGCGGTCTTCGACCTGCGCCTGCTGGAGGAGTTTCTGGAGCGGATCAAGGACCACCGCATTCCGGTGATCGCCGGCATCTGGCCGCTGACCAGCCTGCGCAACGCGGAGTATATGAAGAACGACCTGCGCATCTCCATGCCCGAGGAGATCATGCTGCGCATGGCGCAGGCGGATACGCCCGAGGCCGCGCGGGCGGAGGGAATCAAGATTGCGCAGGAGATGCTGGAGGCGGTGCGGCCCTATGTGCAGGGCGTGCAGGTGAGCGCGCCCTTCGGCAACTACCAGGCCGCGGCCGAGGTGATTGCCAGCGCGCTGCCGCCGGGAAATTCCAGACACGGAGTAAACGCCATGCCGTCGTTTGAAGAATCGCTGAAGAAGCTCGAAACCATCGTCGACCAACTGGAAAAAGGCGATCTGGCGCTGGAAGATTCGCTCAAGCTCTTCGAAGAGGGCGTGGGACTGTCGGCCGCCTGCAAACAGGAGCTGGACGCCGCCGAGGGCAAGGTGCAGATGCTGGTGAAGCAGCGCGACGGATCGATGAAGCCGGAGCCGTTCCTGACGGAAAAGTCCTTCTAAGCCGCAGTCCCGATTCTAAGAAAATTACGTCTACTCGAAGTGCCTTTCGGTGCGCGCCGATTTGCGCGGCAAGCCCGAGCAGCGGCTCATCGCAGCCGCGCGCGGCGGCCAGTTGCATGCCGCCTCTGCGCACGGGAATCGCGACGGTGGGTACGCCGGCCAGGCTGAACGGCGAAGTGTAGCGCAGCAGGCGAGGGCGCGTCTGGCTGTGGTCCGCGCCGGCTTCGAGGCGCGCTACAGGCGCGCAGGGCAGCAGAATGAGTTCGTGCGTCGGCGAAGAGATTGTCCATGCGCGCGCGGAAATCGGCGTGACGCCGGCGCAGCGCATCGATTTCATCGGGCGTCAGGCTCGCACCCCACTTCAGGCGATCGCGAATGGCCGGATTCGAAGCTGGTCGAAGTTGCCGGCGTGAATCCTGCGCCGCCTCCGACGCCTGAAGAGGCGCGAAGATTTCCACCGATTCCATCCACCACGCGGGATCGATGGAATGCGCTGCGAGCCCGAGAGCCTGCAACTCGCGAATGACGCCGCGAAAGCTCTCGGCGACCTCCGGGTCGCAATCGTGGAGAAAATTGTCCGCGAGGAACGCAAAGCGCGTGAATCGTCGAGTGGGCGCGCTCTCGTTTACGGCAAACGGAGCGGCCAAGAAGCGGCGCATCTTCAAGGTCGCGGAAGAGCCAGCCCATGGTGTCGAATGATTCCGCGAGGTGCGCGCCTCCGCGCCAATCGCCGCGCCCGAGCGTGGCGCGATAGCCGGCCAGACCGCACAGCGCCGCGGGCACGCGAACGGAACCGCCGGTGTCAGTCCCGATGGCGGCTACGGCGGAACCCTCCTGCACGCTGGCAGCCGCGCCGCTTGAAGAACCGCCTGTGAGCGCCGTGGAGTCGCGGGGCTGCACGCAGTCGCCGAATTCAGGATTCTCGCCCGTGATTCCGTAGGCCAGCGCGTGGAGGTGGGTTTTGCCGACGATGACGGCTCCGGCAGCGCGCAGTTGTTCCACGAGCCAGGAGTCGCGCGCGGACGTGCCATGCAAATCGCGGTAGAAACGCACGCCGCAACTGGTGGGCGAGCCGGCGAGGTCGAAGCAATCCTTTACGGAGATGGGCAGACCCCACAGCGCGGGTCGGCCATCGCCGAACGGGCCGCCATTGCCGCGCGGCATGGCTTCAGCGCGGGTCGCTTCCGCGCGCGTCCACTCAGCATTCCTGCCAGAGGTAGGTGTTGTGGCCGGCATTTCCATTGGCTCTGGAGAGCGCGAGTTCGGCCAGTTCAGAAGGCCGGGAAGCTCCGGCGGCAAGCGCCTCGCGAAGTCCACGGATTGTCCAGGGCAGTGCCGTCATATCGAAATTGTAGGCGGAAGAGGCAGAGCGGGCGGAGGGATAAGCCCGAGCTCGATGCGCAAAACCAAAGGCGGCTCTGTTGGGAGCCGCCTTCGATCGCTTGCGAGAGAACCAGAATTAGAAATCCAGGTGCAGCGACATCTGAATCTGGCGGGGCTGCCGATGGTGTGCTTGGTGATGCCGAGACCCGCCGGACAGTTGAAGAAACCTGTGTTCGCTCCATACGGATTGGTTTGGCAGTTGTTTGTCGGCCCCGCCTGCGTGGGATCGGAAGAACTGATCGCAAAAGGCTCGTTATTGAACCCCTGGTTTTGATTCACATTATTCTGCGGAAGGTCAAAGCTGGAGGTGTTGGTGAGGTTGTACACGTCGAAGCTGTAATGCAACGTGAATTGGTCGTGGATGGGCAGATCCTTCGTCAACGAGGCATCGGCGCTGCGCTGCCACGACTGCCGGAAGATGTTGCGCTGGCCGGTGGTAAAGTTGGTTTCGAAGGGGTCGCCGGTGGGGACGCCCATTGTGCCGACCGGGATCAGCGGAAGGGTGAAGCAGCTCGCCTTCAGGGCCGCTCCTGTCTGAGTTGTGGGATTGTAGAAAGCGCCGTTCTGGCCGGTCAGCGCGTTCTTCCGGTTGCAGCCCGGAGCCAAAGGCACGATCGGGTTGGTGATGCCGTTGAAGGTGCTGTAAAAGATGCTGCCGACGGCGCCGGAGTAGTCGATGATGCTGTAGGGCTGGCCGCTCTGGACGACGGCGAGGCCGTGAAGGGCCCAGCTATTCAGCGCTTTGCCTGCCAGTGTGCTTGCGTTAAAGAACTTCGGCGCCGTGTAGCCATAGGTGAAGTTGAGCACGTGGGTGCGGTCGAAATCGGCCGAGCCGTAGGCGCTGCGCAGATTCGTGGGGTTGTTGCCGTTAAAGAATAGGCCCAGTCCGCTTTGTTCGTCGGTGGCGTGGGAGTAAGTGTACGAGACTCCAGCCTGAAAACCGTGGCTGAGGCGTTTTTCCAGGTGCGAGGTGAGCGCGTTATAGGCCGCGATTCCAGCCGCGGTGTACGACTCGGACTCGGACGAGTAGCCGATGTAGGGCACACGCAGATCGACGTTGCCGCCTTCGTAGTTGTTGAGCATGGTGCCGTAATTGCAAGTGGTCTCAGTAGGATCGTTGACGCACTCGGGAAAGAAGGTGTTCGGGTCGATCACGGTGTAGCCGTAGCTGTAGTACTGTGTGGCCGATCCGCCGGGATGAGTGGGACTGCTGGGGGTTGCGATCTGCGCCTGGTTAAAGGGCACGGGAATCACCTGATGGCGGCCCAGATTGCCCACGTATCCGATCTCGAGCATGAGATCGTTGCGCGGCTGGTACTGGATATTCAAAGTGAAATTGATGCTGTACGGCAGTTTGTTGGCGCGGTTGTAGACGCCGAGAATGAAAGGCTGGCCGCTGCTGTTAGTGCCGACCGTTCCGTCGATGATGGCGGCTGCGTTCGGCAGATAGTTGGCGACGTCGGAGGCTTTGGGATTCGAGGGACCGGGTCCCAACGTCGCGCCCCAGGGCGTGACCAGGTTGTACTCCGAGTTGTCAACGTAGCCTCCTGCTCCGTTGAAGCCGGTGTCGTACGGGCCGTAGCCACCGCCGCAGATGGGGACGTAATAAAGGTAGAGATAGGTAGGGTTGGCTGCGTTATAGGAGGACGAATACGAGCAGTGCTGCTGGGTCACGAAGGGCGGCGTCTGCGCAATGCCGAATGGGCCGCCTTCGACTTCGCCGGCCGCGTATCCCGGCGAGAGATAGGTGAACAGCTCGCCGCGGTCGTAGTAGAAGCCGGAGCCGCCGCGAACAACAAATTTCGAATGGAAAACCGACGGCTGCCAAGCAAAGCCCACGCGGGGAGCAATGCCCCACTGGCGGCCGGTCAGCGTGGTCTTGCTCACGCCAGAGGTTCCGTTCTTATTGTTGCCGGCAATAATGAAGCCCGAGCTGGCGATGGTGTCCGACGCCGCATCGTAGCTGTATTGGGAGGGGTCGAAGTTGAAGAGGTTGCCGTTCTTTTCCGTCAGCCCGCCGTTCCAGTCGTATCGAATGCCGGCCGTGATGCTCAGGCTCGGCAACACCTGGAACTTGTCCTGGGCGAACAAGCCGGTTTCATTGGCGCGGAAATAGCGGTCGGCGTTGCCCTGCAGGAACGTGGTCGCGTCAAAGAGTTGTGTTGTGTAGGGCGTGACCCAATTGTTGGCGAAGCTGACAAAATCCGGCGTGTTCACGTTGCCCGTGCCGGTGCGATGGTCGCGCATGTTCAGCTGGGTATAGGACCAACTGCCGCCGAAGGCGAGCGAGTGACGCCCTTTGGTCCAGACGGCCGAGCCCGAGGGCATGATGCGGTTTTGGAATACGCCCGTGTTGGCGCCCTGATATTCGGCATTGGGGCCGATTGCCAGCGAAGGAAAGATCAGGCCATACAGGGGGCCGGCGCCTCCTGAGGGGCCGTAGCCCGACGGCGCATCGAATGCATCGCCAAGGGCATCGTTAATAGTGATTCCGGGGAAATAATTGCCGAATGCCGAGCTCATGCCGATTTGCTGCGGGGTGAAAAGCTGATCGTTGGTCGCGTAAGCCTTCTCGCGGAGAATGCCCACGGTCTCTGAGATGCTCAGGGTCGAGCCGATGGTCTGCACGTTATTGATGGACCCCAATTGCGAGCCGGTGTCCATGTGAACCGTGAAGCCGGGTACGTTGGAGTATGCGTAGGGCGAGCTGTTGGGATCGTGCTGGTAATAGTATTTGGCCGCGAGAATGTCCTTGGGGCCGACGTTCCAATCGAGATCGGCTACGGCCTGATCGGAAGTGAAGCGCGCCGTGCCGGGCAGGAACGCGTTGTAAGGCGAATAAACATTGGGAGTGCCGGGAGCGTTCTGGTTGGGGATCAGCCATTTTCCCGGCTCACCGGGCGCTGCCGGATAGGTAAAGAGATTGAGTCCAACCGGGTTCGACGACCAGTTCGCGGAGCTGACCGTGACGCCCGTGGTGCCTTCGTTTGTGAGTCCAGTTGTTATTCGCGATGTCGGCGAGACCCGACGGAGTGCGGTTGGAATCGCTCAATCCAGGCGGCACAACGAGCAACTCGTCGCCGGTCTCCTGGTCGGAGATGTGCAGGTGCTGGTAGCTGACGAAGCCGAAGAGCTTGTTTTTGATGATCGGTCCGCCCAGGTCGCCGCCCGCGGTGTAGCGGTGCAACTGCGGATTCTTGTCGGCGGCGGGGATGTTGTCGTCCTTCTTGAAGAAGAAGGGCGCGGCGTTGATCCAGTTGGTGCCGCGATGGGCGTAGACCCCGCCGTGGAACTGGTTGGTGCCCGACTTTGTGCTCATATCGATGTGCGCGCCACTGCTGGCGCCCTGCTGCGCGTCGTACATCGAAGCGTTGACGCGGACTTCCGCGATGGTCTCGGGTGCCGGCGTGGGGATGGCGTTGCCAATACCCAGGTAGACGGAGGAGGCGCTGGGAATAACGCCGCCGGCAGCGTTATTGGCCTGGCCGGTGTTGTTCACGATTCTGAAGGACGAAACCTCGCTGGTGCTTTTGCCGTTGAAGAGATTGCTGGCGTCGACGCCGTTGACGAGGAAAGCGTTGGAAGTATCGCGCTGGCCGTTGGCCCATATGGGGGCGTTGCCGAGACCGGAGTTGGCGCCGGTGCCGCCCGGCAATTCGGCGTCAACCCCGGGCGAGAGGATCGCCAGTCCGGTAAAGCTGCCGGTCGGCAATGGCACGTGGTCGATCTGCTGGGTTTCCATCACGTAGCCGTTGGTGGTGTCCACGGCGTTCATCAGCGGCGCGGCATCGACCTCGACGGTGGTGGTGGCCTGACCCACCTTGAGCGACGCGTTCACCGTGGCCGTGCGGTCGGCCTGCACCGTGATGTGTGGGGTCTTTTGCGCTTCATACCCTGCAGCCGAATAGGTAAGGGTGTAGACACCGATGGGCAGGTTGACGAACGTGTACAAACCCGTGCCATTCGTCTTCGTAGAGCGGGTCAGTGAAGTCTGTTCGTCGGTGACGGTGACTGAGGCGTTGGGAATCACTCCGCCCGAGGCGTCAGTTACCTCGCCGGTGATGCCGCCGAGCGTCTGCTGTGCCACCAGAGAGCTGGTACACAGCGCAACGGCTGCCACGGTCATCAGCAGCCGGAAAAGCAGAGTGGAAAACAATTGCGTGCAATGCCTCAAGTGATTTACCTCGGAAATAAGGATTTCCCAACAATTTCGTTGGGTCTTGAAAAATCGCTTGGATATAAGAAAGTTGACGTTCTGAAGCGTTCAAAAACGAAACAGGGACGCAAATAACACCACGAGATGTACTCGTTAGTCGGCTGGGTCGGCGCGCGTGCGGTTACAGAAATATTAATTGACGGGACGTAAATTCTATGTAAAGAAATCAAGATTTTTATCCTTTGCGGCCGACGATATCCACATAATTGCAACGATTTGCACAATTTATCAATGGGTAGAGGCTTTTCGGGGTGGAGATTTCCTTTGCCGCAACGCATACCAGATGAGTCCCGCGGCGATGGTTGCGAGATAGAGATAGGGAATTCGCGCGTGAACGGCGTCAGCGGCGGAGTTGAGATCGAAGACCGCGATCAAAAGGATGACAGCAACGGTGAACACGCTGACGGCTGTAAGCCAATGAGAATGCTGGCCCAGCGCGCGACGCGCAAAGGGCAAAGCGAGAGCCACTAACGCATAAGCGGTGAGAAAGCCAAAGACCGAGAGCGATCCCATCAGGTCGTACATCGTGGAGCCGGTGTCGCCATGGACGGCCATTGCTGCAGTGGCAGCGAACATGAGCACGATGGACAGCGCAACAGCCGTTCCCGGCGTCCCGTGGCGGCGGTTGGTGCGTTGGAGCGCAGAAGGCATCAGTCCGTCATGCGCCATGCGCATCAGAACCCGCGCGGCGGCTGTGGCGCAAGCCAGCACGCAGGCAAACATGCTGATGAACGCGCCGCAGTCAATCGCCACGCCGAGCGGCGATACGCCCGCCTTGGCGGCCAGCAGGTGCAGGGGACTGGTGGAGTTCGAGAGCGCGCCTGATTGGCCGCGAAAGCCGAGCACCTCAGAGTAAGCGCAGAGCATGAAGAAGACGCCGGCGAACAGGGCGCACTGCAGCACGGCGCGGGGAATGGTGCGCAGCGGCTGGCGCACCTCGCCGCCCAGTGTGGTGGCGCTCTCAAACCCTACAAAGCTGAAGATAGAGAGCACCAACGCGGGCCCAAGCGCGCCGAAGCTCGCGCCTTTGAGTTGGAATTGGCTCGTATCGAATTGAAGGCCGATGTGGACTGGCAGCAAAACGAGCACAATCACGATCAGGCTGACCGAGACAGCCTCAATCCAAAGCATGACTTCAGCGGAAAGCTTCACATCGCGGTAGGCGATATATCCGGCGATGACGCAGACCAGAGCGAGCGTAGGAATGGCGGCAGGCACCCAGTGCAGAAACTGCTGCGAAAGTACGGTCGCGTAGTAGAGCGCTCCGCCGGCCACCGATGCGCCAGTAGCAAGATAAGCGAGCAACAATCCCCATGCGGCCGCAACGCCAAACACCGGTGGCAGCGTGTTTGCGGTGTAAGTGTAAAGCGATCCCGGCGAGGCGCTGAGCCGCGCGAAGCGGCTCACGCAAAAGCCGACCAGCAGCATGGAGCCCGTAGCCAGCAGATACACAAACCATGTGGCGTTGCCGGCCAGCGCAAACACCAGGGGAATGGTGAGCGAAGCGGAAGTGCTGGGCGCCATGGCAGACACTGATTGCGCCAATGTTTCCACGGGTCCAAGCACGCCCGCGCGCAGTCCGTAGCCCTCCGCGGTCTCCTTTGCCGGGTACACCTTGCCTGATGTGCTGGTGGTGCTGGTCACTGACGGGCCTCTCGTAGATTGTGGTCGCGCCTATCGCTCGATTGTAGCTTCGATCGTTCCGTGCGGCTCATCGATGGGTACGAAAATGTGGTTGGGATTGTCCTGGCCGAAGGCGCTCAACTCCGCAAGCAGATGGTGCAGATTCGGCATAGAGAGATGAATGCGCGCGATCTCCGGCGCTGCCTCCAGCGCCGTTTTTCCCATGTCAAACAGCGTGTGCTGTACGCTCATGCTGTTGTGCCCGGCGAATTCCTTCAGCAGCGCGGCCACAATGCGCGCGCGTGCCTGCGCATAATCCGGCGCGTCGGCCGTGTAGTCCCACGTCACCGTTGCCCGCGTGCCGAAGATACGGTCGGTGGTTGGCTTGAGCGTGGTCAACTTGTCAACGATGTAACCAGTGAATGCCGATTTTGTGGTTTTGAGAATCGTCAATCCGTCCACGCCGGAGGTCACAGCCCACGCACCGCTCTTTTCGCGTGCTGCGCTCACAGTGTTCAACTCAGGCCCGCCCATCTTGAAGGTTGTGGCGTCGGGCGCGCCGTCAACAATCAATCGCTCCCACGCTTTCTCATGGACCTCGATGCTCACCCTCGTGACCTGCGGATTGTTGTCGAGAAAATAATCGCCTAGTTCTTTTGCGAAGTCCTCGATGGTCGTCGCCCGGGAGTTGCGGGCTACAAAGTAGACGGTGTTTTTCATCGTGTCTGTAGGAAGAATCTTACTGTTGTCGGCTTTGGTGAAACTGGTCTCGAAATCTCCGTGGAGCATCACGTGCACAGTCCACTCGTCGAATTCGTTTCGATCCGTAAGGCGCGTGATGCGCGACAAGCGCACGCGCGATTTGCCGTAGCGGTTCTCACCCAGTTTGGCCATGCCTTAGCTTCCTCGGTAAGTTGTGTAGCTGTTGTCGCTCAAAAGAAGCGGCAAGTGATAGTGAGCCTCGCCGCTGCACGTGAACGTGATGGATATCTCGGGGTAGATACTGGCGCGGCCGGTGCGCCGCCAATAATTGCCGGTATCGAAAATGATTCGGAACACGCCGGGCATAACATCTCGCGCCAAATCGCGACAACGTCCGTCTGCGTCGGTGACGCCGGCGGCAATCTCGATCCAGCCGCAAGCCGCCTCCTGCACTCGTTCGGCCGTCCCTTTGGTTTCGGAAAATTCGATCCAGCCGCCGCCCTCCTGTTTTTCGAGGCGCACAGAAATCTCTGCTGCCGGTTTACCCAGCACCGTATCCAATACGTGTGTTGAAATTGTGCTCATTCAACCAACCACTTTCCTAATCGAATCTGCATGATCTGCCGTTGCTGTTCTGCGGCCTCGCGCAACTCGGCCTCGCGGTTGCTTGCCAGGCGGCGCCTGAGAATCGCCAGCATCTCTTCCGCGCTCTTGCCCGTGGCGCAGACGATGTAAGTAAAACCGTAGCGCTGTTCGTAAAGCGCATTTCCCTCGGCCAATTCGGCCAGCACGCGCTCGTTCTCGGCTTTGGCCGAAGACTGCTCCTGCCTTGACCACGCCGCCGATTGACCCCTTTCGTGTGTTGCCGCATGAACTCGATTGCGTTCGCCGATGCGAGGATGGCAGGCGAAGGCCTCAAGCCAATCAGGCTCCTGCATGGCGCTCCACACGCGGTCTGCCGCTTCGCTCAGTTCCAGCACGCTGCCAATGGGGCGCAGGAGGCACCATCGCTGCAGCCCATTGTTTCGATCCGCAACAGGCCAGCATCGCCTCCAGGGCCGCGGCCTCGCCCGCCGCATTCCACGCCGCCAATCTGGGATTCACGATTGCGATCCCTCACGGCCCAGCTCGAGCAAAAACTCGTCGAGCAGATTCGCAGCCACGCGGCGCCGGTACAGGGCCGTGGAGCGAATATCGTCGATCGGCCTCACTTCGGCAAGCAGCGCCTTCCGCGCCGCTTGCACCGTCGCACGCGTGATCGTCTTTCCACGCAGCGCCGCTTCGGTTTGCAGAAGCCGCATGGGAAAAGGCGCCAGGCTCCCCGCGCCCAGGCGAATCTCGCGGATCGCGCCCTTCTCGATCAGCACGGTCGCTCCCAGCGCAACTTTTGCAATGGCCATAGCGCGCCGCGTTCCCACCTTGCGCAGGTATTGCTTGTGGCGTGCGAAGCGCCGCGGCAGGTGAATCGCGTAGAGCAGTTCGTCGGCGGTAAGGGCATTCTGCTTGTAGCCGGTGTGAAATTCGGAGTAGGGAATACGGCGGCTGCCGCGCACGGAGATCATCTCAATCTCCGCATCGTAGGCAAGCAACGCGGGCGAGGAGTCCGCGGCCGGCGATCCGTTGACAAGATTTCCGCCAATGGTAGCTCGGCTTTGGTTGGCGATGGAACCGATCCAGCTTGCGGCTTTGGCAAGCAGCGGCAGCTCGGCGGCAATAATGGGATGCTTTCGCAGATCGAGAAATGTAGCCGCCGCGCCAATGACGACGCTTTCAGCTTTGGCTTCGATAGCCCGCAGATCGGCAATGCCCCAAAGGCTCACCAGCTTCGGCGTGTTGAGCTTTCCGGCAGAAAATGCCACCATCAACTCCGTTCCGCCTGCGATCGGCGTCCACACGCCGGGCTCTGCGGCAAGCAGATCCAGCACCGCTCCCAGGCTGCCGGGCGCGATCAGATCGTGCATCGCAGGATTACCGCGCATGGTGTTGCCTCTTCCGCAGCGGGTTTCGGCAGTTTGTGCGCCGGCTGCGGCCACAACCGATTCAAAGATGCGCATAAATCCCGTGCAGCGGCAAAGATTGCCCGCCAGCCCCTCGCGAATCTCCGCGAGGTCAGGATGAGGGTTCGTCTCGAGCAGCTGCGCTGCGGCCATCAGCATGCCTGGCGTGCAGATGCCGCACTGCGCGCCCCCGCATTGCAAAAACGCCTCTTGCAACGGATGCAGCGCGCCATTCAGCGCGAGGCCTTCCACGGTTTGAATCTCGGCGCCCTCGGCCTGCAGCACGGGAACGAGGCAACTGTTCACCAGTTCGCCATTCATGCGCACCGAACAGGAGCCGCACTCGCCTTCGCCGCATCCCTCCTTGGTCCCGGTCAAATGCAGGTCCTCGCGCAGCACGTCGAGCAGCCGCTTCATAGGCGGCGCTTCGACCGCGCGGCTTTCGCCATTCACCGTGAAGCGGATGGTCGGCCAGCGCGCGCCCGTCTTCGACTTTCCTTTTAGGCTCATGACACAGCTGGCTCCTCCACCGGCTGATTTGCGACAAGCCCGGCGAAGAGATCCTCGGGCAGCAAAGGAATGGCGCAGAATGCAATGCCCGTGGCGTCGCGAATCGCATTTAGGATGGCTGGCGCGGGTCCGTCGTGAGGCAGTTCGCCAATGCCTTTGGCGCCAAATCCGCCGTGGCGGAAGGGAATCTCCTCAAAGTACACGTGAATCGGCGGAACATCTTCAGCCGTCGGCATAATGTAGTTGGTCATCTGATTGTTGGCCATGTGGCCATCCTGCCAAACAACTTTTTCGTAGAGGGCGTAGCCGATTCCCTGCGCGATGCCGCCTTCGATCTGCCCTGCGGCCAGCACCGGATGCAGCACGCGGCCCACCTCCTGCACGGCCCAGAACTCCTCTACCTCGGCGGAATAGGTGACCGTGTCCACTGCCACCTGCGCCACATGGATCGACCACGCATACGCGGGGTACGCTTCTCCGCGGTACTTTTGATCGTCCCAGTGGATTCCAGGAGGCGCTTCGTAACGGCACAGCGATGAAACTTCGCCGTAAGCCGCGCGGTAGCGTTCGCAGGCCGCAAAAAATTCCTCGCGCGAGTAGCTCACGCCAAGTCCTGCGTGCTGGCGCAAGAGGTCAATGAGCTGCAAACTCGCTCGCTCAATCAGCCGGCCCACGACCATCGAGGTGCGCGAAGCCACCGTCGGCCCGCTGTTGGGAATGAGGCTGGTGTCCGGCGCTGCCATGGCGACATCGCTATAGTCAATGCCGAGCGCCTCCGCAGCAATCTGCGTGAGGATGGTGTTCGTGCCCTGGCCAAACTCCGTGTTCGAAACCAGCACGCGCACCTGGCCTTCGGCCGTGACGTCTACGCCGGCCAGCGAATTCAAATACACCTCGCCCGATCCTGTAAATCCCGACCCGTGATAAAAGGCGGCGATGCCGATGCCCCGCTTCACCGCGCTGCCCGGATTTTCGCGGGCAAATCGCGCGCGCCTGGCATAGTAATCGCTCTCGGCCAAAGCGCGATCGAGCAATTGATCCATGATCACCGGCTCGCGCATCAACTGTTCCGTTGCGTTGGTGTCGCCCTGGTGCAGGAAATTTCTCCGCCGCAACTCCACGGGATCGATGCCGATCGCCGCGGCAATCTCATCCATGTGCCGCTCCATGGCGAAAATGGCTTGCGGCGCGCCGAAGCCGCGAAATGCGCCGTAAGGAACCGTATTCGTGGCCCAGGAGCGCGACCGCACGCGCACATTCGGGCAAAGGTACGGTCCTGTGGAGTGCAGCGTGGCGCGCGAAAGCACCGTCGCTGAAAGCGTGGAGTAGGCGCCGCCGTCGGTCGAGAGGTCGATTCCATCGCCAGCAGCTTGCCGTCGCTGTCGAGCGCGGTGCGATGGCGTACGCGCGAGGGATGGCGCTTGGTCGTTGCCGCCAGATCCTCCATGCGGTCGTAGACCATCTTCACTGGATGGCCGCTTTTCATCGCCAGCAAAGCCGCATGGCAAGCCAGAATCGATGGGTAGTCTTCTTTGCCGCCGAACGCGCCGCCGGTCTCAGTCTGGATCACGCGCACTTTGTCTTCAGGCAGATCGAAGACTGCGCGCAGCGATTTGAAGACGTAGTAGGGGCACTGCAGCGAACCCCAGACCGTTACACCGCCTTCCGCGCTGTATTCGGCGATGATGCCGTTGTTCTCAATGTAGAGGTGCTCCTGCGCGCCGGTGCGGTACTCGCCTTCGACGATGTGCGCGGCGCCGGCCCACGCGGAGTCCACGTCTCCTTTTTCAATCAGGAAGCTCTTGATGATATTGTCGGAACCCCACACAATCGGGTCCTGCCGCTCGCTCTCCTCGATGGTGAAGACCGGGGGCAGGGGATCGTACTCGATTTGCACAGCGCCGGCCGCTTCGCGCAGCTTGTGCTTATCGGTGTGCGCGAGAAGCACGATCGGCTCCTCGCAGTGGTTCACCTTGCCGTCGGCAAGGCATGGCTGGTCGGCCACAATAAGCTGGATACAGTTCTCGCCGGGAATGTCCGCAGCCGTGACCACGGCGAACTCGCTCCAGTCGATACGGCGGTCGAAGGCGATGGAGCGGATTAACCCTCGTGGAATAGCGCTGCGCACGGTGGCGCCGAACCACATGCCCTTGCGCTCCATGTCGTCGACGTAGCACGCGCGGCCCAGCAGCTTCTCCACGCCCTCTTTGCGAGGAACGGGGGTGCCAACGATCCGTGTTGTCGCAAGCGCGCTCATCGTTGCCCAATCCGAAATCGCCAAAACAGGTTGAGGGATAGCATACAACGGCACGCCGATTTTCTGAAAGTGCACCTCACTCCGCGAGAAGAGACAGCGTGCGCGCCAGCACGTGCACGCCGCTGCCTATCCACTGCGGCGAAGCGTATTCATCGGGCCGGTGGCTGACTCCGCCGCGGCAGGGAATAAACAGCATGGCGACCGGTGCGATCGAGGACACTAAAGACGAATCGTGGTAGGCGCGGCTAACCATTTTCTTGTACGATTTGCCGGCCGCTGTCGCGGATGCTTCGAGCGCCGCGACAATTGCCGGATCGCACGTCGTTGGCGGATCGGCGTTCACAAGCTCCGTTGTGATCTTCACGCTGCGGCGCGTGCTCACCTCCTGAACTATGGCGGCGAACTTGGCCAGAACGCTGTCGCGGCGCACGCCGTCGATGTCGCGCACGTCCGTGGTCATGAGCACGCGCGAGGGGACACTGTTGACGGCGCCGGGAAAGACCTCGCAAATGCCCACCGTGCCCACAGTGTCGATGACTCCCGTCGATTTGGCCACGGACTCGAGCGCGAGAATCAACTCCGCCGCGGCGGCCAGTGCGTCTTTGCGCCCCGGCATGAGCCTGCCGCCGGCGTGTCCGCCTTCGCCTTCGATGATGATGCGCTGGCTGGCCGGCGCAGCGATGTGCGTCACCAGTCCGAGGTCGATCCCCTCCTGTTCGAGCAGCGGCCCTTGCTCTATGTGCAACTCAATGAATTGATGAAATCGTCCAAAAGGAACTTGAACGGAATCCAGAGATCCGGCAAACCCCGCCAGCGCGCGCCATTCTTCCAATCCGCGGCCCTCCTTGTCTCGAAGAGCAAGCGCCTGCGCGGACGTAAGCAGGCCCGCCATCATGCGGCTGCCCAGGCAGCCAATGCCGAACCGCGTCGGTTCTTCTGCCGTAAAGATTACCAGTTCGATGGAGCGCCGGGGTTTGAATCCAAGCTGCTGCAGAACGCGGATGGCTTCCAGCCCGCCCAGTACGCCCACGCAACCGTCATAGAGGCCGGCGTTGGGAATCGCGTCGATGTGCGAACCGGTACCGATCGGCGCAAGCGTTGGGTCGCTGCCCTGCCAGCGGGCAAAGGTGTTGCCTACGGCGTCTTCGCTGACGGTGAGTCCGGCTGCCGCGCACAGGCCCTTTACGTAAGCGCGGGCGCGCTGGTCTGCCTCTCCAAAAACCACACGCGTCACTGCCGGAGGCTCGGCTTCGGTGATCTGAGCCAGGGCCATCAGTTCCACCATCAGCCTGTCGATGGACAGTTTTGGGGTGAGTCTTGGTTGAGTGGCCACGGTTCATGCTCCCAGCGGATGTCTGTGCCAATCCTTGTAGATGAGATATTTTGCCGGCCGCTTGCCCAGCGCCCCAAACCACTGTGGACAGTATGCGCCCATCCAGATGAAGTCGCCGGCATGGACGGGATACCACGCGTCGCCGAGCCGGTAGATGCCGCCGCCCTCGAGCATCAGCAGGCCATGCTCCATCACGTGAATCTCCACCATGCTCAGCGCCGCGCCGGGATCGTAGGTCATGGTGTTTACTGCAAAATCGTATGCCGGTCCGTCCGGCATGAGCCTGCGCACCCGCAACGCACGATCGTCCATGAGCGGCGTCGCCGTGATGGCGGCTTCGCTGCCAATCACGATTTCAGGAGCATCTGCGCCGGGCTGCAGTTCATACGGCTTTTCAATCACCGCAACGCGCGCGATTCCTGTTGCGCGCACTGTGTGCGGTGCGCCTTGGGGCAGATACGCAAATCCGCCTGGAGCAAGCACTCGTCTTTTCCCGCTCGCCTTGATCTCGACTTTGCCGTCAAGGACATAGAGAAAACGTTGCGCCGGAGCCGGCCCCAACGAGCCGCCGGCTACAAACTCCGCGGTCATCTGGGTAAAGCGTGCACCCAGTTGCGGAGCAGCGTGGATGACAAACTCCACCCCCTCTGCGCCGGGCAGCGGCGTGCGAATAAACGTGTCAGGCGTTTGTAGCAGATAGTCGGGCTTGAGTATGCTGCGCGTTGATCCAAGTTGGTGCACGAGCGGCCTCGTTCCTGGGAAGTGCGCAAAGTGCGTTGCTCGATTTTATCTGACCGCCGTGGTCAGCCGCTTATAAAAAGTTGCCGCCCGCCAACGGCGCGGTCCTCACGATCCGGCCCGTTCTGAAGGGCGCACCTGCTCTCTGCCGCGCGCCTCGCCTATGAATTTACCTGCGCGGAAAACGGGCTCGCCGCGCAGCCAGGTTTCAATCACGCGCCCGCGCAACTCCGCGCCCAGGTAAGGCGAGAGCTTGTGACGGAAATGGAGATCGGCAGGCGTCACGGTCCATGCAGCGCCGGGATCGAAGACTGCAATGTCCGCATCGGCTCCGGGAGCCAGCGTGCCTTTTCGTCCAGCCATGCCGGCCAGCCGCGCGGGAGCTACCGCCATCCACTCACCTAGCCGTTCCAGCTTGACACCGCGTTGGTGCATGGCCGTCCATAAGACCGGCAATGCCAAGCCAAGGCTGGCGATTCCGCCCCAAGCAAGATCCCAGCAGCCTTCATCGCGGCGCTTCATGGCCGGCGGGCAAGGGGAGTGGTCGGTGATCACGAAGTCGATCAGTCCTTCGTCGAGAGCCTTCCACAGAGCCTCGCGATTAGCCGCGCTGCGCATCGGAGGCGCGCACTTGTATTCCGTTGCGCCGTCGGAAATCTCTTCGGCAGCGAACCAAAGGTAATGAACGCAGGTCTCTACGGTGATGGGTACGCCGCGCTTGCGCGCTTCGGCGAGCATAGGCAAAGCCTGCGCGCTGGAGAGATGAACGATGTGGATGGGCGTTGCAAACTCCTCGGCAAGGCGGATGAGGAGCGCGATCGCGTCAACTTCCGCGCTATCGGGCCGCGAATCTAGATAGGCGGAGTATTTGCGCCAGTCGGCGCCCCCCGCGTTCAGCTTCTTTGTCGCCGCGTCAACGGGGCCCCTCAGCTCGGCGTGGGCCAGTAGCGGAAGTCCAGCGCCACAAAGCTTTTTGAGCGCGGCGCGCAAATCGGCCTCAGCCACCCACGCAAAGCCATCGATGCCGGAGTGAATCAGGAAGCATTTGAATCCCGCAACGCCCGCGTACAGCATCGGCTCAAGCGCTTCTGCGTTGCCGCGCACCACGCCGCCCCATGCGGCCCAGTCTACCCAAGCCTTGCCCTGCGATGCTTTGCGCTTCGCGTCCAGCGCCTGCACGTCAATGGTTTCGGGCACGCAATTCAGCGGCATGTCGACCAAGGTGGTTACGCCGCCCGCAGCCGCAGCCTGCGTCGCCGTATGAAAGCCTTCCCACTCCGTGCGGCCGGGCTCGTTGATGTGCACGTGCGAGTCCACCAGGCCAGGCAGCAGCACGGAGTCGGCGAAGTCGAAGAGCTCGGCGCCGGGCGGCACATCGCCCCAGCCGCGCACGGCGGAGATGCGCGTCTGCTCCACGATCAGCGTCGCGGGTGCCAGGCCTTCAGGAGTCAGGACTCGAGTCGAGCGAAGCGCCTTTGTCATTTTCTATTCACTTTCGCCATTCGGGGAACCGGGATCAAGAGGCGCGCGCCTATCCACGCAGCTTGTTCAGCAGATCCTGCGGATGAACGGGCTTGGCCAGAATGTCGAACTCGTAGCCCTCGGTACGCGCCTTTTCCAGCAGATCGGCCGTGGCGGCCTGGCCGGAAAAGAGCAGGATCTTGATCCCCGGCAGCAAGGCGCGAATGCGGATCGCCGCGTCGATTCCGTTCAGGTCGGCCATGATCACGTCGGAGATGAGCATGTCCGGTTGAAAAGCATGAGGCAAGCTCGAGGGCTTTCTCGCCCGAATACACAGCGCGGGCGTCAAAGCCGCTCTGGTTCAGGATCATGGCCAGGGTGTCGGCGATCACTCGCTCGTCATCTGCGACCAGAACTCTTGGTTTCGTAGTGTTGGGCATATTCTCCTCGGCACGCGGGGAAGGGAAATCATGACGGATCGATCAAACAACCCCCGTGTGCACAGTTGCAAATCGTGGCTTCTTCGGTTAAACGCTTGCTGACAAGAACGCTACGCTCAACCAGTCTAATTCGCCGCTCTTCCTTTCAACAAAGAACCATCCAGAGAGCTGCGGAGCCGGAAAGGCGGACCGGCCGGCCCCAAGCGGAATTCATCCGCACTCAAAGCATTAAACATATACTGGCAACAACTGGCCGCGGCCAAGCCAGGCCCCCACCGGAGAACCGGACATGCAGGAAACGGCGACCCAGAACCAGACCCCGGATGCGCCGCCGGCCACGGACGCGATCATTCGCGCCGAGAAGATCGAAAAGTACTATGCGCAGCCGAGCCAGAACCGCATCCAGGTGATCTCGGCGACCGACCTGAGTATCGTGCCTGGCGAGATTCTTGCCCTGCTGGGCCCTTCGGGCTCGGGCAAATCCACCATGCTGCGCATGTTGACCGGGCTCTCCACACCAACGGCCGGCCAGGTGTATTGGCATGGCACGCCGATTGCCGAGGCGGAGATCAATGTCTCCATCGTCTTTCAGAGCTTTGCGCTCTTTCCCTGGCTTACGGTGCTGGAAAACGTTGAGGCGCCGCTGCAGGCGCGCGGCGTGGCGCCGGCCGAGCGCCGCGAACGCAGCTTGAAGATGCTGGACATGGTCGGCCTCGACGGTTTTGAAGCCGCATATCCCAAGGAACTCTCCGGCGGTATGCGGCAGCGTGTGGGTTTTGCCCGCGCCCTGGTGGTTGAGCCCGAAGTCCTGTTCATGGACGAACCCTTTTCCGCGCTCGACGTGCTGACCGCCGAGAACCTGCGCAGCGAGCTGCTGGAACTGTGGGCCAAGAAAACCATGCCCACCAAGGCCGTCTTTCTCGTCACTCACAACATTGAAGAGGCCGTGTTGCTGGCCGATCGCATCGTCGTGCTGGGGCGCAACCCAGGCCACATCCGCACCGACTTCCCGGTGCATCTGCCGCAGCCGCGCGACCGCAAATCCGAGCCCTTCACGCAGTTGGTGGACTACATCTACAAGGTGCTCACGCGGCCCGACACGGAGCCGGCCGCAGCGCCCGGACAGCAGGCGGAGCCGCGGGTGCGCGACCAGCGCCAGATGCGCTACCAGATGCTGCCCCACGCGCGGCCCGGCGGCATCGCCGGCTTGCTGGAATTGCTGCTCGACAAGGGCGGACGCGACGACATCTACCGCCTCGCCGACGATCTGTCCTTCGAGATCGACGATCTGCTGCCGATCGTCGATGCCGCACAACTGCTGGGCTTCCTCACCATCGAGGAGGGCGACGCGGCCATCACGCCCAGCGGCGAGGAGTTCGCCAACTCCGAAATCCTCCGCCAGAAGGAGCTCTTCCGCACTGCAGCCGTCGAACACGTGCTGCTGCTGCGCCAGATTTGCCGCGCCCTTGAAGCCAAAAGCGATCACACCGTGCCCGAGGACTTCTTCCTCGACATGCTCGATGAGCAGTTCAGCGAGGAAGAGAGCCAGCGCCAGGTGGAAACCGCGGTGACCTGGGGCCGCTACGCCGAACTGTTCGACTTCGATGCCGCGCGCCGCCGCTTCGTGATGCCCGACAAACTCGAAGAAGAGATTGCCGCAGGCGAGGACGACAAGTGAAGATCCAGCATCCCCTCGCGCGATCGCTCGTCACCGTCCGCACCTGGCCGTTCCTTATCGATCTGGGCGTGGCGGCCTGCGCGCTGGCGTTTTCTTTGCCGTTGTCAGTACGGGCGTCTATTGGTTTCAGAAGCCGATCCCCGTGGTGCCGATTTCGAGCTCCATCGGCGCGCTGCCGCTCTACGCTTTTTACTCCATCGTGCGCATGGCCATCGCCTACATGCTCAGCCTGGCCTTCGCCGTCACCTACGGCTATATTGCCGCCTACAACCCGCGCATTGAGCCGTTGATGGTTGCCGTTCTCGACATCCTGCAATCCATTCCCGTGCTCAGTTTTTTGCCTCCCGTCGTGCTGGCCATGGTTTCGCTCATTCCCGGCCATCAGCTTGGCATTGAGATGGGCGTCATTCTGCTCATCTTCACCGGGCAGGTGTGGAATCTCGCCTTCAGCTTCTACTCCTCGCTCAAAACCATTCCCAGGGAGATGGTGGAGGCCGCGCGCATCTACCGCTACTCCGGCTGGCAGCGCTTTTGGCAGCTTGAGATGCCTTTCTCCGCCATCGGCCTGGTCTGGAATTCGATCGTCTCCGTCGCCGGCGGCTGGTTTGCGCTCATCTTTTGCGAGACCTTTACCATGGGCGATCGCAACTTCCAGTTGCCCGGTCTGGGCAGCTACATCCAAACCGCAACCTACGCCGGCGATGTGCACGCACTGCTGGCGGGAATTGCCACGGTGATTCTGATCGTCGTTGCCACCGATCAGCTCATGTGGCGCCCGCTGATTGCGTGGAGCGATAAGTTCAAATTCGAGCAGGTCGAATCCGCCGAACAGGTCACTTCGCCGATCCTCGAACTTATCCGCCGGTCCAGGATCTGCCAGACCCTCCCCGGCCGCATTTGGAATCGCGTGGAAGAGCCTGTCTATCGCCGCATGGCGCAAACCAAAGAGTGCCGCGTGGTGAGGCCGCTGGACGAAAAGCAAAAGGGCAAGGTGTCGCCGGCTCTGTGGGCGCTGGCTTTTGCGGGAGCTTTGGCGGGTTGCTGGGCAGCCGCGCAAGCCGTGTTCATGCTCAGGACCATCACCTGGCCCGACCTGCGCCTGCTGCTCGAAGGCGCCGCGGCGACGTTTCTGCGCGTCAATGCTTCGCTTGCTTCATCTCCGCCGCATGGACGATTCCGGTCGGCGTGGCCATCGGCCTCAGCCCAAGGCTCGCGCGCATCGTGCAGCCGCTGGCGCAGATTCTGGCCTCGGTTCCGGCAACCGCATTTTTCCCCATCCTGCTCATGGCGCTGGTGAAGATCGGCGGCGGGCTCGGCATCGGGTCCATCGCTTTGATGCTGCTGGGCACGCAATGGTACATCCTCTTCAACGTCATCGCGGGCGCCATGTCCATCCCCTCCGACCTGCGCGAAGTTGCCTCGCTCTACCGCTTCACGCGCTGGCAGCGATGGACCAAGCTGATTCTTCCCGGCATCTTCCCCTACCTCATCACGGGGATGGTCACTGCCTCCGGCGGCGCATGGAACGCCTCGGTGATGGCGGAATACTCCCACGTGAAAGACCACACCCTGGAAACCATCGGCCTGGGCGCGCAGATCGACGCTGCCACCGACAGCGGCCGCTTCGCCATGCTGCTGCTGGCGACGATCTTTATCTCGCTCATGGTGGTCACGATGAACCGGCTGGTGTGGCGGAGGCTCTACCGGCTGGCCGAAACGCGGTTTAAACTCGAAGGCTAAGCAGAGTTGGAGCTTGAGAATGGGTAAAAGGAAGAAATACGATGATTCGCGTCGGTTTGGTGGGTTTCGGCATGGCGGGCCGCGTCTTCCACGGCCCGTGCTCTCGTCGGTCGAGGGGCTGGAACTGGCCGCGGTCATGGAGCGCAGCACGAATAAAGCCGCGGAGCGCTACCCCGGCATCACCATCCACCGCTCGCTCGAAGCCATGCTCGCCGACGCTTCGCTCGGTCTCTTCGTCGTGGCCACGCCGAACGGAACCCACTTTGCCCTCGCCAAAGAGATTCTGAGCGCGGGCAAAAATGTGGTCGTCGACAAGCCGATGACGCTGACTTCGGCCGAAGCCGCCGAGCTGATCGGCCTGGCCAAGAAGCACAAAGCGCTTCTTGCGCCATTCCATAACCGGCGCTGGGACAGCGACTTTCTGACAGTTCAGAAACTATTGCATGAGGGTTCGCTGGGGCGGCTCGTGGCCTTCGAATCCCGCTTCGACCGCTGGCGGCCTGTCCCGCTTCCAGAGCGCCTGTGGAAGGAGAACGCCGACGCCGGCGGCGGCACGCTGCTCGATCTGGGACCGCACCTCGCCGACCAGGCGCTGGTGCTCTTCGGCAAGCCGGAGGCGGTGAGCGCCGACGTGCTGCGCGAGAAAGACGGCCCCGGAGTGAACGACGCGTTCAACATTCGGTTGCGCTATCCGGGCCTCATTGTCACGCTCGGCGCCAACAGTCTGTCGCTGCCCGCCGCGCCGCGCTTTCACCTGCGCGGGACCAAGGGCAACTACTGGAAAAACGGCCTCGACCCGCAGGAGGCCGCGCTGAACAAGATCACGCGAATCGCTGACCCTGCCTGGGGCGAGGAACCGGCCGCAGACTGGGGCGTGCTGCATGTGGGCATCGAAGGCGGCTCGGTCAGCCGTCCCGTGGCCGCGCTTACGGGAGATTACCGGCTCTTCTACGCGGGCATTCGCGATGCGCTGCTGGGCAAAGCTCCGCCGCCGGTCACCGGCCTGGACGGCTGGCGCGTGGCGCGGCTGCTGGAGTGGGCCGCGGAAAGCTCCGAGCAGCGCTGCGAAATTCGCTGCGACTGGAGCCAGGAACCGAAATAGGCTCGGTGCGCAACGCGCCACGAACTACGGCAAAACCAGAGTTGCTGTGCCCTGTTGAGGTTTCTCGAAGGTCGCTGCTCCCTGTTGGTCGCATCGACTTAGCGGTTGAGTCTCCGGGGTACAGCGACTCTGGTTTTGCGTTAGGTCTCAACTATCGATTGCGGCTCGGTTCTTTTTCCACCAGCGGCACCCAAAACCGGAACCGCGCGCCGCTGCCGGGAGCGCTGGAAGCTTCGATGCCTCCGCCGTGTGCGGTCAAAATGGCGCGGCTGATCGCCAGGCCCATGCCGGACCCCTTGCGCGCGCCGGCGCCCTGCTTGCCCCGGTAAAACTTCTCAAAGATCAGCGGCAGGTCCAGGGCGTCGATGCCGGGACCGTTGTCCTCCACGCAAAACTCCAGCCGGTCGCCCGTGCGTTTGCTGCTGAGCGTAACGCGGCTGCCCGGCGGAGTGTAACTGGCCACATTTTCCAGCAGGTGGCGCAGAACCCTGCCCAGCAGATGCGGATCGAACCAGGCCGGTTTGTCCCGGTCGGCAGCGTCCTGTCGTCCTCGACCGAGATATTCACCTTGTGCGAGGCCAAAATCTTGCGCGACTCCTCCACGGCCTGGTCGAGCAGCGCGCGGGGATGCTGGGGCGACATCTTCACCTGCACCACATTGGCGTCGATCTCGGCCATCTCCACGGCTTCGCCGATGAGCAGATCGAGCCGCGCCGCCTCTTCGTCGATAATCCTCGCCATGTCCAGCCGTCCGGCTTCGTCCAGTCCCTCGCCCTCCAGCAAGGTAGTGGCCGCGGCGCGGATCGAAGTGAGCGGAGTGCGCAGTTCGTGGGTCAGAGAGTCGATCAGCGCCGTGCGCAGCCGTTCGCCCTCGCGGGCCGCCTCCAGGCGCGCTGAGGTCTCCATGGCGATGGAGCGCGCCACGGCAATCGATACCTGGGCGCTGACGGCCGTGGCAACCTCGAGCGAAAGCGTCTCCGGCCGCCAGGCCAGTGCTCCCACGGGCCTCAATCCCAGCATCAGTGCAGTGGTGTGGTAGCCGGCGAGCGGCGCCAGGGTTGGGTTCAGGCCCTGCGTCATGGCGCGCATGTGCGCCTGCACGCTGGCCGGCACTTCGCCGGTCGAAGAGTAAAAGCGGTCGTGGTCGCAGACGTAAAGAACCACCCTCTGCAGGGCGAAGATGCGGTCGATCAGTCCGGGCAGGTCGTGGATCAGCCGCTCGGCATCCTCGAAGAGCATCATCTCCTGGCTGAGGGCGTAAAGCCGTTCCACGTCCGCCTGGCGTTGTTCGGCCTGCAGGGTCTGCCGGCGGGCGCGTTCCGCCAGTCGGCTCACGACCACGCAACTGAGCGCGAACGAAACCATCGCCACCCACGCCTGCGCGCCGGCCAGCCGGAAGGTGTGTACGGGAGGGAGAAAGAAATAATCGAAGGAAACCGCACACAGAGCGGCGATGTAAATCGAGAGAACGGTTCCGGCCTGCGTGGCCCACCAGACCACCAGGACCAGAAAAACCATGCCGGCGGTGGTGGAGTTGGCGTTGAGCCAGGCGAGCAGAAACGTGGTCAGCGCCGCCGCCGCCGTGGCCGCAAGCCAGCGAAGAACCTGCCCGGAGTAGGCGCGTACGTCCATCTTCTTCTCCACCGGAATCATACTCGGCCAGCCGCGATGATGTAATCTTCCGTTGAAAGAAGAAAGACATGCCGGGAAGAATTCTTGTTATTGACGACGAATCGCAGATTACGCGGGTGCTGCGCGCCGCACTCTCTGCGCAGGGATACGATGTACGCACGGCCAACGATCCGGAGGAGGGCCTGCGTCTCTTTCGCGACTGGCCGCCGGATCTGGTCATTACTGACCTGATGATGCCCGTCATGAGCGGCGTCGAGGTTTGCCGCTTCATCCGCTCGCGGGGAACGACCCCTGTGCTGGTGCTCTCGGTTCGCGAGCATGAACGGTCGAAGGTGGAGGCCCTTGACGCCGGCGCCGACGACTACGTGACCAAACCATTCAGTATTCAGGAGCTGCTGGCTCGCGTCCGAGCTCATCTGCGCCGCGCGCCGGAACGCACCACAGCCGCACTTGAGCTGGGTGACTTTGTGGTTGATGCTCAGGCCCATAACATCACCGTGACGGGCAAACCGATCCACCTGACGCCGAAGGAATTCGATCTGCTGCTGCATCTTGCCCGCAATGCCGGAAAGGTGATGACCCATCGCGCTCTCCTGACCGCCGTCTGGGGCGCGCAATCGGCCCATCAGCCCGAATACCTGCGCGTCTTTGTCGGCCAGTTGCGCAAGAAACTCGAAACCGAAACCGGCCGCCAATACATTCAGACCGAACCATGGGTGGGTTACCGCTTCATCCCCGAGGGCTGGACCGGCAACGAAGAGTGAGCTGCGGCACGTATCGCATTGCGGGCCAGAAAAGCTGCTCACTGCTTGTATTTCCACCATTTCCCGGCGCGCGGAGCCAATCTTTACGGTTTATTTAGGAATTCTTTTCGATACTCAAACTAGTTACACGACACAATCAATTTCGGTTAAGCCGTTTGGTTCGGTCTGCAATTGCCGCGCCCGGTCATCCGTGGGAACTACGGCGCCCTCGTAGCGGTTCTGATCGCATGGCGAATTGGATTGAGTTTCTTGCCGAGCCTGGAGTGGCGCTGTTCCGGCTGAAACTGGGAGATCTTGCATGCAAGATGTATTGATGCTGCTCTACACCGTTATTTTCTTCGCCTTGGCGTTTCTCTACGTCAAGGCTTGCCAAAAGTTGAGGTAACCCATGCGATTTGACATCATCAACGCGGTCGGTCTCATCATCTCCATCCTGTTGTTGGGCTATCTCACCCTGACGATGCTTTTCCCGGAGAAATTCTGAAATGTCCGCAAACGGCTGGCTGCAATTTGCCATCTACTCGATCATCCTGCTGGCAATGGTTCGTCCGGTGGGCATCTACATGGCGCGCGTTGTCGAGGGCGAGCGCACCTGGCTCGACCCGGTGCTGCGCCCGTTCGAGCGGCTCATCTACAAGCTCTGCGGCGTCAAAGCCGACAAGGAGATGAACTGGCGCGAGTACGCCTTTGCCATGCTGGGCTTCTCGGCCGTGGGACTTGGTGCTCACCTACGCCATCGAGCGCCTGCAAGTATTACCTGCCCTGGAACCCGCAGCATTTGGCCGCGGTGGGACCGGACCTGGCCTGGAACACCGCCGCCAGCTTCACCACCAACACCAACTGGCAGTTCTACACGCCCGAATCCACCATGAGCTATCTCACCGAGATGGCCGGACTGGCGACGCACAACTTCTGGTCGGCCGCGGCGGGCATCGTGGTGGCGATCGCGCTCATCCGCGGCATCAAGCGCACCAGCTCCGCCACCATCGGCAACTTCTGGGTCGATATGACGCGGACGCTGCTTTACATTCTGACGCCGGCCTGCATCATCTACGCGCTGCTGCTGGTCTGGCAGGGCGTTCCGCAGAATCTGCACGCGTACACATCAAGCGCACACGCTCGAAGGTCAGGCGCAAACCATCGGGCAGGGACCTGTGGCTTCGCAGGAAGCCATCAAGATGCTGGGCACCAACGGCGGCGGATTCTTCAACGCCAACAGCTCCCATCCCTATGAGAACCCCACGCCGCTCTCGAACTTCATCCAGATCCTCTCGATCTTCGTGCATTGGCGCGGGTCTCACGTACACGCTGGGCCGCATGACCGGCTCGCGCGGGCACGGCTGGGCGGTCTTTGCCGCGATGTATGTGCTCTTCGCGGCCGGCTTCGCGGTGTGCTACTGGGCCGAGGCGCAGCCGCATCCACTGATTCACGGGGCCGCGCAGACGCGCACCGCGACCGCGCCTGGCGGCAACATGGAGGGCAAGGAAGTGCGCAACGGCATTGCCGAAAGCGCGCTTTTTGCCACCATCACCACCGATGCCAGTTGCGGCGCCGTCAACGGCATGCACGACAGCTTTACCCCGCTGGGCGGCATGGTTCCGCTCTCCAACATCATGCTCGGCGAGGTGGTCTTCGGCGGCGTAGGCTCCGGCATGTACGGCATGTTGGTCTTCGTCGTGCTCGCGGTCTTCATCGCCGGCCTCATGGTGGGCCGCACGCCCGAATACCTGGGCAAGAAGATCGAGGCCTACGACGTGAAGATGGCCATGCTCTACGCGCTCATCTTCCCGCTCATCATTCTCACCTTCGCGGCAATTTTCGTTCTGATACCGGCCGGAACGTCGGTGACCGCGAATCCCGGCCCGCATGGGTTCACCGAAATCCTCTACTCCTTCGTTTCAGGCGCGGGCAACAACGGCTCTGCCTTCGCCGGCCTGGGAACCAACTGGTGGTACAACATCGCGATGGGCTGGGACATGCTCATTGGCCGCCTCCTCATGATGATTCCCGCGCTGGCCTTGGCCGGAAACCTGGCGCAGAAGAAGAGCGTTCCACCGTCGTCCGGCACCTTCCCCGTGAATACGCCGTTGTTCGCTGTGCTGCTGGTCGGCACGGTCGTGATCGTCGGCGCGCTCACGTTCTTCCCGGCGGTGAGCCTGGGACCGATCCTGGAACACCTGCTGTTGCACGGAAATCCTCCGGGGCTTTTCTAACCATCAACGACACTGCATCAGGACAAGGCAAAACGGACCGTCATGGCTGAGAAAACAAGTCTTTGGAACACGCAGATCATTGCCCAGGCAAGCGTGGATTCGTTTCGCAAGCTCGATCCACGCTGGATGGTGAAGAACCCGGTGATGTTTGTGGTGGAGGTGGGCAGCGTGCTCACTTCGGCGCTGCTCGTCGTGAACTTCCAACATCATCGTGAGACCTTTGGCTTCAACCTGCAGATCACGCTCTGGCTGTGGTTCACGGTGCTGTTCGCCAACTTTGCCGAAGCCATGGCCGAGGGCCGCGGCAAGGCCCAGGCCGACACGCTGCGCAAGGCCAAGGGCGAGACGATTGCCAAGCGCTACACCGCCGACGGCGGCTTTGAAGAGGTCGTCAGCGGCCTGCTTCGCGCCGGACGACGTCATCTACGTCGAAGCCAACCACTACATCGCCGGCGACGGCGAAGTCATTGAGGGCGTGGCTTCGGTGGATGAATCGGCCATCACCGGCGAATCCGCTCCCGTCATCCGCGAGGCCGGCGGCGACCGCTCGGCCGTTACCGGCGGCACCAAGGTGTTGTCGGACTGGATCAAGGTCAAAATTACGTCCAATCCCGGCGAAACTTTTCTCGATCGCATGATCGCGCTGGTCGAGGGCGCAACCCGCCAGAAGACGCCCAACGAGATCGCGCTCAGCATTCTGCTCTCCGGCCTCACCATCATCTTCCTGCTCGCCGTCGTCACGCTGCAGCCGTTCGCCATGTACTCCAAGGCTCCGCAGACCGTATTTGTGCTGGTCTCGCTGCTGGTGTGCCTCATTCCCACCACCATCGGCGGACTGCTCTCGGCCATCGGCATCGCCGGCATGGACCGGCTGGTGCAGTACAACGTGCTGGCCATGAGCGGGCGCGCAGTTGAAGCCGCCGGCGACGTAAACACGCTGCTGCTCGACAAGACGGGCACCATCACTCTCGGCAACCGCCAGGCAACCGAATTCATGCCCGCGCCCGATGTAAGCCAGGAGCGGCTGGCTAACGCCGCGCAGCTCGCGTCGCTTTCCGACGAGACCCCCGAGGGCCGGTCGATTGTGGTTCTGGCCAAGGAAAAATACAACCTGCGCGGCCGCGACTTGGGCGGCATTCACGCCGAGTTTGTTCCATTTACCGCGCAGACCCGCATGAGCGGCGTGAATCTTCCCGGCACGCGCATCCGCAAGGGCTCGGTGGACGCCATCGCGCGCTTCCTTGAAGAGCAGGGCGCGTCGCTTGCCGCAGAAGGTACGCGACAACGTCGAGCAGATCGCGCGCAACGGCGGCACGCCTCTGGTGGTGGCGGAAAACTCATCGGCGTTGGGAGTGATTTATCTCAAGGACATCGTGAAGGGCGGCCTGAAGGATCGCCTGGCGCGGCTGCGCGCCATGGGCATTCGCACCATCATGATCACCGGCGACAATCCGCTCACCGCCGCGGTGATTGCGCGCGAGGCCGGAGTCGACGACTTTTTGGCCGAAGCCAAGCCGAAAGACAAGATGGACCTGATCAAGCGCGAGCAAGGCAAAGGCAAGCTGGTGGCCATGACCGGCGACGGCACCAACGATGCGCCCGCGCTGGCGCAGGCCGATGTGGGCGTGGCCATGAACTCCGGCACGCAGGCCGCAAAGGAAGCCGGCAACATGGTGGACCTGGACTCGAATCCGACGAAGCTGATTGAAATCGTCGAGATCGGCAAGCAACTGCTCATGACCCGCGGCGCGCTGACCACATTTTCCATCGCCAACGACGTGGCCAAGTACTTCGCCATCATCCCCGCCATGTTCATGGGCGTTTTCCCGGTGCTGGGCGTGCTCAACATCATGTTCCTGCACTCGCCGCAGTCGGCCATTCTGTCGGCTGTGATTTTCAACGCGGTCATTATCGTGGCGCTCATTCCGCTGGCGTTGAAGGGCGTCAAATACGAACCCAAGGCGGCCGACATCCTGCTGCGCAACAACCTGCTCATCTACGGCGTCGGCGGCATCATCATCCCGTTTATCGGCATCAAGGCCATCGACCTGTGTCTGGTGGCGCTGCACATGGCGTAAGTCCGCCGCGGCGGACAAAGGAGACAAGAACGTGCATTCGGTTTCAATTCACGAAGATTCTGCAGCTCACGTGGAGCGGCTAGCCGCTCATGTGCAGGAGGCGCCGGTCGTGCACTCCGTTTGGGGTACAGCCGTTCGCTTTACGCTCGTGACGGCGGTCCTGTTTGGCCTGGGCTATCCGCTGCTGTTGACCGGACTCGCCGGTTTGCTGTTTCCGCACCAGGCCGCCGGTAGCCTCATTCTGCGCAACGGCCAGGTGATTGGCTCCGAGCTGCTCGCGCAGAGCTTTACCTCCGATCGCTACTTCCATCCCCGGCCCTCGGCCGCGGGCAACGGCTATGACGCTACCGCTTCCGGCGGCTCGAATCTTGCGCAATCGAACAAGACGCTGGTTACGCGGATCCAGGGCGATATCGACAAGCTCGCCGCGCAAAACCCCGGCAAGCCCGTCCCCATCGACATGGTGACCACCTCCGGCTCCGGTCTCGACCCCGACATCACCCCGGACAACGCCTACTACCAGGCGCCGCGCGTGGCCAAGGCGCGCCCAGGGCTCACGGAGGAAGCGGTTCGCAAGCTCATCGACCAGCACACAACGCCGCGCCAGTTAGGATTTTTGGGCGAACCGCGCGTCAACGTGCTTGAGCTGAACCTGGCCCTCGACCAAATTTCGAAATAGGTTTCACACAGCGGCTCCCCAAGCCATGAGCACTGCGGGATGGGCTAACCGGCCCTCCCGCTTTTCTTTTTGATGAGGAAACCCAAAGGAGTTCCATCAGGGAGGCCGCGAGCATTCATCGCGTAACATTCGAGCTGATTCGCTGGCTGGCTCGCTTGCTCTACCTACATATCTCTGCGCCCCTCGATCGCCCGCGCCATCGTCACCTCATCGGCGTATTCGATGTCGCTGCCGGCTGGCACGCCGGTGGCAATGCGGGTAATCCGCACCGGAAATCCGCGCAGCGCGCCGGCCAGCCAATCGGCCGTGGCCTCGCCTTCAAGGGTTGGGCTGGTGGCCAGAATCACCTCGTCCACCTCGCCCCGCTCCACGCGGCTTACCAGCGTGGCAGCGCGCAACTGGTCCGGCCCCACGCCATGCAGCGGCGAAAGCGTGCCGTGCAGCACGTGGTACACGCCCTGGTAGCTGCCCTGCGACCCTCTTGCCCGCTCCACCGTGTCGATGTTGGTGGGCTCCTCCACCACGCACACCAGGCGCTGGTTGCGCGTGGGGCTGGCGCAATAGGCGCAGGGATCGATGTCGGTCACGTTATTGCAAATCGAGCAGAGGCGCAGGCTGGCCTTGAGTCCGCGCACCGCCTCAGCCAGCGCGGCGGCATCCTCGTCGCTCGAGCGCAAAAGATGGAAGGCGTAGCGCTGCGCGCTCTTGGTGCCCACGCCGGGCAGCTTCTTCAGTTCCTCGATGAGCCGGGCCATCGGCTCGGCATAGCGTGACAATTTTCTTGCCTCCATGCCCGCAGCGGCGGGCGCCTGGCCGCGCAGTAATCGCTAGCTCATCCCCGGAATCTTCAACCCGCCCAGCATCCCCTGCACGCTCGCTTTGATCGCCTCATCGGCTTTGCGGCCGGCCTCGTTGACTGCGCCCACAATCAAATCCTGGAGCATCTCCACATCCGGCTGGCCGCCGCTCAGGCTGAGCACCGCCGAGGGATCGATGTGCAGCTTGAGAAGTTCCTTTTTGCCGTTCATGGTTGCGGTCACGGCGCCGCCGCCGCTTGTCGCCTCCACCACCGTCTCGCCCAGCTTGCGCTGCACCTCCTCCTGCATCTGGCCGGCCTGCGAAAGCATCTCGGAAATTTTGAGCGGATTGATCATGCTGCTTTCTTCTCCTCAAACGGCTGTCTACTTCTGGCGCAGATCGACCACGCTGCGGACCTCGGCTTTGAAGATCTCCTGCGCGCGCTTGACCAGCGGATGCGCGAGCGCCGCCTCCTGCACGCTGCCGGCAGGCACAACGGGCGGCGCGACCACGGCGGGGACGGTTCCAGCGCCGGTAGCCACCAGGAAACGCGCGGGCGCGCCCAGCCGTTGCAGTTCCTGCCGGATGATCTTCTCGGCCGCGGCATTCACCGTCAAGCTGAGCATCTTCTTGCCCATGCCCGGCACGGCAACGCGCACGCTTGCGCCGTCGAGCGTCCACTCGCCCGCGCCCAGCAGTTGCGCTGCGGAGCTGTGCCCGGCGGTCGCCAGCGCGGCCACGATGGCCTCGCGCACGTGCTCAATGCTTAACCCATCGCCACGCGGCTGCGGCCGGTTCAGGCGCTTTGGCCAGCGCGCCCTCAGTGAGCGTTGCGGACGAGGCGTAGCCGGCTGCCTGGCTTGCCACGGCAGGGAAGGGCCCGGCTTCACGCATCGCTGCTCCCGCTCACAGGCGCATGGGTCGCGCTCGAAGCCTCGATCCCCGCAGCCTGGCCGAACGCTGGATTTTGCTTCGCGCCCGGCGAAGCACTCCAGCCGGCCGTCTCGCGCCCCGCAGGCGCTGCCGCAGGCGCAGCCGACTCTCCAGGCCGCGAAAGCGCTCGCACGCCTGCGCGCGGGGCGCTGGCCGGGGCCGCGCCACGAATCGCGCCGCTCGCCACGCCGCTCAGCAACTCCTCAATGGGCAGCAGCCGCTGCGCATGAATCAGCTTGAGCAGCCCCAACTCCAGGTGGAATCGCTGCTCCTGGCGGTAGTTCAGGTCGTCAAAGGTGCGCAGCACAATTTGCAGATTGCGCGTCAGCTCTTCCTCGGTGAACAAAAGCGCGGTGCGCGCAGCGCGGGCCCGCTCATCGGCGGAGATTTGGAGCAGCTCAGTCTGCTCGCCGCCCAGCTTCGCCATCAGCGCGTTGCGCAGATAGCGAACCATCTGCCGCGCCAGCGCATGCGGGCTGTGCCCGGAGTTCACCAGCACATTCAATTGCTCCATCAGCACAGCGCTCTGGCCCGCGGCCACGGCCTCCATCAGCCGCTCGAAGACCGCGTTGGGCACCGACCCCATCAGCTCGCGGATTTGCGCCGCGGAGAGCACGGGACGGCCCGCTTCCACCGGCGCCGAGGCAATGGCCTGGTCCATGATCGAGAGCGCGTCGCGCATCGATCCGTCGCCGGCCTCGGCCAGGAGCGCCAGCGCGTCCTCTTCGGCCGTAACCTGCTCCTCTGCCGCGATCATCTTCAACTGCGCCAGAATGTCGTCAAACTTGACGGCGTGAAAACTGAAGTGCTGGCAGCGCGAGCGGATGGTCTGGGGAATATTCTCGGGCTCGGTCGTCGCCATCATGAAGATGACGTGCGCCGGAGGCTCCTCCAGCGTCTTCAGCAGCGCATTGAAGGCCGCCTCGGTAATCTGGTGCGCCTCGTCGAGAATGTAGACCTTGTACCGGTCCCGCGCCGGCGAGTAGCGCGCCGCGTCGCGCAACTCGCGAATCTCGTCGATGCCGCGATTGGTGGCCGCATCAATCTCGATCACGTCCACTGCGTTGCCCTGCCGGATCTCCGTGCAGGCCTCGCAAACGCCGCAGGGCTCGCGGCTGGGCCGCTGCGCGCTGCCAACCTGCGGTACGGCAGTTGAGCGCCATGGCGAGAATGCGCGCAATGGTTGTTTTACCGATACCGCGATGCCCGGAGAAGATGTAACCGTGCGCGATGCGGTTTTGCTCAAGCGCGTTCAGCAGGGTACGCGTCACGTGGTCCTGGCCGGCCACGTCGGCAAAGCGCTGCGGACGATATTTCCTGGCCAGAACCTGATAACCCATGCGATCGACGCTCCCTGGGTGGTGCGGAGTGGAAACAGCCTAAAGGGATTCTATCGTTCCGGGGCGGCCGTGTGGCGGGCGGAAAAGGGCAGCTGATCCGCTCGGATTCCCCGCTCCTTGCAAAAATGACGCTGCATTGGTCTGGATGTGTTGCCTGCGCGCGCACGCCGATGACCATTGAAGCGCCGCCGGAGTCTAATGGGACAGGTCGATGCATGACAATGGATCGCGAGACGAAGATGAAAATCCTCCCGCAGATGTGCGATGCTTTCATTGGGTGCGGATGCGCGTCGGGTCCGCGTTCTATTCGCGTCCGATCTGTCTTTGGCGGGCGAGGGAGTTGGCGATGAAGCCAGTGTGGGGAATAGCGCTGGGTCTGGCCTGCCTTCTGGCAGCAGCTCCGCGTCTGCGCGCGCAGACTCAGCCGGCAAACAATGCCCCCGGCGCTGGCGAGAACCCGCCTGCAAGCGCCCAACAACCTTCCCGCGTCCAGAAGCAGTCCAACGCGAATCCGTTCCCTGAAGACGAAAGCACGGTTCCGGTAATCAGGCCGGGGAATGTGCCCGATCTGCCGTCAGGAGAGAATGGTGAAGCTGGCAGCCGCATGCCTGTCCCCTCCGAAGACCTCGATCCCGTCCGCAGTCCGGAAGATGCGGGACAGGCCGCAGAGGAGCAGGAGCAGAGCTCGAGTTCCAGCCTTGCCGGGATGGACAGCCTTCTTCCGGGTCCGGACGACGACACGCAACCGGGAAAGCACAACAGAAAAGGGTCGCGGATTGTACCCGAACACCATGAAACTGCGGCTGAGGATGAGAACGTCGGCAGCTATTATCTCGAAAACAAGGATTGGAAGGCAGCGCTCTCCCGGTTTGAATCCGCACTTGTTCTCGATCCCGACAATCCCGATGTGTATTGGGGGCTGGCGGAGAGCGAACGTCACTTGGGTGACTTTGCCGGCGCCCGAGCGAACTACATGAAGGTGACGCAGTACGACCCCGACAGCCACCATGCCAAAGAAGCCCGTAAAGTTTTGAAGGAGCCGGAGATCGCCAATGCGAAGGCGTCTTCCTCCGCGCAGCCTGCTGCACCGGCTACGCATTAGGCAACCTCTGGCTTTACTCTCCGTGCTGTTTTTCGCAGGAGAAACGCCAAAAAGCGCGTGAGACATCGAAGCATCGATTGGGAAGCAGTGTCAAAACCCAGCCCAGCTCCTATAAACATCGATGATGGATTGGCCCCAGAGAGCGGTGATGATTCCGCCTAGGCAAATGAAGGCCCCGAAGGGCAGCTTCTTCAACTTCCAACTCTCTCTACTGGCGCGCACCGCTGGGAGCCCAAGCAGAAGCAACGCAACCAAGGCGCCGAAAACAATGCCAATCCCCAAGGCGAGCAACCACAGTCTGATGGCACAGAACCATCCGCCCAGCATCGCCATCAACTTCGCATCGCCAAAGCCAATGCCCTCCTGATCGCGGATCATCTGATATAGCCAGCGGATCGCCAGAAGGACTCCTGCGGCGAACACTGTGCCGACAAACCAATCGACAGCTGCGTGGGAAGCAGTATTTTTCCACACCCCAAAGTCGCCACCATTTGCCATGAACGTTGACAGAGTTGCACGCGTCACGCCTATTACAAGACCCAAGCAGATGCCAGGAAAGATGAGCCGATCGGGCAACCAGAGATTCTCGACATCGAAGACCGCCAATGCCACCAGCAGCCACAAGAAAATCAACTGCGCGATGCCGTTCGCCAGGTCAACGGCATAGGCAACATTAGAAAAGTCTGGGACGGGGTATACGCTGAAGAACTGCGACGCGATAAGCGCCCAAAGGACTCCAACGGCCAACTCCACCAACGGATACCGCCATCCAATCCACGCCCCGCAGCTCCGGCAACGGCCGCGCAGCGCCAGCCAACTTGCCAGTGGTACGTTTTCCCACCATGAAAGCGTCCGATTGCAACTGCGGCAGTGCGAACGCGGCTTGATCACGCTCTCGTCCTCGGGCCAGCGGGTCGCGCAAACATTCAAAAAGCTGCCCGAAAGCAGCCCGAGAAGTCCTGCTAATACTGTTCCATAGATGCAAATCACGGCAGCGTGAGTATACGTCATCAGCATTGAATCCCATCATGTGGATTTGGCGCAGGTCCCCACGAGCCCTGTGCGCCGGCGCCGCAGTTCTCTGCAAGGTAAACTGGAGGTGCATGGATCTTCCCCGAGCAAGCTCCAGTGCGAAAGATCCCACGCCGCAAACCACCACCGATCCGGCGCGGGCGGCAGCGTTGTTTGAGCAGTCGGTGGCCATCATGGCCCGCCTGCGCGCTCCCGGCGGCTGCCCCTGGGATCGCGAGCAGTCCTTCGATTCCATCCGCAAATACACGCTGGAAGAGGTCTACGAGGTCTTCGACGCCATCGAGCGGAGCGACTTTTCCCACCTGGCCGAGGAGCTCGGCGACCTGCTCCTGCAAGTGCTCTTCTACGCGGAGATGGCGGCCAACGAGGGCCATTTCACCATCGCCGATGTGCTCGACCACCTGAACCGCAAGCTGGTGCGCCGGCATCCCCACGTCTTTGGCGATGAGGCATCGCGCGCGGCCGGAAACAAGGCGGATGTGAACGCCGAAGTCGAGGGCTCGGCTGCGGCCGTTCTGCGCAACTGGGAGCAGATCAAAGCCGCCGAAAAACATGCGCCCGCCACGTCCGCCGGGGATTCTCAGGGAATCAGGGAAGGGAATCAGCCAACCTCGCGGCTCGACAGTGTGCACCGCGCGATGCCCGCGCTGGCTGAAGCAGCCAAGCTCGGCGCCAAGGCGCAGAAATCCGGCTTCGATTGGCCGAGTTGGCGCGAACTGTTGCCGAAGATGGCAGAGGAGACAGCGGAACTGGAGGCCGAAGCCGCTTCAGGTGATCCGGCTCGCAAGCCGGCGGTCGAGGCAGAGCTGGGCGATCTGCTGTTTACCGTCGTCAACCTGGGCCGTCATCTGGGCGTGGATGCGGAGATGGCGTTGCGCAAATGCAATCTGCGCTTCCGCCGCCGCTTCAGTGAAATGGAGCGGACCGCCCCGCGGCCGCTCGAAGAACTTTCTCCGGATGAGCTGGAGGCGCTTTGGGCGCAGGCCAAGAAGACACTCGCAACCGATGAGGCATCCGCCCTCGACTCCGCGCACGAAACACATCATCGCAGGCGCAGCCATGATCCAGATTCGCGCATGTGCGGGATTCGACGAGATGGAGGCCTGCGTCGAGCTCCAGATCGAGACCTGGGGCTACGACGAGAGCGATGTCATTCCCCGCAAAACCTTTCTGCTCGCGCAAAAAATCGGCGGCCAGGTGATCGGCGCCTTCGAACAGGGAACGCGGCGCACAGGGAGCACAAGGCGCCCAAGGAAACCCTGGTCGGTTTCGCCATGTCTTTGCCTGGAATCAAGGAAAGCCCAGAAAGGTCCGCGCCCTTACCTCCACTCCCACATGCTGGCGGTCCGCCCCTCCCACCGCAATCGCGGCCTTGGCGCGCAACTCAAATGGGAACAACGGCGTGAGGCGCTCTCCCGCGGCATTCGGCACATGGAGTGGACCTTCGATCCGCTGGAGATCAAGAACGCTTTTTTCAATATCCACAGGCTGGGCGCCATCTCTCGTGCATATCTTGTGGATTTCTATGGTGTATCCTCATCTCGACTGCAGGGTGGGCTCCCAACCGACCGTCTTTTGGCGGAGTGGGAGCTGGATTCCCCAAGGGTACAGGCCAGTTTTGATGGCCGCACGATAGCCAAGCACGTTATCGAGGAACGGATCCTGGTTCCGGCTTCCATCGAACAGTGGAAAGCCAGCGAAAGCAGACCGGGAACGCGCTCTCGCCGTTCAGTTAGAGAATCGACAGAAGTTTCAACAGGCATTTTCCCGGGGATTGGCCGTACTTGGTTTCTCCCGGGATGCGGAAGGAAATGGAGTCTTCGAACTGGGTTTCCCCATCCAGACGGAGTTGGAAGCTCGATCCGAAGGAACAAAAAATGAGACGAGGAAACAATGAGAATTGATGCCATTATTCTGCGTGAACTGCACATGCCGCTGGTGCGCCCGTTTGAAACCAGCTTTGGCGTTACCCGCAACCGGAGAATTCTGCTGGCCGAGATTCAATCCGAAGGGCTGACCGGCTGGGGCGAATGCACCGCAGGCGAGCGCCCGGTTTTCTCCAGCGAATCGACCGATACCGCCTGGCAGGTTCTCGTCCGTGAGTTAGGTCCGATGCTGGCTGCCGAGTTTCCTGAACATGGCGGAGACTGCCCGCGCATCTTCCGCCAGGTGCGCGGCAATCGCATGGCAAAAGCTGCTCTCGAAAATGCCATCTGGGATCTTGAGGCGCAGCGCGAAGGCATCTCCCTCTCCTGCTTGCTCGGCGGCGTTCGCGACAGCATCCCCTGCGGCGTCTCCCTTGGCATCCAGTCCTCGATCCCGGAATTGCTTTCGATCATTGAGCGCGAGTTAGCCGCCGGCTACCAACGCATCAAGCTCAAGTGCAAGCCCGGCTGGGATGTGGAGGTTTTTGAGCGGGTGCGCCACCGCTGGCCCGGCATCATGCTCAGTTGCGACGCCAACTCGGCCTATCGCCTGCGCGACGAAGACCATCTGGTATCGTTTGACGCTTTCGACCTGCTCATGATCGAGCAGCCCCTGTGGCACGACGATTTCTACTTCCACTCCGCGCTGCAGAGGCGGCTTGAAACGCCCATCTGTCTCGACGAATCCATCCTCAACCGGCGCGATGCGCTGGCGGCCATCGAGATGGAGTCGTGCAAGATCATCAACGTCAAACTGGGCCGCGTGGGCGGCTTTTCCGAGGCTATCGCCGTGCACAATGCAGCGCTCGAACGCAGAATTCCCGTCTGGTGCGGCGGAATGCTGGAGTCCGGCGTCGGGCGCTCGCACAACATCGCACTCTCAACCCTCGAAGGTTTTACCTTGCCCGGCGATGTTTCGGCATCGGCGCGTTATTGGGCTGCCGACATCATCGAGCCGGAAGTTACTGTCTCACCGGAAGGCGAGATCGCCATTCCCGACACACCCGGGCGCGGTTACGAAGTGCGCACGGCCCTGATCGAGCGGCTGACAGTGCGCAAGGAAACCATCCGCGAAATGGCGCTGGTAGCGTAAGCGCGAAGATTATTTCCGACGGTCCCAGTAGAAGTGTCGGCCTACGATTGCCTTCGCGCTCCAGTGATTGGTGGCCGCGTTTGCTTCTGCGATTGCAGCATTCTGCGCGTTTTTTTGGGTCACTGTGCATCCACGACACAGCCAAATCCCACCCCCGCCCGAACGGTCGTATCCTGGCGCTATCATCATCAGCTTGCCGTGCTACGGCAACATCAGGGGTACTGTGTCCTGTATGGGATTGATCAAGGCCGCCGCTCCCTCCTGGTCGCGGCGACTTGGCAGCCATGCCTCTGGGATACACCTACCCCGGTTTTGCTTTAGCTGGGAGCATCGGACACTTACGATTGCCTCAATCCATCCCAAAGAGCTGCAGGGGCTGGTGGGCTATGCGCCCGCGCTTATCGTCTGTGGCTACTTGGCCTTGGCTAAGAGTTCGATCGTCTCCTTAGGAGCGGTCATCATTGCAAGATGGCTGGTCTTAAGCACATAGGTTGTGAAGAGTGGATCTTTTCTAAACTTCTCCAGGAATGCGTCAAACGAAGGGTTAACGAAATCGGTGCAGCGAATATATGTGTGAGGAATGTTGGGGCGTACTTTAAGCGCCTTGACCGGCTGGAAGAATGTCTGCCAGGCCTGATCCACCAGACGCGCTTGAACGTACTCAATCACGGCCTGGTCCTTAATGCCAATGACAGACAGGGGAATGGGCGGCACAAGCTTGTTGGCGGCCTTGGAGCTCTGCAAGCTCGGGCGAGCCGCCGGCTCCACATAGTCAAACAGGCTTTGGCCATCGTCGGGGACGAACGCGTCCAAATAAATCACGGACTTCACGCGCGCCGTGATCCGCGCCAGAGCGCCAGTTACAACTACGCCCCCATAGCTCCAACCCACCAGATGAATATCCTTCAGATTTTCCATCTCGATGTGGTCAACGATGTTCTGCACGTGAGTCTCAAGATCATAGCCAGCCGCGGCGTTATCCTTGCGTTCTCCGAGCCCGGTCAAAGTCGGTGTCGTTACCGTGTGCCCCTTAGCGCGCAGCGCAGCTGCTACGCCTTTTGCATTCCAAACCCACCCGCCAGACCAGGCGCCGTGGACCAGCACATAAGTCCTTGGTTTTCCTTTTCGGGCAGAGGGTCCTTGAGCAGCAAGGCGGGTTGCGCCAAGTACGGAGCCGCGCCCGATAGCCCCAGCGCCTACGCCAGTTCGTACCAGCATCTCCCGTCTGGTCTGTGTCGGTGATATCAGTTGTTCCTTGTCACGTCCGGGCATCTAATACGTTCCTTCTTTCTGACTTCGCGGGAATGTTCTTGTGAAGGATTGTACAGGACGAACGATGTTTATTTTTATGCAACAGTGCGTAAGATCTTGACTATAAGTGCACGGAATTTCGATAAGCGCGAGGCGAGATTCCAATTGTTGATTGAGGCGAATGGTTCGAGGCAAAATCGAAGGCACGAAACCTGCAGGTCACGCGTGTTCTGCCAGAAACTTGTCCACCTCGGCGCGCCACGGCATCGACGCCTGCGCTCCCTTGCGGGTAACGCTGATAGCAGATGCCGCATTGGCAAACCGCGCCGCCGCAAACGGGTCTTTCCCTTCTAATAGTGCCGTGGCAAAGGCGCCGTTGAAGCAGTCGCCCGCCCCCACGGTATCGATGGCCTCCACCTTGAACGGCTTTGCCCATGCCGCCTTGCCGCCTGCAACAGCCACATAAGCGCCATCGCCGCCGCGCTTCAGCACCACGCCGCGCAGCCCCTTGGCCAGCAGGCGATTCGCAGTGTCCTCGACGCTCGGCGAATCCCCAACGTAAAACGCCGCCTCCGTCTCGTTGGGCGTAAACCACGCCACCTGCTTCCACGCCGCTGCAGGCAATGCCGCGGCCGGCGCGGGATCGAGCATCACCGGCACGCCCGCTTTGGCGCAGAACTCGAGCGTGTAATCCAGCGTATCCATGGGAATTTCAAGCTGGCATAACGCCATGCCCGCCGAGCGAATCAGCTCCGCATGGCTGTCAACTGCCGCGCGATCCATCTTTCCGTTGGCGCCCGGAACCACCACGATCGCATTCAGGCCGTCTTCGGCCACAAACATCGGCGCCAGTCCCGAGGAGCCCGTGGTCTGCGTCATCGCAGCCGTATCAACCCCCGCCCGTTTCAGGTTTTCGAGCAGCGCGGTCCCGTAGGCGTCGTCGCCCACCTTGGCCACCATCGCAGTGCGATACCCTAGCCGCGCCGCCGCCACCGCCTGGTTAGCGCCTTTGCCGCCGGGCGTGGTCTCGAAACTCGTTCCGATCAACGTTTGCCCGATCGCTGGAATCAGCGGCGTTCGCGTCACCAGATCCATGGTGACGCTGCCGACAACCACGATCGGCTTGCGTGTGTCATTCATGCGCCAAACCTCGAATGGCAGGTTGCCCCATCCTATCTGTTCGCCGCTGTTCGAAGCGGCAGACAGAAACGGTAGGAAAGCACGAACTCAATCCGTCCTCAATACAGCGGAGCCAGTGCCACCGCTCCCAGCCCTGCCAGGAAAAACACGAACATCAGCACCAGGAACAGCTTGGCCTGGCGCGGAGCGCCTGCAAACTCATGCCACACAAACACGCCCCAGCATGCGGAAATCATGGTAGCGCCCTGGCCAATGCTATAGGAAACCGCAGGTCCCACCGACACATGCGCTGCCGAGGCAACAAAACTCGCCACGCCGCCCGTGCACCAGATCACGCCGCCCAGTGTTCCTGCCAGATGCCAGCCCAGCGGCGCGCGCCAATAATCGCCGCCGTCTACAGGGGGCTTTCCGTCCAGCGGCTTTCTCATCAGCAGCAGGTTTGCCGGCACGCAGCAGATACCCATTCCCAGCACGAAAAAGAGCGCAACCGCGTAGGGACCTGGCGCGGGCGTGCCCGGACGTTCCCTTGAGCGCCTGCGTCACAAGCGGATAAAAGCAGCCCATCAGCACCCCCGCCACCAAGCTGAAGAGGATGCCCCGCGTGGTGGTTGCTGTAGCCGCGGCCTCGCGCTTGCGGTAAGCCGCTGCGTCCAGAACGATGGCCACCACCACCAGCGCCACTCCACCAAACAGCAGCAGCGGATTGGCTGCCGGGCTGATCACGTAGTTGGAGACCGCGCCAATCACCAGCGCCAGCCCGATCCCCACCGGAAACGCCACCGCGAGCCCTGCCACATCGATCGCTGCGACGAGCAGCAAGTTGGCCACATTGAAGACCACGCCCCCGCAAAATGCATAGAGCATCGGACCCAGCCCCATCCGCGCCACGTCGCTCACCAGCGGCAGCCCCGCATGGCCCATGCTGCCGGCCGTCAGTCCCCAGAAGATCGCGCCCACCGCCATGCCGATGGCCCAATCCCAATAGAGAAGCTGAAAGCGATACCGTGGGCACAGCTTGAGGGTGTTAGGCCACGACCCCCAGCAGAGCATGGTCAGGATCATAAGAAACAGTGCGGCCAAATACGTCTCGGGAAGATACATTGCATTTCCCTCCGTTCATATGCCGACTCACGGCAAACAAGGAATGATAGCGCATCGTGCGTTGCGCTATATAGGACGTGCGCTGGTAACTTCTTGCTTCGCCGCCTTCACCGCCTCCGTCAGCGCCGGGACCACCTCAAACAGATCGCCGACAATCCCGTAATCGGCCACTTCGAAGATGGGCGCGTCGGGATCTTTGTTGATGGCCACGATGCACTGCGAGCCTTTCATCCCCACCAGGTGCTGAATCGCTCCCGAAATGCCGACCGCGAGGTAGAGTTTGGGCGCAACGGTCTGGCCGGAACTGCCCACCTGCCGCTCCATAGGCAGCCATCCGTTGTCGCAGATGGGCCGCGAGGCGGCCAGCTCCGCGCCCAGCGCCGCAGCAAGCTCCTGCACGAGCGGAATGTTGTCCGCTTCCTTGATGCCTCGGCCCACGCTCACAATCCGCTGCGCCGAGCCCAGGTCGACGGTCTGCGCCGAGTCGCGGAAGGGTTCGCCGGGTTTGGTGCGAATCTGCGCTGCATCGAGCGTTGGCGTAAACGTTGTGATCGCGGCCGGTGGCGCGCTCGCGTCCGAATCCACGGCTCGAAACGCCCCAGCCTGCACGGAGACAAATGCACGGCCCGCTGCCCGTGTGCCGGTAGCTCCCGTTCAGCCGCCCTTGCATCAATTGCCGTGTGAACACAGGCCCGTCTTCGATACCGGCCACATCGCCGATCAGCACCTGACCCATGCGGCAAGCCAGCGCCGGCGCGTAGTCGCGCACCTGGTAAGTATGCGGGAAAACGACGTGCGTCGGGCTCTCGCTCTCGAAAAGTTGCTGCAAGGCGAGGGAAAACCCATCCGCCGTGTACTGCGCGAGCAGCGGATGCTCCACGCGCACCACTTTGCCCACGCCTTTCGCAGCAGCTTCGGCGGCCAGCGCCTCGGTTTGCGCGCCGATTACTACGGCAGTCACGCTTTCCCGCAGGCCCAAGCCGCAGCGCAGCCGCCAGCTGCCTCCCAACTCACCCTCTTGATGTGCCCGCCGCTCTCCTCCAAAACCAGAAAAATATTCATAGTACCCGCGCCTCCGTCTTCAGCTTCTCCACCAGCGCCGCCGCGGCTTCTTTGGGCGAGCCGGGCAAAATCTGCGTGGATTTCTGTTTTCGCGGCAATCTGATCTGCTCCAGCACCACAACCGGCGCGGCATCGGCGCCGAGATCGCCCGCGGCCACCTGTCGCGTCTCTTTTGTCTTGGCGCGCTTGATGCCCATCAGCGTGGCGTAGCGCAGCTTGTTGCCGCCGGATTGCATGGTCAGCACCGCGGGCGTGGGCATTTCGATCGACTGGAACCATCCCTCTTCGAGCTCGCGCTTCACCTTGAGGCCGGAATCGGTCTTTTCCACGTGAAGAATCAGCGTGGCGTGGGGCAGGCCGAGCAACTCGGCCACAATCACGCCGGTCTGGCCCAATCCCAGGTCTTCCGACTGCAAGCCGGTCAGCACCAGGTCGGGATTCTCCGGCTTGATGGCGGCGGCCAGCAGCCGCGCCACGCCCAGCCCATCGCGCTTGCCTAAATCGTCGCAGACGATATGGATCGCCCGGTCCGCGCCCTTGGCCAGCGCCTCGCGGATGGTCGTGCCCACGCGCTCCGGCCCCGCGCTGACCACGATCACCTCGCCGCCGTGCTTCTCCTTGAGCTGCAGCGCCTCTTCCAGCGCATAGGCGTCGGGCTCGTTCATCGCGAACTGCAGATCGCGATTCGTCTATCCATTTGCCGTTGCGGCGATGCGCACCGGCGCATCGCGGTCGGGCACTTGCTTGATGGCAACAACGATCTTCATATCTCATGCCTCATTTCATCCTGCGACTAGATATAGCCTGCTAGTCACTCCGGCAATCCCCGCGCGGCCAACTGCGCAATATCCATGAGTTCCGGCGCGCCCTCGCCTCTGTCGGCCAGTGCATCCCGAAACATGGTATTGCAGAAGGGGCAGGCCGCGGCGACTGTCTGGGCGCCAGTTGCAGCCAATTCAGCCGCACGCACATGGCTCACGCGCTCGCCCGTCTCCTCGCCCAGAAAAGCCAGCCCGCCGCCCGCTCCGCAGCAAAAACTGCGCTCCCGCGAGCGCGGCGCTTCCACCAGCTCACCAGCCAGCGCCGCAACTCTCCGCGGCTCCTCGTAAACGCCGCGATACCGGCCCAGATAGCACGGATCGTGGAAGACGATTTTCTCCTGGCTTTGGACGGAGGGCAGTTGCGATGCAAACCGCGCCAGAAACTCGCTGTGATGTTCCACCTCAGGCGGCGTGCCGTACGCCTTCCAGTCTTCCTGAATCGTGCGCACGCAATGCGGACAGATCGACACAATCTTCTTCACCTTGTTCTGCTTCAGCGCTTCGAGGTTGGCCTCGGCCAGTTGCTGAAAGACCAGATCGTTGCCCAGCCGGCGCACCGGGTCGCCCGTACATTTCTCCTTGCGCAGCACGCCAAAGCTCGCGCCCAGGTACTGCATCACCCGCACCAGCGCCAGCACGATCTCGCGTCCCTTGGGATCGTAGCCGCCCATGCAGCCGAGCCATAGACAGTATTCCTGTGTCCCGTCGAAGATGGGCAGGGCGTTTTTCTCAACAAATTTGTCGCGCTCGGCCGCGCTGATTCCCAGCGCATTGCTGCCGCGCTCCAGAGCCAGGAAGAGCTTCGCTCCGTGATCGTCTTCCCACGCGCCCGTGTTCACCGCGCCGCGCCGCAGGCCGACAATGATCGGCACGTGCTCAATGCCCACCGGGCACTGGAACTCGCACGCCCCGCAGGTCGTGCACTGAAACGCGGCCTCCTGCGCGTTGTACTTGCCCAGCAGCGGCTCATCTGACGCTGGGCCGTATTCGTTCAAGTACCCGCGCAGGCCCAGAACAATTTCTTTCGGGTTCAGCAGCTTGCCGGTATTGTTTGCCGGGCAATGCTCCATGCAGCGCCCGCACTCCACGCACGAGTACGCCTGCAGGCTGACAAGCCGCGTCAGATCCTTGCCGGCAACGAGCCCGAAATCCTCATCGCCGCTGAGCGGAGGAATCCGGGCTGAATTCGCCGCGCGACAAGAAAGACCGTGAACGGGCTTAACACCAGGTGCAGATGCTTGGTGTGCGGAATGAGCGGCAGAAAAGCCAGCAGCGTGAGCGTGTGCGCCCACCACAGCGCCCTACCCGCACCGCTCCCGCCTTGCACAAAAAACGCCGCCAGATACGTCACCATCAGCGCAAAGATCAAGAGCGCAATCAGGCCGGACTGCCAGGAAATCTCGCCCAGCCACTTTGGCCGCACCAGGAATCGCCGGATAAACAGGCCAAAGATGCCCGCCGCGCAAGCCGCGGCGAAGACGGCGGCAAAATCGAAGTACCATCGGCCCACACGCCCAGCAGGATCGAGAAAGCCGGCCCCGAGAATCGTCGCGCAGTGGTTCAACGTAACCAGCGCAAAGGCGCAGAATGCCCAGAAGACCAACGCATGCGCCACGCCGGCAAGCGGCCGCTCGCGGATCACTTTGGCCTGGCACAGCACCTCCCAAACGAAATCGCGTACGCGCCTTCCGATGGGGAAGAGGCTGAAGTCCGCATCCTTTTTCGATTGCAGGATTTTGCTGAGGATGGGCCCGAACCTTCGCCAGAAGCCGTAGACAGACGCGAGTGCCAGCGCCGCAAACAGCAGCTCTTCCATGATCGAGAAGTGCCGGGGCTCGGCCAGAGTTGGTAGAAAAGCGAGCATAGTAGCGACAATCCACAATACACGATGGCGTGACGGAGCGGATTGCGGAAAAATCAGTTGACGATAGTATCCTAGAGCGGTACCAGAGTAAGCGTGTCATTGCGATGGGTGATAAAGGTGGCTTTTTCTTGACGAAAAAGCCATGTGGCTGACGTGCGTTCGGGGCACATCTACTCTGGTTCCGCTGTAGCCAGTGCGGGCCGGCGATCGAGCCGCGTAGCGTTCATTTTTAGGAGTACGAACTTGCCTACATATCTTGTCACCGGAGCTGCCGGCTTCATTGGCCGCTCCATAGCCGCGGCCCTGCTCAAGCGTGGCGAAACGGTGCGCGGCGTCGACAGCCTTATTACCGGCAAGCGCGCCAACCTGGTTGGGCTAGAGGCGATGGAATTCATCGAGGGCGACTTGGCCGATCCGGCGGTTTGCGCAAAAGTGTGCGCAGGCGTCGATGTTGTCTTTCACGAGGCGGCATTGGCATCGGTTCCGCGCTCAGTAGCCGACCCCGCGGCCACCAACCTCAACTGTGTCGACGCAACGCTCAACCTGCTCGTGGCCGCCCGTGCCGCCGGCGTGCGCCGCGTGGTCTACGCCGGATCTTCGTCGGTCTATGGTGACACGCCCACGCTGCCCAAGCACGAGGAGATGCTGCCCAATCCCATCACTCCCTATGCCGTGGCCAAGCTGGCCGGCGAGCACTACATGCGCGCCTTCACCCGCGTCTACGGGCTTGAGACCGTCACCCTGCGCTACTTCAACGTTTTTGGCCCTCATCAGGACCCAACTTCGCAATACTCCGGCGTGCTGGCCATCTTCTGCCGCAAGATGCTGGCCGGCGAGCAGCCCACCATCTATGGCGATGGCGGGCAAAGCCGCGACTTTACCTATATCGACAACGTCGTCCAAGCCAACCTGCTGGCTGCCGCCGCGCCGGCGGAAAGGCTCTCAGGCAGGAGCATGAACCTGGCCACCGGAGCCGCGATCACGCTCAACCAAACCTTTGAAATTCTCTGCGGCCTGACCGGCTATCGAGGCAAACCAGCCTATGCCGAGCCGCGCGCCGGCGATATCCGCCACTCCCTGGCCGACATTCGCCTGGCCCGGGAACTGCTTGGCTATGCGCCTCAAGTCGATTTCCAAGAGGGGCTGCGCCGCACCGTCGAGTGGTATAAGTCCTTGCAATAGAAGACCCAACGCGTTCCCTCAGATGCGAGCAACCGAGGCGATTCACTTCAGCAAGCGCGAGAGTGTGACGCCTATGTGCTATGACAAGCGTGACGCCAGCTATTGACGAATTGCGCCAAATGTATGAGACTGGCATGGATTTTCCTCGGAATGGCTTTTCGTTCTGAACGCCAGGGCTATCGCTTTTGCCCCCGTTGGCGTGGGGCGAAGGAGAGGCTCATGACGGGCGTTTGCCGCGGCACACTGCGGCTGACCAACTCGCTTCAGGCCGTAGGACCGGCTGGAACGGGCAAGGACATAGCTCTGCGTTAGTTCGCTGATGAGCGAGGGTTTTGCTCTTGCCGGATTCGCTGTCCGCCCAGAACGCATTGCCAGGTGGCCCCGCCCCGCGCGCCGCAACTGAGCCGGGCCAGTCTTCTTCAACATCCCTGCGTGACCTCTGGCACGTGCTGTGGCGCCGCCGCCGCTTCATCGCCGTAATCGAAGGCGCCTTGTTGTTGGCGTGCCTTCTCTATTGCCTCATCGCTCCCAATCAGTACGAAGCAACCGCCTGCGTTGAACTGCGCACGGCGCCGGTCTCCTCGCTCAGCCTTGAGTCTCAGGAATCCTTGGCCTCCGCCTCCGTTCTCTCCGAGTCCATGGAGCTGGAGACACTGGCCAGCGTCCTCGGCAGTGACCAGCTCGCTTGGCGCGTAATCATGGCCCTCAAGCTCTACCAACAGCCGGGATTCCGCGGCAACTTTGATTTGCGCTTCCCGGGCTTTCATCCCGACAATCCCGCGCCCGATGCCCAAGAGTGGCTTCTGAAGAGATTTTTTGGGCGTTTGCACGTGCAGGTAAAGGCGCGCACGCTGTTGGTCGAGATTCGCTTTCGCTGCCGTGACGCGGCGCTCTCGGCTTCCGTGGTCAACGCGCTCATCCGCGCGTACCAGGAGCAGGAAACCGAATCCCAGATTCAGGCCACGTCACAGGCATCCGGCTGGCTCAGAACCCAACTGGGTGACTTGAAGACTCGCGTCGACCGCGACCAGCAGCGCCTGTCCGAGTTCGAAAGTCAGCACGGCCTCGTGAGCACACCGGAGATCCTGGCCAACGGCCAGCCCGGCGAAACCGATCACAGCTCGGCGCTGCTCGAGATCGATGAGCTAAGCCGCGAGCTCGTTACCGCTACCACCGACCGAATTCTGAGCGAAGCCGAGTATCGCGCGGCTTCCCAGGGCGATCCGGAGATGGTCATCGCCTCTGATCCACACCTGCAGACCGAGAACGCCAACTTTGCTACTGCGCTCTTACAGCAGATTCACGCGCGCCGCAGCGATCTGGAGCAGGAGCAGGCCCAGCTCAGCGCCGAGCACGGCCCCAGCTTCCCCCGTTTCGTCGAGATTAGCCGCCAGTTGCAGGATCTGGACCGGCAGAAACAGGCCGAGGACGCCAAACTGGTCGAGCGCTTCCGCACCAACTGGCAGACCGCCCTGGATCGCGAGCAGTTGGTGCGCAAGAACCTCGCGCAAGTGACCGAGGAAGGTATGAAGCTGAACCGGGCAGCAACCGAATATGCCGTCATGCGCCAGGAGGCCGACGCCAGCCACGACGTGTATATGCGCGTGCTCGAAAAGACCGAGGAAGCCGGTCTGGCCGCCGGCGTTCAGGGCTCGAACATCTCGGTGGTGGATTATGCACGCCAACCGGCCAAGCCGGCTGCGCCCGATCTGCCCCTTTATCTTGCCATCACCTTTTTCGTGGGTCTCTGGCTTTCGGCAGGGGCCGCGCTTCTACGCGAATCGCTCCGCCGCCCCGTAACCACCGCGGCGCTTTTCGTGTTGTTCGCGGCCGGAGCCTGCATCCACGCGCAGGCACCCACCCCCAGCACCTCGGGCCTGCCCACGGGCGTCGCTACGTTTCCGCAGTCGAAGGAGACAAGGAGTGTGCCTAACCCCCAGGAGGCGCCAGCGGTCTGGAACAGCACCGGCGCCCCAGGCACTGCCGGCGTGCCACCGCTCGCTGCCGCCCAGTCCTCCCCTCCCATGCCTGCGCCCATCGGCCCCGGCGACTTTCTCGAGGTCAGCGAGTACCACACCCCGGAATTTCGTTCCGCGGTACGCGTCTCCGCCGCTGGCAAAGTCACCTTGCCGATGATCGGCGAAGTCAATGTTTCCGGAATGGACGAACAGGCCGCGGCGCGCGCCGTTGAGGCCGCGCTGCTGGCCAAGGGCATGCTTCTGCATCCGCTCGTCTCGGTGCTCGTGACCGCCTACGCCGGCCAGGATGTAAGCGTTCTGGGTGAAGTGACACGTCCCGGTGTCTATCCCTACACGTACCACCATCGACTGCTCGACCTCATCTCAGCCGCGTCCGGTCTCTCGCCCAATGCCGGCCGCCTGGTCAATGTGTTTCATCAAAGCGATCCCAAGACGGCTCATCCGGTCGTGCTCGACCCCAGTGGAACCGACACCACATCCGATCACAATCCCGAGCTAAGCCCTGGCGACACCTTGCAGATCAGCCGTGCCGGCCTCGTCTACGTGGTCGGCGATGTGATTCGCCCCGGAGGTTTTGCTGTCGACCCGGCGCAGGGGCTCACTGTCGTGCAGGCGCTCTCGCTGGCCTGGGGCCCGACGCAAAATGCCGCCGCCGGCAAAGCCGTGCTCATTCGCGAGCAGAAGGGCGGCCGCACCATGATCGCCCTCAATCTGAAGCGCATGTTGCACGGCCAGGACCCTGACCAGCCCGTCGAGGATCGCGACATCCTCTACGTGCCCGATTCCGCGGCCAAGAATCTACTGAACCGGACCCTGGAGTCCGCCATTCAATCCACCATCGGCGTCACCATCTACTCTGCACTGGTCTACTCAACAAGGTATTAGCAGGAGCTGTTATGCGCCGTATCGCGTGGGTTTTGCTACTGCTTTTCGCCTTCGCTATTCCATGGGAGTATTCGCTCGATCTCGGTGAGCCGCTGGGCAACGTGGCCCGCATCGCAGGCTTGCTGGTGCTTCTCGCCGCCGTTCCGGCAGTTTTTCAGGCCCGCCGCTTGCGCAATCCCGGCGCGTTCTGCTGGCTCACGCTTGTTTTGTATCTCTGGTTCTGCTGTTCCTATTTTTGGACCATCGACGCCGGCGCAACCCTCGAAAAAATGCGCGCCTACTTTCAGGAGATGATGATCGTCTGGCTGGTGTGGGAGTTTGCCGATACCCCGGCCGATCTGGGCAATCTTTTGCGCGCCTTTGTGGCCGGCTCGTGGGTGCTGGCCGCTCTCACGCTGGCAGCCTTCCGTTCACCCGAAGCCGTTGCCGCGGGCCAGTTCCGCTTCGCCGCTTACGGTCAGGATCCCAACGACGTCGCCCGTTTTCTCGATCTCGGCTTTCCATTCGCGGCCCTGCTCCTGGAGTGCGAACGCAGCAAACTGGTTCGTCTGCTGGCTCTGGGGTTTCTGCCCGTGGGCCTCGTTGCCGTGCTGCTCACGGCTTCGCGCGGAGGCTTCCTGGCCGCACTGGTTGCGCTTGCCGGCTCTGCCGTTCTCCTCACGCGCGGCCATATCCGGCGTGTGATTGCCGGCATTTTCGCCCTGCCGCCCTTTCTGGCTGCTCTCTGGTTCATCGTTCCCGGCGCGACCTTCGATCGCCTTGCCACTATCCCCGAGCAACTGCAGAGCGGCGATCTGAACCAGCGGTTTAATATCTGGTCTGCCGGCTGGCGTGCCTTCGCGCATGCGCCGGTCTTCGGTACCGGCGCAGGCACCTTCGTTGCTGCCGCGCGTCTGTCACCCATCGATACGGCGCACAACACCGCGCTTTCGCTCGCGGTCTGCGGAGGGCTCTGCACTTTGTTTCTGGCCACCCTCCTCCTCGCTTCGGCTGCGCGCTCCGCGATCAAAACTCACGGCCCACTACGCATGGCACTGGTTACGGCGCTGTTGGTTTGGGTCCTCACATCACTCGTCGCCGCTGTCGATGGGAACCGCACCACATGGCTGCTTTTCGCCCTGATCGTCCTTGCCGCGCGGCTCGCCGCGGAGGATTCGCACGCTCTGACCGCCTGCTTCTCCGCTCCGCCGCCGCGTATTGCACTCGCTCCGGCCCCAGCACTCGCCGTGCACCCAAACTCATAAAAGAGGCGCAGCCCACCATGACGACCTTCGCTCCCATCCCCGCGCCGCAGCGAGTCCTTAGCATCAATCGCAGCATCTTCCGCGCCGCTGTGTCGGTCGGCGCCGCCGGCGTCCTGGTCAAGCTCGTCGCCACCTTCAAGGAAATCGCGGTTGCCTCAGTCTATGGCCGCTCCGACGCCATGGACGCATTCCTCGCAGCAGCGCTGATTCCCAGCCTGCTCGTCAATCTCATCTCCGAGTCGATGAATCAGGCGCTCGTGCCCACGCTGGTCCGGGTGAGGGAACAGGAGGGCCACGATCGCGCGCAGCAACTCCTCTCCAATTCCATGCTCTGGATGTGTTTGCTCCTGGGCATCGCGTCCGCGCGTCATGGCGCTCCTGGCTCATGGTTTCTTCCCGCTCATTGCTTCCCACTTCCCGCCCGCCAAGCTGCAACTCTCCATCCGTCTCTTCTACGGCCTTCTGCCCATCGTCCTCATCACAGGCATCGCCACCAACTGCACAGCGGTATCTGAACACTCTCGATCGCTTCGCCCTCCCCGCTCTCACGCCCATTGTGATCTCCGTCTCCAGTTCTTGTCGGCGCGCTCCTGTTCGGCGCCCGATTCGGCATCTGGGCCATGGTCTACGCCACTCTCGCCGGCTCGCTGCTGCACGCGCTGATCGTCGTCAGGATGATGGAGGCGCGCGGGTTTCGCTTCCGCCTGCGCTGGTATGGCATGACCGAAGCCACGCGCGAAGTAGCCGGCCAATACGGTCCGGTGCTTTTGAGCGGCGTGGTATCCTCGGGCGGCCTTCTCGTCGATCAGTCGATGGCAGCCATGCTGCCCGCGGGCAGCGTCTCTGCTCTGGTCTACGCCAATCGCTTCGTCAGCGTGGTGATCACGCTCCTGGCCGGCGCCGTTTCCACCGCCATCGTGCCCTACTTTTCCCGCATGATCGCCTACAGAGACTGGGCCGGTTGCGGCCACACCCTTCGCACCTGGGTCAGGCTCACCGCGCTCGTCTCTGTTCCCGTGGCGATCGCTCTCATCGCAAATGCGCGCCCGCTCGTACGGATCGCTTTTCAGCGCGGCCAGTTTGGCCCGCGCGACACCGCCGCCGTGGCCGCCGTACTTGCCATGTACGCCATCCAGATTCCGTTTTTCGTCACCAGCCGCGTCTATTACCGTTTTCTGGTTGCCATGCGCCGCACCGATCTGATCCTTTACTGCGGCATCCTGAACCTCGGCCTCGATATTGTTCTGAATCTCCTGCTTATGCGGTGGTTTGGCGTGGCTGGAATCGCGCTCGCCACCTCGCTCTGGACCGTCAGCACACTTTTCTATCTTTGGTACTGGAGTCGAAAGCTTCTGGCGCGAGCGGCCGCAATGGAGGCAGCCGGATGATTTCAGCCCAGGCGCAATATCTGCTCCGTTTCGACGATCTTTGTCCTACCGTCTCTCGCGAGCGCTGGCGGCGCTTTCGGCTCCTGATCGAAGAGTTTCGTCTGCAGCCAATTCTTGCCATCGTTCCCGAGAATCGCGATCCCAAACTCGATCTCTCGCTGCCCGACCCGGCTTTCTGGAAACAAATGCGCGCGCTCGAATCCGCCGGGGCCACGATTGGCCTGCACGGCTACCGTCATCTCTGTCTAAGCCGTGGCCGCAGCCTGCTCGGTCTACACGGCAGCTCCGAGTTTGCCGGGGTCTCCGCCGAAACGCAGCGCGCGTGGATTCACGAGGGGCTGCACATCCTGCGCAGCCGGGGGCTCAACCCAAGAATCTGGGTTGCCCCACGTCACGGCTTCGACAAACACACGCTTCGGTCACTCAGCGCGGAAGGAATCCAACTACTGTCCGCTGGCTTCGCGCGCGCACCCTCTCTCCGTTACGGCGTCACATGGATTCCGCAGCAGCTTTGGGGCCCATTAAACAAGCGAAAGGGTCTCTGGACAGTCTGCGTCAACGCTAACACTGCGCGTGACGCAGACATTGAACAACTGTGCTGCTTTCTCGCCGGCCATGCGGTTCAATTCACCTCCATCGATCAGATACTCTTCCAGTTTCAGCCTGCCACCTTGACCCTGCCAGAACGCCTTCAGGCTGAAGCGGCGCTCTGGCGTCTCAAATCCTTGCGGGCAGTTAGGCGAATCCGCCGCCGTGCGCTCCTCCGGCCGAGCAATTCCGCGTAAAGCTGCTCCCACCGGTCCAGCACGGTTTCCAGGCTGAAGCGCTCGCGCACCATCCTCCGCGCGCGCTCACCCATGGCGCGCCGCTCCCCAATGGGTGTGCGCATCAGCTTTGTCATCGCTAGCGCCAACGCGTCCGCATCGCCCGCAGGCGCCAGCCAACCCGTCTCTCCGTTCACAATCGCCTCGCGGGTGCCGGGAACATCTGTAGCGACGGCGGGCAAGGCGCAAGCGCCTGCCTCGAGTAACACCATCGGCAACCCCTCGTAGCGCGACGAGAGAACAAATCCATCCGCGGCCTGCATCCAGCGCTGAACGTTCGGATCGAAGCCCAGGAAGCGCACCCGCCGCTCCAGACCAAGCCGCGCCACAAGTTGGACCAGTTCGGTTAGGAGAGGCCCCGTGCCCGCAATCAGAAGCCGCGCCGTCTGGGGCGCGCGCGCAAGCGCTTTCAGCAGTGTTGGGTAGTCCTTCACCCCACAGAGCCTGCCCACCGCCAGCCACAAAAACTCATCGGTTAGTTCAAGCTCTCTGCGCGCCGCGCCCCGCGCCCGTGCGTCAGGCCGCCATGCGTCCAGTTCGATCCCGTTCTCGAGCACGGTCAGTTGGTTCTCGCTCACCATTCCGGCGGCCAGATGAGATGCGGCCGCGGCGCGGCTCACCGCCGTCACGTGGTCCGCTAGCCAGCGACTGCAGCGGCAACCGACCCGCCGCCCCAGCGTTCCTGTGTACCAGTTGTGCACGGTATCGATCACCACCGGCACGGGTGCGGCCAGGCGCGACCACCGTACCAGCCATGCGGCGTGCGGCAGGTGCGCATGCACCACTTCGGGCCGCTCGCGCCAAAGCCATCGATGAAAGCGAACCCATCCCCGCGGATCCGCAAGCCCCTTGCGCATCTCCAGGCTGATGAATTCCACGCCGGCCTTGCGCAATTCATCCGCCGCGGCACCGCCGGAACCGGAAAGCGCCACCACGGTCATCCGCCAGCCGCGCCGACGCAGCCCTTTCGCCAACAGCATCGCCTGCTGTTCGGCGCCGGCGATGCGGTCCAGTCCGGGAATCACAACCGCAACGTGGCTCATTTTGGCCTCCACCGGGGTCCCCAAGGACGGGGGGCTCGAAGAGCCGGGATCCTTGGGGTGGAAACATGTGCGTCGATCAGTTCCTCATACGCTTGAAGGGCGTGCTCGAATCCGAATTCATCCAGGGCCCAAAGCCTCTGCTGGTCGAAATCTGCGGCCCGCCGGCGCCAGCGAAGGTGGGGAAGGACCGATGCGTCCGCCGAAGCGAATCCCGCAAGAAAGTGGCGGAACGCAAAGAGAGGGAGCGCAAAGGCAAACAGCAATCCTGCGAGCGTAAGGCTAAACCAGAAGCGAAGCACGGAACCCTCCTGCGACCCAGTTGCCGCGTCCCGAGCAAAGGAAGCCTCGGCGGCGCTTACAGCGGTTCCACGACTGCCCTATCCGGAATCCACGCAACTCGAATGGCGCTCGCACGGCAAACGCCGCTTCAGAGTTCGCAGGAATGGGAAAAGTGGTGTGGAACTGCTCTGCTAGGAACTTGCTCGACGATGTGGGGCGACGCTCTAAGAATTAAAGCCTAACAATACAGTGGCCCGGCACGCCCGATACCTGTTCGTCTGAGCGAGTTTCCTTTCAACAACGCAAGGACGCCAATCGTAAACGGGCCCCTCGCTGGAGGTGGAAGAAACAGTACTCACAGGAAACAACTTTGCCGCAAAAATGTCAAGCGGTTAATTTGAATTTGGAAAAGTGGGTTCTTTATTTCTTTCAATCGTAAGCAGGCGCCTGCGATCCGGCCGCGTCTTGTTCTCCGAGGCAAGTCTTTTGCGCTGCCATATCGTCCGCCGAGGTGAAAAATCCGCGGCAAAACCGTTCTCGGGGACGAATCGCGTCGAGTGCCGCAAGCAGCGTCGTGGCCAGAGCCTCTGAGGAGATCTCGGGCGCCAGCCACGCGCCCGGCTGCCCGCGGAGTAGATCCACAACTCCTCCTGAAGCCGGAACGGCCACAAGGGGTAAGCCCGCGGCAGACGCCTCCAGCAGGGCGTTCGGCATGCCTTCATGGTGCGACGAGAGCACAAAGAGCGTGGCTCCGGGGAAAAAGGCGTAGGGACAATCGACTTGGCCGGCAAAGCGGACTGAGTCCTCCAATTTAAGTGAGCGACACAGCGACTTGAGCGCCGTCTCTTCTCGTCCGGCGCCCGCAATGATCAAATTGGCATGCGGAAACCGTCCGCGCACGGTGGCAAGCGCTTCGAGCAACAGGTCAAAGCCTTTCTCCGGTGCGAGCCTTCCCACAGCCAGCAGGTGCGGGCCCGGACCGCTCCACGCACACGGTGCATCCTCGGCCCGCCGGATTCCCTCCAAATCCACCGGATTCGGCAAAACGGCGATCTTCTCTTCGCCGATTTCGATCTCTCGCGCCAGGTCCTCAGCCATGGCGCGTGACTCGCAAATCAGGCGGTCGGCATGGCGGTAGAGCACTTGGTAGAGCCAGCGCGTGTAGCGTGGCAGACCGCCAAAGGCCAGAGCAGCCGAAACAGTTCCGGTCTGGCGCACCAGCACGGAGATTTTCGGTGGGAAGATGGGCCGCAGCAGCAAAACCAGAAAACTCACCTCCGGCGCCCCGGACAAGATCACGCTGGGCCTAAGCCGCCACACCAGGCGCAGCAGCGGGAGCGCCCCGGCGCGCACCCGCCGAGCGCCCAGCGCATGAACAGTGACCCACGGAGGCAGCGATGCAGCTGCTACGCTGGCCTGCGTCACCAGCCCCAGGTGGATCTCGTATTTTTCCTTTGAGAGCCCGCGCGCCAGAAGGGCAACGACCTGTTGGGCGCCGCCCCCGCCCAGGCGTTGGATGATCAGGAGGACTCGGATGCGTTGCGCCATGAATTTCCTGAGAGGAAGCAATTGTTACCCAAAGCGCAGCCTTTGAGGTGTGTTCGCAATCACAGACTGTACCTTGGATCGGTCGTATCAAATATCCTAAATTGCAACAGTGGTGGGTTTTTCCTCCCGAATCTGCTCACAGACCTTAACGTTCTGCGAATTTCCTCATTAACTGCCTCAAATCGTTGCAGCGATTTATCTTTCTCTCAGAATCTGCTCACAGACCTTAACGTTCGGTGAATTTCAAAGAGCGCAGGCGCATGATGGCAGATTCCGGGATCCTTTCTTCCCATCCTTGTCCGTGTACCAGCCGACCGCCTACAATTCTCGTCGGCGTCACCCATCCGCAAACCTGCCTGGTCTTGGGTGCGCGGCTCCGCGCGCTTCGCGAGGAGGGATTTCGTGTCCTCTTGGTTTCCAGCCCCGGTGAGCTGCTGGACCGCACGGCCGAGCGCGAGGGCGTGGAGCGGATCGCAATTCCAATGCGCCGCGGCATCGCTCCATGGGCGGATATGGTTGCCCTGCTGCGGCTCTGGTGGCTCATCGGCCGATGTAGGCCGGACCTGGTCGAATTCAGCACGCCGAAAGCCGGGCTGTTAGGCACACTCGCAGCCAGACTCCGCCGAGTGCCCCGGCGCGTCTACATGTTGCGCGGGCTCAAGCTGGAAACGTCTACCGGCCTAAAGCGCAGGATCTTGCTGGCTGCGGAGCGCTTGACCTCCCGTTGCGCGCATGTCGTGTTGTGCAACAGCGAAAGCCTGCGCGCCGAGGCGCTGGCGCTGGGCGTAGGGCCCGCCGGCAAGCTGAGCTTGTTAGGGGCGGGAAGCAGCAACGGCGTGGACATTGAGCGTTTTTCCCCGGGGCCGAGTGACGTGCGCGAGCGGCTCGGCATTCCGCGCGACGCCCCCGTCCTGGGCTTTGTCGGGCGATTGACCCGCGACAAGGGCCTGCCGGAGCTCGTTGAGGCCTTCGATATGATTCTTCGCGCTGAGCCTTCTGCCCTCCTGCTCCTCGTGGGTTGGTTCGACGCTGCTGAAGACGCGCTGGACAAAGAACTGCGCGCCCGCATCCTGAACCATCCGCGCACGGTTTTCACCGGATTTGTAACCGACGCGGCGCCCTATTACCGCGCTATGGACATACTGGCTTTGCCCACTTGGCGGGAGGGTTTCCCGAATGTTGTGCTCGAGGCCGCGGCCACGGGGATCCCTGTGGTGACGACCGAGTCTACCGGCGCGCGAGACGCCGTCGTACCAGAGGTAACAGGATTGCTGATCCCGCCCGGCTACCCCGATGCCATTTGCGAGGCAGTGCTGAAACTGATTCGCGATCCCAAACTCCGCCGCCGCATGGGCGAGGCAGCGCGCGCATGGGTCCTCGAACACTATTTGCAAGCCCGCGTCCTGAGCATGACGGCCGACTACTACCGCAACCTTCTCGCGGCTGTGCCTGTCACCCAGCTTCAGCGTGCCTGAATAGCTGCGGCAGTCACGGCATTGTTTTAGCCCGTTTCAACCTCGCCGCCAAACAGATCGCGCTGTTCTGCGCCGCGCCTTTCGGGCTCAACCCGTTTGCGGCCCGGTGCTCCAATCAGACCGAGCACCTCCAGCGACTGAATAGCCATCCGGGGCACATAAATCCGCTGTGTGTTCGAGCGCGTATCGGGCGGGGTCAGCAGCAATCCCGAGCCGTCCACGAGCGTGCGGTCGTTGGCCGCCAATCCCTCCAGTTCGTCGCCGTCGGCCAGCGTCAGCCGCAGCCACAACCCCGCGGCGCGCGGCCGTAGAGAAAAATGCTTGCGCACCAGCCGCTCCGGGTTTGCCTGGTCCGCCGATCCGGCAGGGAAGTCTCGCACATAGCACACCCACTTCACCTGCTCCCACCCCATGCGCACCACTTTGCCGGTAAGGTCCAGAATCTGCAGCTCCGGATCCTGCTGTCCGAAGTCAGCTCCCGCATAGCCGGCGCACCAGTCACGGGAAAACTTGCGCACAATGACAGGTTTGCGTGCCGAGGCCATCGTTTTGGATTGTCGCACGCCTGAGCGGTACGGCGGTGGCAGCTTCTGTTGCCTTTCTGGCTCCCCCTCCCATCCCTATCGGCAACCCGCTTTGGTTTCGAGTCCGGGAAAAGTTGCACATCCGGTGCACAAAAGCTAGTCTTTCGATGTATTTTGTGTTAATGTTCTTGTTTGCCAGCTTCTGCGAATTGTGCCATAAGGGCAACAACATCAGGCACTTGGGCTGAGGTTTCGATGGCGAAAACAGGTTAGTGCATGCCCGACTATATCTACCTGCTGGAAAAGCGGCTCTCGGCAGACCAGCGCCACGCGGTCACGCAGCTTCGAACAGTCGCACGCGAATCGGGGACTATCCTCTTCCTGACAGGTGACGCCGTCCGCGACCTCACCAGCGGCCATGCGGTTCGCGAACTTGAGATTGCGATCCACGGAAACGCCCTTAAGCTCAAGAAACCATTGGAGAAACTCGGTGGCAAGATATGGGGAGAAGACGAGCCCTCCCGGAGTCTTTACCTGTGTTTTCCGGGAACCGTTCGCGTCAACTTGATCAGCACCCACCGCACCGAATATCCCAAGCCGGGGAAGCCCGTTTTTCACGCTGCCTCTATCCAGGAAGACCTGCGCCGGCGCGACTTTACCGTCAACTCGATGGCGATTTCGCTCAACGAGGGGTCGTTTGGACTGTTGATGGACCCTATGAATGGCGCCGCCGATATTGAAGCGAGAACTCTGCGCCTGGTTTCGAATTACGGATTCCTCGAGGAGCCTTCGCTGCTCATCCGGGCCACGAGGTACCGTGCCCGCCTAGGTTGGGAGATGGACCTGAGAACCCAGGCTCGCTACGACAACGCCAAGAGCGAGGGCGTGATCGAGTCGCTCTCCGCCCATGAGCGCAGCCAGGAACTGGAGCAGATCGGACACGAGGAAGACGGGCTCAAGGTGCTGCGCGCTCTGGAGGCCGAAGGCTGGATGAATATTCTCTTCCCGGCCTGGACCTCTGCCAAGACCGATGAAACGAAGCTGATGGCTCTCCACGATCTGGCAGTAGAACTGCTCCTGCAGGGCGTTCATCCCGACATGTCCGCGGCCCAGATGCAACTGCTCACCGCAAGAATGGCGCCCAAGGATCTGACGGCGCTCAAGAAGTTGATGCTGCGGCCGGGCTTCGTTGCGGAATGGAACAGTCTGGATTCGATGGCGTCAGGCTTCGCAAAAGTATTGCTGGCCAAGCAGAATGCCAAGCCCTCAGCGAGCTTTAAGCTTTTTATGAGCTATGATCCAGAAGCGATTCTTTGGCTTGGATTTACGAGCAAGTCCCAAGCTGTTCAGGAACGCTTCAATCTCTTTCTCAAGGTCTGGCCTGAGGCCCGTCAGCGCATCCCGCATGCTCTGATGCAGGAGATGCGCATCACACCCGAGCTGCCGATCTATAACGAGCTTGTGGGAAAGGTTTTCCTTGAACTTATTGATGGTCACCTGACCACCCCGGAGGAAATGCGCGCCTATCTTGAGCCGCACTCGCCCCCCGCCCCGCCTCCGCAAGTGACGATCAAGAGGCCGCGAGCCAAGCGCGGCGCTGAGGCCAAAATCAAAGAGCAGGCGCTCGATGAGGACGAGGAGTTGGAGGAGGGTCTGGAGGCGGACGACGATCTGGAGCCGATCGGCGTCGATGACGATGAGATCGATCTGGGCATGGTTCTGCCCAAGGTTGCGCTGGCGACGGAGTTGGAAGACGAAACGGAACCAGAGGAAGAAGAGGAACTGGAAGGCGAGGAAACGAGTCCGGTTTCCGTTGGAAAGAAGAAGCTGCCCGCGATAAAGGGAGAGAAGCCCACACCCGGTAAGGCGGAAAGGCCCCTCGCGGCTGCGAAGCACCAGCCTCCTCTGGCAGCTGCTGCGGCAAAAGCGGGACCTGTGCCAAAGCCAGCGCCTGCTGCCAAGCCACCCGCCCCAGCCAAAGCCCAGGCCGTTCCCGCCACAAAGCAGAAGCCAGCACCCATCCAAGTTGCGGCAAAAGCTGTGAAGGCGGTTCAGCCCGCAGCCAAGAAGTCCGAGCCTGCAGAAGCCAAGCCTAAGCCTCGGGCTAAGGCAGCTGCCAAAGCGCCCGCAAAAAAGCCTGCGAAATACGCCCCAGCCAAGTCACCGCAGCTAATGGCCAAGCACGCGCGACCAAAACCATCAAAGCAAGCAGCAAAGAAAGCCGCGCCCAAGGCAGCGAAAAAACGCTGAATAAAAGCAAACCGTGTCGGACTCATGCCCACGGCCTTTTCTGTGCAATAAGAACGCCGCGGAACCGGTTCCCTAGCGCATGTTTGCCATGGAAAGCTGGGTGGAAGGAGTTAAGTCCTGTATTATCATCGCCGACAGTTGCAATTGAGAAAATTTGTAGTGCCAACATATTTTGACAATGTGCGCAGATGATCATTGATTATGCGTCTCTGATGCGATATATGTAGTGTCATCTGGAGACTGCCGCCATGTTCCTGCGTTCGGTCAAGTCACGCAATGGACAACAGGAGTATCTCCGCCTGGTGGAGTCCTTCCGCGAAGGGGACAAGGTCAAGCAGCGCGTCGTCGCTCACCTGGGACGCAAGGACCTGCTGGGGCCGCATCTGGATGCCTTGATCCGGTTGCTGGCCGAGCCGGAGGGTAACCCGCGCTGGGTTGCCGTCGCGGACATCGCGGCTCCGCGGTCCTCCACGTGGGGACCGGTTTTGGTGGCCCGGCATCTTTTCGAGAAACTCTCCTTGGGCGCGATTCTGGATGCCGGTCGGGCTCTGCGGCGCCATGGGCAACCGCTGTCAGAAAGGATCTTTCCCCTGCTCGCCAACCGGCTCAGCCGCCCGGGCAGCGAACACGCGCTGGCGCAATGGCTGGAGGATTTCTATGTGTGCACGGCCCGGGGCAGCCGCTGGATGCCGGTGTGGAAACAGTCCGGCCGGGTCAAGGTAGGCTTCGATCAGCTGCAGCTGTGGTACCAGAGCCTGGACGATTTGCTGGCCGAGAAAGAGCGCATCGAAAAAGCTGTGTATCTGGAGTTGCGCGATCTGTTCAGCCTGCAGCCGGACCTGGTCTTCTACGACATTACTTCGACCTACTTCGAAGGGTCTGGGCCGGCGGAGTTGGGACAGTTCGGCTACAGTCGCGACGGCAAGCCCCGCCACCGGCAGATCGTGATCGGGGTGGTGATGATGGATGGATGGCCAGTCGCGCATCACGTCTTCGCCGGCAATCGTCTGGATCAGACCACGGTGCTGGAAGTGGTCAGGGATCTGAACCAGCGCTTTGCTCTCCACCGTGTGGTATTCGTGGGCGATCGCGGCATGATGACCATAGGCAACGTGGACGAGCTCAAGCAGAGCGGGCAGGGTTATTTGCTGGGACTGCAAAGACGCAATCGCAAGGACACCTTCGAATATATCCAGCAGGCGGAACGACGTACCGACTGGCAGGAATGTCCGGCGGGCATCGCGGCCGCAGAGAAGACCCTTGTACCCCAGACGCGGGTCGTCGAGGTGGCGGGCAAGCAAGCGGGTGTGCGGGTGTTCGTGGTGCACAGCGACGAGCGCGAAGTCTACGAGCGGAGGCATGCGCGAGTTGTCCATGGAGCGGGCGCGCAAAGAACTGGAAGCCCTGCAGAGCGCAGGTGGAGAAAGGCGAGCTGAAAGAGCCGGACAAAATCGGGGCCGCGGCCGCTACGAAACTACGGCGCAACCATGGTCATCGCTATTTCGACTGGGAATTGCGCCAGGGAAAATTCCACTTCTTCGACCATCCGGTAATCTGGCGCGGGAGAAGGCCCTGGAGGGCAAGTACGTCATCCAGACTGAGGAGCGAATCTATCGGCGGTCAAGCGGTGGCCAGCCTACAAGGAATTGAATGAAGTCGAGCGTGGGTTTTCGCATCTCAAGAGTCTGCTGGAGCTGCGGCCGGTTTATCACCACACCGACGAGCGGGTGCAGGCCCATGTGTTCGTGGCGGCGCTGGCCTTGTTACTGGATCGCGCCCTGGAGAAGAGCCTGCGCGCGGCGGGCAGCCACCTGTCCACGCCCTTTGCCTGGCAAGCCTTGGAGATGATTCGCTGCGTCGAAGTTGACCTCGGACAGCAACGCCGCAAAATCTGCGTCACCCGCGGAAACAAACATGTCGCCGAAGTGCTCCGGGCTCTGGGCATCACTCAACTGGACCCACCCTCTCCGCCGGAGGACCAACCATGCCTCATGTAGTGACCAACCTCAAAAATCGCTCCAATGCCTTCAAGCACTTACAGGCCACCATGGCAAACATGCGCT
>CAWCXX010000047.1:0-25534 GCA_963799445.1 uncultured Acidobacteriaceae bacterium | reverse complement strand
GCGGAAAAACTCTTGTTTTCCCATCTTGTTTCTCCCCCGGGGAGTTTTTTCGTGCTCGGGCCTGTTCTACCGCTGTTTTTCTGTTCCTGTTTTGCCTCTAGAGGCCGTTTTATCGGCTTCCAGAGACACGTCTCCTCTATGCGGCCAACGCCTGAATCGGAATCAGCTTCCGCATCCGCACCAGGTTGTAGCCGACGATGACCAGCCGGTAAAACCAATCCACCCGCTTGAGCCCGCGCAACTTCACTTGGCGTAGCGGCCCCGTCAGCTTGGCCCAGCCAAACACCCGCTCGATCAACTTGCGTTTCTTCTGGCTGATCGAGCGCCGTGGATCAGCCCGCTCTTCCTCGGTCAAGCTGTTCTTGCCCAGGTTGCGGCCCTCTTGCGTGTACTCGCTGACGTGCGGCGCCACTTCACGATCACGCAAATCCTGGACAAACTTCTCTTCCTGATACTGCGTATCGGCCCCCAGCGTGATCTTCTGTTCCGCGCCACGCTTCTGCTTCCTCGCCACCGTGCGGTCCAGCATGGCCAGCGCCGCCTCGCGCTCGGCCACCGTCGCCGCCGGCGTGGCCTCGGCCGCCATCACCAGCCCGTTGCGGTTCTCCATCAACGCATGGCCCTGGTACGCCGGCACTGCCTTGTCCGCCGATGCCTTCTTATACAACCGCGCTTCAGGGTCGGTCGTCGACTCCACCTTGTCGCGCAAAAGCACCTCGCCCTTATGCCCCGAGCCAGATCCCGGCACCGGCGGATCGCTCTTCTCCTTAAAACTGCGCGCCGCTGCCCAGGCCTGGATCAGCGTCCCATCCACCGTGAAATGCTCCGCGCTCAACAACTCGTGTTCTTGCGCTTCGACCAGCACCGACTCCAGCAGTCGCTGGCTCGCCTCGCCCTCGATCAACCGCTCCCGGTTCTTGGTAAACACCGTCACGTCCCATACCGGATCGTCCATCTCCAGGCCCACAAACCAGCGGTAGAGCAGGTTGTAGTTCATCTGCTCCATCAACTGCCGCTCTGAGCGGATAGAGAACAACACCATCAACAGCGATGCCCGCAGCAGACGCTCCGGAGCGATCGACGGACGACCGGTGTGCGAATACAACTGCTCCAGCTCTGCGTCCATCCGCTCCAGTGCCCGGTCCACCATCGCGCGTATGGCCCGCGCCGGATGATCGGCTGGAATCCGTTGCGACAAGGTCACATAACTGTACATCGCCGACTGCTTTTCGTCTCCCCCACGCATATCTCTTCTCTAAATCACTTCCCTGTGGAGAAAAAGTCACTCCTGCGGTACCCCAACTGTTTTTCCGCAAACTGTTTAGCCCCTGCTGGTTCAAAGCGCCAAAAAATGATTACGTTCGGCGAGTTTCGTAACAGCCTGAATTTGTGGCCTCCCGTTACCCGGCCGCTATGGGTGCAACCATCCCTGAATGGCTGCGCGGCGAAATGATATAGACGGTCTGGCAGAGACAGAATGGCGGTCCGATACCTACGCATCGGACCGCCATTCTGTTGAGGTGCTGGTTCTACTTCACCTTGATGATGATCATGGCGAAGGTAAACAGGGTGAGGGACTCGATGAAGGCCAGGCCGATGATCATGAACATCAGCAGGCCGGCACGGGTTCCGGGGTTGCGCGCCAGCGCCTCGGTGGTTGAGCCAACGGCCTTTCCCTGACCGAGGCCGCAAAGGCCGGCGGCCAGGCCCATTCCAAGGCCAACGCCGACCGGGGCCAGATCCATGACGGTCGAACCGCCATCCGCGAAGGCCGGGATGGCGAAGCAAAGCGCCGCCAGGGCCATGAACACATATTGAAGTTTCCGCATAGTTCTCCTGCTTCCCTAAGATTGGCCGCCAGTGGGTGGTTGAGGCTCACCGTGCTGGCCCCCTCACGCTTGCGGCCGTCCGTTTTTCCGGAGCGGAAGCGCTCTCCGGCGGAATCTTTTTCAGTGGTCAGTTATCAGTGATCAGTGGTCAGAATGCGCAGATGCCGGGGATTGGAACTGGCTCGCCCAGGAAGCAAATTACTGATCACTGACCACTGTTCACTGTCCACTTTCTTTAATGCTCGTGCGACACCGCCATGGCCAGATAAATCATCGACAGCAGCATGAAAACATAAGCCTGGATGAGCGCAACGACAAAATGCAGGCCCAACGGAAGCACAGGAAGTGCGAAATGGAAGAAATGAAAATGCGATCAACGTCAGCAGATCGCTGGCCAGCATGTTGGCGTAAAGACGGATGGTGAGCGACATCATGCGCGCGAGATGCGAGATGATCTCCACGGGAAATATCAGCCAGGAGACATCCACCACACCGGCCCGGCAAACTGTCTTCAGATAGCCGATGCGCCCGTGCACACGGACGCCATGAGAGTTGTAGTAGATGAATGTCAGCACAGCAATGCCCAGCGGAACCACCGGCATGCTGGTCGGCGTGGTGATGCCCGGAACGAGGCCGAGCAAATTGAGGATCACAATGAAGAGACCAACGCAGGTGACGAACGCCTGGAAGCGCTCGTAACCGTGGCCGATCACCTGTTCCGCCTGGCTGCCGACGAATTCGTGGATCATCTCGGCGATCTGCTGCGCCGGATTGGGATTCTCCACAGAGAGCGTCAGGCGCACGATGAGAAAGAAGGCGATCAGACCGCAGGCCACCAGCAGTTCCAGCGCAAAGGTGTCGTCAATGGGCGCGGCAGGGTGGGCGGGATGAATGCCCACGGTTTGGAGCACAGCAGCCACAATAGGGCCGAACAAATGATTCAACAAACGAGTCAATGCGAGGCTTTCCGGCATGAGAATTTATGTCTTTCCGTTCCCGGCGGGATGTATCCACAAGGATCGCCCTGGGCCTTCAGTCGCGGAGCAAACGAACCGCCTCCCAACTGATGGCCAGAACCGCTAAAGCCAGGCCACAAAGAAGCGCCAAACCCGATCCTCTGAAACATTTCAGGCTACCATAAATGAGCCGCCGCGAATACCACCAGGCGGAACAGAAAGAAGACCACAGCCACCGCTGTCCCGCGCGGCGCCTGCTTTTTGTCCATTTTGGCAATAATGAACCGGACCAGCCGCCGCCACTCGTAGATGCTGGCGGTCGATATCGCCGCGCCCGTGGCCAGCATAGCTGCGTTACGCCAGCCGGAGGAGATCCAGAGCGCCAGCGCGGCCAAAAGGCCCACAATCACGGTGATACGGATGGCGCGACGGAGCAGCGCTTCAAGATCTGCATCGGTCATTTCGCCAAAGGGGTTGATTTCGCCGCTCATGATGGGTTGCCGGAACCGGCTCCGTCTTCCGTTCTTGCCGCCCGGTTTGGGATCGGCCTGCGTAGACCATTGCCATGCGGATGGCGCCGACCAGTCCGGAGAGAATCCCCGCCACGATCCCGATCATGGCGATCCACGTCTGGTGCAGCCAGTGATCGAGACCGAAGCCGATCAGCCAGCCGATGAATGCAGCGCAGGGCAGCATCAGCGCGATCTGCATCATTTTTTCGGCCTGCACCCATGCGCCGAGGAGGCGACGCCTCCGGCATTTTCATCTTCTGCTTGCTGGCGCGGGACGGTGTCGCCGGCCTTGCCGCGCCGCTTTGACTCCGGAATGGGACGATGGTAGGGCATCACCGTGGTTATACACGACGAGCGTCCCTCTATGCGAAGACGGCTACGGCTATTTTCTGGCCGTGGATGTGGCCAACGCCAACGACTTCATCCTGAACTTGCCTTCATCCTCGCTCACCTGCACAAAGTTCAGGTCGCGATCGACATCGCCGGAGTCTCCGGAACCGTACTCTTTGAGCTTCATTTTGACTTCGAAGTAGTATGTCTTGCCGGGCTCGGCGATGAACTCGGCCATGCCGATCTTCCGCTTCAGGGTGCCAAAAGCCGATTGCCAATCGGTGCACAGGTGGTGTTCACCCGGCGTCACGTCGATGGCAAAGTACGAGTTGCCCTGGTTGGCGCCCACCCAAGCGCCATCCATGCCGATCCGGCTGGTAGGCTTGCCGCAGTCCCAACAACCCAGGTTCCTGTCCGGCGCCTCAATGAAGATGATTTGCGCCTTTCCGTCGGCGGGAGGCGCGGGAGCGGGCGGTTTTTTCTGCGTCGTCACATCGAATTGGATCTTGTCGTCGCCGCAGGAATCGGGCAACGTGGTGCACCGGGCCGTGAGGCCCATGGCGAGGCAAACGCAGAAAGAGAGCATTGCAATCAGCCGCTTCATGTGGGGTTCTCCTGCGTGATTTCGATTCGCAGCCCTCGAATTTGGTTGGCCTGTCACAGCCAACCGTGACGGCGGTCACGCGCAGTGGTCGCCCCTGCCAGCGATTCGCCAGCCGGTATACTGGCGGTTGGACCCTGAAACGACGAACGGCGAAGGAAAACCATAGTGTTCGACTCGGAGTTTGAACAGAATCTCTTTGAGCTGCGCAAGGAGAAACTAAAAGAAATCGAAAAGCTGGGGCAGGCGGCCTATCCCAACCGGTTTCCGGCGCGGCAGGACCAGACGGCGACGACGCTGGCTGCGGTGCGCGCGCAGTGGGACAAGGCGACCGGCGAGGAGCTGGAAGCCAATCGCATCACCGTGGCCGTGGCCGGGCGCATCATGGCCATTCGCCAGCAGGGCAAGGCCGGCTTTGCCACCTTGCAGCAGGAGGGCGCGCGGCTGCAAATCTACGTGCGGCTCGACGCGGTGGGCGAGCAGGGATTCGCGCTCTATAAACTCCTCGACCTCGGCGACCACATCGGCGTGACGGGCTATCTGTTCCGCACGCGCACCGGCGAGCTCACGGTGCATGTGGAGACGCTGACGTTTCTCTCGAAGGCCATGCTCACGCTGCCCGAGAAGTATCACGGCCTGGCCGATGTGGAGCTGCGCTACCGCCAGCGCTACGTGGACCTGTTCACCAACCTCGACAGCCGCGAAGTCTTCGTCAAGCGCGCCAAGGTGCTCAAGGCGCTGCGGCGGTTCTTCGACGAGCGCGGCTATCTCGAGGTCGAGACGCCGATGATGCAGCCCATCGCCGGCGGCGCGGCGGCAAAGCCTTTTGAGACCCACCACAATGCGCTCGACATGGATCTGTTCCTGCGCATCGCGCCGGAGCTGTACCTGAAGCGGCTGGTCGTCGGCGGGCTCGACCGCGTCTACGAGATCAACCGCAACTTCCGCAACGAGGGCGTCAGCACGCAGCACAATCCCGAGTTCACGATGCTTGAGTTCTACCAGGCCTACGCGAACTACCACGACCTGATGGACCTGACCGAGGAGCTGATCAAATTCGTCGCGATGGAAGTGAACGGGACGACGATTACGACGTTCAACGATGTTGAGATCGATCTCGGCAAGTGGCAGCGGCTGACCATGCGGGAGGCGATCATCAAGTGGTGGCCGGAAAAGTGCAGCGCCAACTCCGACAACTCGTTGACCTCGCCAATCTAAACAATTTCAATCCTGTTTGTAGAAGCGCTCAGGACCAATTTTGCTCAAGAACATAAGCGGATGGTTACAGAACGGGAGAATATCCATAACGACATTTCGTGAGCGCCTAGAAAGGACCGAAACCGAATTGGATGTGCCCGACATAAGAGCACGAATTCAAAAAATCACGGATTTGCATGGTGGCTGTAAATACAAATAGATGGACTTTAGAAAGAGCCTTGAAAAATTACGATGGCAAGGTATTTGCGACCGTGTTCGAGATGTTGGCTGAAACATACCTCATCCAACCCACCATCATCTACGAGTTTCCCACCGCCGTCTCGCCGCTCTCGAAGCAGAAGCCCGACGATCCCGACTGGGTCGAGCGCTTCGAGGTCTACATCGGCGGATTCGAAATCGGCAACGCCTTCAGCGAGCTGAACGATCCAGTGGAGCAGCACAAGCGCTTCGAGCAGCAACTGGCCGAGCGCTTCCGCGGCGACGAAGAAGCGCACCAGATGGACGAGGACTACGTGCGCGCGCTGGCCTACGGCCTGCCGCCCACCGGCGGCGAAGGCATCGGCATCGACCGGCTGGTGATGCTGCTGACCGGCTCGAAGTCGATTCGCGACGTGATCCTCTTTCCGCTGATGCGGAAAGAGCAGGGAACAGGGGTCAGAGGATCAAGGGACCGGAAAGCAGCCAGTAGCCAGTAGCCTAGCTCCGGTAGCTACCGGCTACGAGCTACAAGCTACAGGCTGGAAGCAAGGAGCTGTTCTTGAACATCCTCTTCGTCGGCGACATCTTCGGCAGCGCGGGGCGCAGGATCGTGCGCGAGCACATCGGCCACGTGCGCGCGGCGCACAACGTCGACCTGACGATTGTCAACGTGGAAAACGCCGCCGGAGGCTTCGGCGTGACGCCGCAGATCGCCGAGGACATCTTCGAGATGGGCGCCGATGTGCTGACCACCGGCAACCATGTTTGGGACAAGCGCGAGCTGATCGACTACCTGAATTCGGCTGCTCCTGACAGCGAGGAGCGCGCGCGCCGCGTGCTGCGGCCGGCAAATTTCACGCCCGGCGCTGCCCGGTTACGGCGTCTTTGAAGGCACGACCGCGGGCGGCGTGGACTACGCGGTGCTGCAACTGCAAGGCCGCGTCTTCATGACCGCGATCGACGATCCGTTTCGCGTCGCCGACGCGCTCCTGGCTGGCCATTCGAGGCCAAAGTGATCGTGGTGGATTTCCACGGCGAGGCCACCAGCGAGAAGGCCGCCATGGGGTGGTATCTGGACGGGCGCGTGACGGCGGTTCTGGGCACGCACACCCACGTTCCCACGGCCGACGAGCGCATTCTGCCCGGCGGAACCGCCTTCCAGACCGACGTGGGCATGAGCGGCCCTTACGACAGCATCATCGGCGTGGAAAAGGATCTGGTGCTGCACAAATTCCTCACCGGCATGCCGGGCAAGTTCGAGGCCGCCAAGGGAAATCCCAAGATGTGCGCCGCGCTGGTCACGTGCGACCCCGCGACCGGCCGCGCCTCGGCCATCCAGCGCATCATGCTCGGCGAGTAGGCACTTGGTACGCCATAGCAAAACCAGAGATGCTGTAACCCGAAGCCGCCGCACTTAAGTCGCCGCGACCCCAAGGAGCGGCGACCATCAAGAAAAGCTGAATAGGGCACACCTTCTCTGGTTTTGCCGTAAAGATAAAGGGCAGCCCGCCGAAGCGGACTGCCCTTCATAAATCCCGGAATCATTGCGTTACGCGGCCCGCGATCGCCAGATTGACACCGGCGAACGACTGCCTGGCCAGATTAATGCGCGTGATGCGCGGGCGAAGGCTTGGCGGGGTGATGCACCGGCGCGGCCTTCTTTTCCAACTGCAGGAATCCGTCCTGCATCACGATTTGCGCCGATGCTGCCGTAGAGCCGGCGGCCGCAACCTTGGTATAGGTGTCGTAGGTGGCGTCCAGCTCAGTGGACGGCTGGAATTTGAGCTCGTCACCGACAGCCGGAGCTTCCTTGCACGAGGCCGGCTCCTTCATGTTGACGATGAAGTCCGCAACGTGGTTGTCCTTGGCGTCATGCGTGACCGCAACGTTGATCACAGCAACCGCGGGCTCGATAGCGATCTTCTTGATATGCGCCGGACTATCGGTGAGAGCATCTCCCATGGCGTCGGTATCGGCTTTGACGCCATTCGCCAAAATGTAGTCCTGCGCGTCCTTGATTTTGAGCTCGGAGGGCGGCAAGGGCACGGCGCTGCAAGCCACCGGGTTTGTGAGCTTGACCACAAACTCCTTCGGCTTGGGCGAAGCTGCCATCGTCACGGTGATCTTCAATGACGTAGCGGGATCGGAGATCACAATGCCCGGAACGGGCGTCTGCTGGCCCTTCAACAGGGCCCAGAGTCCGTTGGCATCATCTGCGCTCCCGTTCGCCAGGATGTACTCCTTGTCTTCAAGGCCCAGAAGTTTCGGATTGCCGCCGGTGTAGGCGGCATGCGCCAGTTTCTCAGGAGTGGGGGCCGGCGCGACGGTGAAATCGGCGGGCGGAAAGAGCGTTGCCTGAGCCTGACCCTCGACCGCGCTGATCTGGGATTTGATGGCAGCTTCGCCGTCGAGAGTGCCGTGATACCGCTCATACCAGTATTCGAGCTGCGGTTGGATCTGGGCCTTGTAGGCCGGAGGCGCGAAGTCCCAGGCGCGGGCGAAGAACCAGATGGCCTTCACCGGATCCCTGGAATCGCCCGGCTTGGCATAAGCGTAACCCAGCGCCAGAGTATCCACGAGGCAGGCGCCCGGCTTCGCGCACGCATCGGGCGGATACAGCATTAATTCCTTCGTGTATTCGTCGATGGCGCCTTTGAAGTTCTGCTTTGAGACTGCGTCGTCAAACGCGATGGCCGAGTGAAAGGCAGGATAGGCGCCGCCAGTCAGTTTATTCCAGTCGTCAGCCGACATGCCTGCCGGTTTGGGCGCCGTGAGCCCTTTTTGCGCAAGCGCCGCGGCATCGTCGCAGGTCTGCGGATCGCCGCTCACCCCCGACGCATTCAGGCTCTTGGTGCACTGGGTCTTCTTGACGTAGACGGAGACGAAGATGGCCTTCATATTGTTGGGATCGAGCTGCAGCAGGCGATTCGCCGCGCCGAGCACCTTGTCAGGCTGGTTCAACTGCTGGTAGGCATCGATCAACTGATCGAGAACACCGGCCTTGACCGGGGTCTGCGGGTAGGCCTGCAGAAAGCTCTCGAGGGCAGCGGCCTTCGCAGCAGGATCGGTCTGTGTGGTGGCGTTCTGGTAAGCGTTGAACTGTTCAGGTGGTAGGCTGATCTGGCCCGAGTCCTGGGCGCGCAGTGCGGGCGTGTATAGAAGGCAAATGCCTGCCAATGCCAGCGCAGATGCAAAGACTAACTTCTTCATGCAATGCTCCTGGGAAATGCCGAAAATGGTGATCCGGATTCACTCGTTCGCCAGCGAAATGGCAACCATCCTGGTTGGCGGTTGAGCGCCTCGGTAACGGTTATTACGATACCACGGCTTCCATCGCTGCGTAGGAGGATTATAGAAAGCCTCAGAGCCCCTGACAAGCGATGTTCCCAAAAAGACGTAGATAACCCGGAACCTGTGAAAAACTTTCGCGCCGGCGGGCGAGGCCGCACGGCTCACTTATTGCAGCAGCCTGACCAGTTCTGCCTGCTCGGCCAGGAAGGCGTCGTGGCCGTGGTCGCTGGTCATTTCGCGGTAGTCGGCTTGTGCGCCGGCCTCACGGATGCCCTCGGCGAAGCGCCGTACTTCCACGGCGGGAAACAGCCAATCGGTGCTGATGCCGATGAAGCTGAGCCGGGCGCGGATGCGACCGAAAGCCTCCTGTGGCGAAGCGCATCCCCGCAACGGGTCCCAGGTATCCATGGCGCGCAAGATCGCCAGGTACGCGTTGGCGTCGAAACGCTCGACGAACCGCTGCCCCTGATAATCCAGATAACCGGCGATGTCGAAGCGTCCGCCGGTCAGGCCGCCGGCCGCACCCCCACCTTGGCCGTCCGCCGCCCAGGGATCTTCGCCGCTGCGGTTGTCCGGATTGCGGCCGAAGCGCTCGTCGAACAGCGGCGCGGATTTGTAGCTGATCATGGCGATCTGGCGGGCCAGCGCCAGCCCGCGGCGCGGTGGACGTTGTGGCAGATAGCGTCCCCCTGCCCACTCCGGGTCATGCTGAATGGCCTGCCGTTGCAGGTGGTTCAGCGCCAGCCCCATGGCCGAGAGCGGCGTGGCGCCGACGATGAGGGCGCGCTCCACGCGTTCGGGCTGAACGATGGTCCAGTCCAGCGCCTGCATGCCGCCGATGGACCCGCCCAGCACCAGCCGCAAATGGCGGACGCCGAGTGAGTCGAGGAGCCGCGCCTGCGCTCGCACGTTGTCGCGGACCGAGACCAGAGGAAAATCCGGCCCATACGATTCGCCTGTCGCGGGATTTACGGAACCGGGCCCCGTGGAGCCGTAACAGGAGCCCAGCATGTTGATGCAGATGACGAAGTCGTGCTCCAGCGAGAGGACCGCGCCGGGAGCGAAGATCTCAGGCCACCAGGAACCCACCAGTGCCGAGCCCGAGAGTGCGTGGCAAACCAGTACGGCATTGTCCCGCGCCGCATTCAGCCGGCCGTAGACGGCGTAATGCAGCGTGGGACAGATCAGGGCGCCGCCACACTGGAGCGGCAGCGGGCCATCCAGCACAAAGTCGCCTTCGTACGTGGGCTCCACGATCTTCGATCCAGGCGGCGACGCGCCGCTGCGGCTGTAAGTATCAGTCATAAAATCCTGGCTGCTAGCCTCTAGCTTCTAGCTCCTGGCTTCGGCATTCAGAGTCTGGATGAGCCATTTCTAGCTTCTTCCCCGTATCGCCTCTGCGATTCGCCCAAAAGCTGGTAGCTAAAGGCTAGAAGCTAGGAGCTTGTTTTATTGTGCCTTATCGCGCCGCAATCGCCTCGCTCTTGCCGCTGAACTTCTTGCCATTCGCCGCCTCAATCGCCTGATCCAGGTCGGCCAGAATGTCGCGAATGTCCTCGATTCCCACCGAAAGCCGCACCAATTCGGGCGTCACTCCGGTGGCCGCCTGTTCCTCCGCCGAGAGCTGCTGATGCGTGGTCGAGGCCGGGTGGATCACCAGCGACTTGGCGTCGCCGATGTTGGCCAGCAGTGAGAACAGTTTGAGCGTGTTGATGAGTTTCTTTCCCGCATCAAAGCCGCCCTTAATTCCGAACGTGACCAGCGCTCCAGCGCCCGACGGCAGATACTTTTTGGCCCGCGCAGCGTAGGCGCTGGAGTCGAGGCCTGGATAGTTGACCCACGCCACACCGGGATGCTGCTCCAGATGCCTGGCCACAGCCAACGCGTTTTGCGAATGACGCTCCATGCGCAGATGCAGCGTCTCAATTCCTTGCAGGAGCAGGAAGGCGTTGAACGGCGACAGCGCAGCTCCGGTGTCGCGCAATCCCTGCACGCGCGCCTTGAGGATGAACGCCAGCGGCCCGAAGGCCTCTGTGTACGAGAGCCCGTGATATGACGGATCGGGCTCGACGAAATCCTTGAAGCGGCCGGAAGCGGCCCAGTCGAACTTGCCCGCGTCCACAATCACGCCTCCAATCGCCAGACCGTGGCCGCCGAGGAATTTGGTGGCCGAGTTGATGACGATGTCCGCGCCCCACTCGATAGGCCGCACCAGCGCCGGCGAGGCCGAGGTGTTGTCGACAATGAGCGGCAGCTTGTGCTCGTGGGCGATGGATGCCAGAGTCTCGATGTCGGAGACGTCGAGCTTGGGATTGCCGAGAGTTTCGGTGAAGATGGCGCGAGTCTTGTCGTTGATGGCCGCGCGGATGCCGCTGAAGTCATCGGCATCGGCAAAGCGCACGGTGATGCCCAGGCGGCGCAGCGTGTGGCTGAACAGCGTGTAGGTGCCGCCGTAGAGAGAGGTGGTGGACACGATCTCCTCGCCGGCCGAGGCCAGCGTGGTAATCGTCAGCGTCTCGGCGGCCATGCCGGAGGCCGTAGCCAGGCCCGCCACGCCGCCCTCCAGCGCTGCCACGCGCTTCTCAAGCACGTCGGTTGTCGGATTCATGATGCGCGTGTAGATGTTTCCGAACTCCTTTAGCGCAAAGAGACGCGCGGCGTGGTCCGCGTCCTGGAAGAGATAGGACGTGGTTTGGTAAATTGGCACGGCGCGCGAGCCGGTTGTCGGGTCGGCCGTTTGGCCGGCGTGCACGGCGAGTGTGGCAAGCTGCTGCTGGTTTGGTTCCGGCATGATGGTCTCCTTACGGTTCGTGTGGTCACTGCGATTGAGGACGGCGGGGATGCAGCAATGCGACCCGTACCTACCGGGGCCCCCAACGGCGGGTGGCTCTTGAGAGCCGGCGTCGTTGGGGTGGATAGACAATGAAAACGGCCCGCATCCGCTTTGGGACCCGGGCCGCTAACTTCAAGATCGGTCGCGCCTAGCGCATTTGCCGTTCAAGAGCCGCACGGAAAGGGCCCCACGCCATACACATACACATGGCCCCCATGACCGCAATTCCGCATCTTCCTTGAGTTCGGCATAGAGCAAGTATCAAGGCCCGCAGGTCTTAGTGTCAAGCAAAGAACAGAATCGCCGCAAATCGCCTGCGCCTCTGAAGAGCGCCCACGCGGCTCGAACTGCTCGCGTAAAGTGATGCCCCTTAGTCCCTCAGTCCCTAGTCCCTGTCCTTTGCTATCATCCAGCCAAATGCAATCGGAACAATTCACATATCCTCCCTACAGCATCCCGCTGGTGGAAGCCTATGGCGGGCTCTTCGAATCTGTCTTTATCGTTCTTCATCCCTTCGTCCGCGTCCCCAACTCCCTCGCCTGGAGCGTCACGCATCAGTACCCTGACGACGCGCAAATCCCGGCCTGCGGCGCAAAAGTCCCGTGGGCCGAGGTAGCCGCGCAGACCGGCCTCGCCAACTGCGCGCGCATCCATCAGGCGCTGCTTACCTCCATCGGCTCTCTCTCTGACCACCTTGCCGACCCCGCCGGCCGCGACGCACTCAAAACCTTCCTCGAATCCCAGCCCGTCTGGATGCCCGTCGAAGGCCGCTTCGAACCGCTCCTGCAGGCTGACTTCCTCAAGGTCTTCGCAGAAGCCCGACGCCGGCGAACTCATCTTCGTTCCCGAGTTCCCGCACACCGATCCCATCGTTACCCTCCCAGTCGCCGCCCTGCGCAGCGGCTCCGTCCCGTTTCCCTCCCGCGGAACCCTCCTCGCCCCCGACCATTCCTTCCTCTTCACCGTCGACTGGGACAGCTTCTTCACCCTCTTCTACGGATCCCGCTCCTTCATCACGCGCGTCGCCGCCGCGCTGAACCTCGAAGGCTTCTTCGCCTCGCCCAACACCGAGCACGCCTGGTTCAACTACTCCTTCGGCTGCGCCACCATCACCATCTCCCCGGAACACTGGCAAACCGCCTGAACCCTGCACCGCGATCTCTGCAAGCGTCCCCGTCGCCTAGCCCCTGGATCGATTCGTCAATGTCCTGGACTTGACCTGGAGGCACAGAGTCAGGGGCTGCCTAGACTTTTGGGGGATGGCACATACATCAAAAGTGTTCTTGAATCAAGATTACTTAAGTGCTCAAATGTTACTTAAGTGATCTAGCTTTTACTTTAGTGATCAGAGAACAGTTTGTTCGTTTCCTGACACGAAACAAAGGAGAGAACACAAATGAGAGACACACTTCTGAAGATGTACGTGAAATTCCAGGGCCTGAAGAACGACGAAGGCCAGGACCTGGTTGAATATGCATTGCTGGTCGCCCTGGTCGCGCTGGCGTGCGTGGCCGGTGTCAACAACGTTGCCACCGCCGTCAGCAGCGTATTCACCAACATCAGCTCGTCGCTGGCGTAGCCGAGGGATCAGGACTGGTGGCGAAGTGGCGAACGCGCAGGTCGACAAGACCTGTATCGCAGCTTCAATTCCTGCCCAGTCCTGCAAAGCTTGATGACGAAGACGCGGGCCGTCGGCCCACAATCGCCTCCTCTGGAAAGCAACCGCACGACTGAAAGGACGGAAAACCATGAACCTGTTGATCGTTCTTGCATTCCCGGAAATCGTCGCTCTTCATCGTCATCATGTGCATCTACTCCAAGCAGATGTACAGCGGTACGGAAGAATGGAACTGACCACGGCACGCCTTGCCGAATGCAAGGTCGCCGCATCGTGGAATTCTCCGAAACCGCGCGCGCGCGTGAGCGTGGAGTAGGTACGCTTTCCTGTGCGGTGTCGAATACCACTAGAAATCAAGCGAGTGACACTATGACATTGAACTCGATGCAGTATATTCCCCTGGCGTCAGCCTATCTGTGTCCGAACTGCGGTTGCGTTGGTAATTGCTCGGAAAGGTGCCCGGCCTGCGCTTCGACTGCACTGCTTGGCTTAGCGAGTATCCTTGACCGGGAATATGAAGAGGCCACTCAACCGGAATTTCAATTTTGCTTTTCCGGCTGCGACCCAATATTCCCCCACCAGTTTGCGAGTTCGGGGTCGGTACTGGCGGAGTAGAGGCGGGTGCCCCACCCTACCAAACACTGGAGTACCCCGTCCTAGCTTGCTAGCGCATGTTTGCCATGGAAAGCTGGGTGGAAGGAGTTAAGTCCTGTATTATCATCGCCGACAGTTGCAATTGAGAAAATTTGTAGTGCCAACATATTTTGACAATGTGCGCAGATGATCATTGATTATGCGTCTCTGATGCGATATATGTAGTGTCATCTGGAGACTGCCGCCATGTTCCTGCGTTCGGTCAAGTCACGCAATGGACAACAGGAGTATCTCCGCCTGGTGGAGTCCTTCCGCGAAGGGGACAAGGTCAAGCAGCGCGTCGTCGCTCACCTGGGACGCAAGGACCTGCTGGGGCCGCATCTGGATGCCTTGATCCGGTTGCTGGCCGAGCCGGAGGGTAACCCGCGCTGGGTTGCCGTCGCGGACATCGCGGCTCCGCGGTCCTCCACGTGGGGACCGGTTTTGGTGGCCCGGCATCTTTTCGAGAAACTCTCCTTGGGCGCGATTCTGGATGCCGGTCGGGCTCTGCGGCGCCATGGGCAACCGCTGTCAGAAAGGATCTTTCCCCTGCTCGCCAACCGGCTCAGCCGCCCGGGCAGCGAACACGCGCTGGCGCAATGGCTGGAGGATTTCTATGTGTGCACGGCCCGGGGCAGCCGCTGGATGCCGGTGTGGAAACAGTCCGGCCGGGTCAAGGTAGGCTTCGATCAGCTGCAGCTGTGGTACCAGAGCCTGGACGATTTGCTGGCCGAGAAAGAGCGCATCGAAAAAGCTGTGTATCTGGAGTTGCGCGATCTGTTCAGCCTGCAGCCGGACCTGGTCTTCTACGACATTACTTCGACCTACTTCGAAGGGTCTGGGCCGGCGGAGTTGGGACAGTTTGGCTACAGTCGCGACGGCAAGCCCCGCCACCGGCAGATCGTGATCGGGGTGGTGATGATGGATGGATGGCCAGTCGCGCATCACGTCTTCGCCGGCAATCGTCTGGATCAGACCACGGTGCTGGAAGTGGTCAGGGATCTGAACCAGCGCTTTGCTCTCCACCGTGTGGTATTCGTGGGCGATCGCGGCATGATGACCATAGGCAACGTGGACGAGCTCAAGCAGAGCGGGCAGGGTTATTTGCTGGGACTGCAAAGACGCAATCGCAAGGACACCTTCGACTATATTCAGCGGGCGGAACGACGCACCGACTGGCAGCAGTGTCCGGTGGGCATCGCGGCCGCAGAGAAGACCCTTGTACCCCAGACACGGGTCGTCGAGGTGGCGGGCAAGCAAGCCGGCGTGCGGGTCTTCGTGGTGCACAGTGAAGAGCGCGAAGTCTACGAGCGCAGTATGCGGGAGTTGACCATGGAGCGGGCGCGGAAAGAACTCCAAGCCTTAAAAGCGCAGGTGGACAAAGGGCAACTGAAGGGAGCCGACAAGATCGGCGCCGCTGCCGCCACCCGCCTGCGCCGCCATCACGGCCAGCGTTATTTTGCCTGGGAACTGCGCCAGGGCAAGTTCCACTTCTTCGACCATCCCACCAACCTGGCCCGGGAAAAGGCCCTGGAGGGCAAGTACGTCATCCAGACTGAGGAGCGCAATCTATCCCCGGTTCAGGCTGTGGCCACCTACAAGGAACTGAACGAGGTCGAGCGCGGCTTCTCGCATCTCAAGAGCCTGCTCGAGCTCCGGCCTGTTTATCACCACACCGATGAGCGGGTGCAGGCGCATGTCTTCGTGGCCGCGCTGGCCTTGTTACTGGATCGCGCCCTGGAGAAAACTCTGCGCGCCGCCGGCAGCCAACTGTCCACGCCCTTTGCCTGGCAAGCCTTGGAGACGATCCGCTCCGTTGAAGTTGATCTCGGACAGCAACGCAGCAAATCCTGCGTCACCCGCGGAAACAAACATGCCGCCGAAGTGCTCCGCCTTCTCGGCATCACTCAACTCGACCCACCCTCTCCGCCGGAGAACCAACCATGCCTCATGTAGTGACCAACTTCAAAAATCGCTCCAATGCCTTCAAGCACTTACAGGCCACCATGGCAAACATGCGCTAGGGCGGGCGGGGGGAGGGGTTGGTTATGAAACAAGCAACAGGCCCGGCCCGCTAACTGGCTGACCTGCTGCCGCTCACGTCGCCGCCAATTCATCCACCGCAACCGTGTACGGCGGCAGAACGCCGCACTCGGCCGCCATGCGGAAGAACCCTCGCATCCCTTCCACGCACTCCTCGTCGAGCACGTAGTGGATGTTGGTAGTCAGGTAGCTTCGGATCGTCTGCTCGGGGATGGGAAACCGCTCGGCCCACTCGGCAACCAGCGCGTCAATATTTTGCAGTCCGTGATCGCGGGAGAGGATGAAGTCCTCGCCAATGCTTTCATCCAAAAGGCTGCCGTGCGCAGCACACCAGACGGCGGAAACAAAGGGCAGACCGGTAAGAGCGCGCCACTCGTCGGCCAGGTCGAGATACACAAGCTCTTCGCCGGTGCGTTCAAAGCGATTATTCCGCTCTTCCAGGGCCAGCAGCGCGGGATCGCCGATCACGATGGCCGCGTCGGCGCGCTCGAGCATGAGATCGAGATCGGCGGCCAGGGGCAAAAACGGTACCTCCGGGTTGCCCCACTTGTGGAACATGATGCGCGCATATGTAACTGTGGTGCGGCTGGCCGTGTCGGCAGCCACAGTGCGCAAGGCCTTCAGTGGTTGGCTGGCGCGGTGCACCAAGCAGCAGCGACCGCACGCGGCCTTTTGATGCAATGGTGCAGCCGGGCAGAATGCGCAGGCCGGGAATGGTGGCCAGCGAGGCGATGGGAATCAGGCCGATGTCCGACTCGCCCGAAGCCAGGCGCTCGGCGCACGCAGAAGGCGCCATGCGGTCGATGCGGTAGCGGAGGCGCCAGCGCATCGCAAAGCGGCGGATGCTCAAAATCCCACATCAGGGGCGCGGGATTGAGAAACCCAATCGCGGCAATTCGCAACCGTGGGTCTTGCTGTGGGTCCACGTTTCTTAGACTATCAATCCGCAAGAAAAGATTCGTGGCAAACGCTTGACTAGGAACCGGATTCGTCAAGAGACGGTCAGGTGCTTGGTCTGCGTGGTCGATCTTTGCGCAGGTGTGCAGTATCGCGTCACGTTCGCGTAGGCCTGGGTGAGCAAAACAGTCTCAGTGGTGGCCTCCGCCGCCACCGCCGCTGTGGCCTCCGCCTCCACCACCACCGCCTCCACCGCCGCTGTGCGAGCCGCACTAACTGCCGCTGCTACTGTGCGAGGGGGCGCTGGAAGAGTGACTCGACGAACTGCCGCCTGAATAGCTTCGCGGGTGCAGGTGGAGGGTTATGGCTTGCCGGTGGAGGAGCGCTCGCGGCTATGCCGGCGCAGGTTGCGGCGCGCGATAACCTTGAGACCGGAGCCGCGGTCGCCGGGCGGTTGTTGCTATACCCTGGACGCGCGTTGCCCACCTGCCCGGTTGGCGTTGGCGTACTGCGATTTCCCTGAAATGCCGTGTGATTGTATATCGGCCGCGAAGGCAGCGGACGAAGCGCCTGCACTGTATTGCCCGCAATCGTCACCGGCGTATTCATGTTGCGCGCGGGCAGCCCGGAAGTCACGAACGTCGCGCGCCGGTTCACGGCGACCATCGGAATCGGTTTCCCGGGAATCGGTTGATGCGGGGGAAGCGGCCGCGTAATGCGGCGATAACCCATGGGCGCAAAGCCGATATTAGGGCCGCCGTAAAATCCCATGCCCCACCACGGCATGCAGCCGCCCATCCCCGGCGCCCATCCCCAGCCAAAGCCGTCGTAGAAGTTCCACGCTCCGCACTGGTACGGCAAATAGCCCCACGGATAACCGGAGACCCACAGGTATCCATATCCGGGCGTGTACATCCAGTTTCCGTTGCCGTAGGGGTCGAATCCCGCGCTCGCGGCATCGTAAGGCGACCATACATAGCCTTGCCCCGGCACGTTGTACCAGTTGCCGTTCGCGTCCAGGTCGTTCCATGCGGGATTTTGGCTCTCGCCCAGGTCAGTCGAAGCGCCGGTTTGTGTTGCGGCTTCGGCGGTCAACGCCTGATCGCGGTCCGAGTTCCATGAGTCCCAGGAGTCCGGCTCGATGGACTCCGCGACTTCGTAACCGCTTGGGTCGGCGCCGTTCAGCGCGATGCTTTCGCCGCCGTGCAGGTCCACTGCCACCGCGCCATTCGGCGCTTTGCAGGTGGGCATTGCCAGAGAAGACGGCCAGCTTGCCGGGAGGATTGTCCATGGCTGACGCGGAGCACGGTAAAGCCGCTGGTGGTGACCACGCTGTCACCGAATTGCACGCTCATTTGGCCGGCCAGATTTCCGCCCTGGAACTCGAAGTAGGCCAGCCCGCCACCAAGCAGAAGCACGGCATTGGCCGACGTGCCCGATCCGCTCAGAACCTTCAGCGTCAAAGAGCTGTCAGGCGCGAGCCGGGCCACGCTGCCATCTTCAAACTGGATCTCGGCCCGCCCGTTGTCCGCTGTGGTCAGTTGCATGCCTTCCAGCAGCGGCGTATTCGCCACGGCCTGATCGGCCAGCACCTGATTGCCCTGCGAAAGTTTCACCGGGCCGTCCACATAGCTCAACCGCACCGCCCGCGCCGGCTGACCCGATCCCGGCGGCGCCCGGCGCCTGCGCCCGCAAACCTGGCGCCAGACACACCACTCCCATGGCCAGCGCCGCCAACCCCGTCAAACCTATGCGATTCTTCATGAGATTCATGGCGCCCTGCCTTCCCATCGCCTTACGGCGACCCCATCCCGCTCATTGGCACCCCTACTTTGATTGGACACCCGCGGCACAGAAAAGTCTCCCTGCGCAGGAATTTATGTCGATCCACGCGCCAACAAAGCTCTGGCCCGCTTTCTCACTCTCTCCAGCACGCCGTCGTCCTGGCCAGCCGCTCCAGAATCTCCTGGATCGCGCAAACCTGCTGCGCCCGGCCATCCCCGACGGCTTCGGTCAGGAACTCCATCTCCGCGTCCAGGCCCAAACGGTCGTGTTGCAGCAGCATTTCCAGGCGCGCGCCCTCCAGAATCGTCTCGGCTACCGCTTCAACCGAATCTCCCAGCGTTTGGATCTCCTTGTTCCTGGAATAGTTGAAGGTGCAGGATCCGCTCCCATGCGGCCCGGTGTAGCTGAGCATTTTCCATCCCTGAAAGGCCACTTTCAGGTGGCTTTCACAGGATTCGTTGAACCAGTTGTGACGTTGCGCCGCATCAAAAACGCGCTGCGGCAAACGCGCGCTTACCTGGATATCGCGGTCCACGGCGGGTACGCCCATCTCCTGCTGCCCATCGTCAGGAGCCTTGCCCATTTGGGAGCGAAAATGGCCGCTCCCGTCGGGGTGCAGCGTCATCGTCCATTGCGAGGGCGACAGGCCGGGATTGGAAAAATCCACCTGGATCACCGGGTCCGCCGCAGGCGGGGCCTGTCCGCGCGCCGCCAGCGCCAGCGCCGCAATAGCCAGCCAGACCGCCTTCATCGCGCAGCCCTCTCGACCACGCTGGGCCCGTGTTCGCCCATGCGGAGCAGTGTCTGCGCGGTATGAATGTGGCAGATGGCGATGGCCAGGGCATCGGCTGCGTCCGCCGGCTCCGGCAACTCGGCCAGCCCCAGCAGCCGCGCCACCATGAACTGCACCTGCTCCTTTTTCGCCAGCCCGTAGCCCACCACGCTGGATTTGATCTTGAGCGGCGCGTATTCGGCCACCGCAATCCCCTGCCGCGCCGCCGCCAGCAGCGCTACGCCGCGCACCTGGCCCAGCTTCAGGGCCGACTTGGCGTTGACTGAGTAGAAGACCTCTTCGATGGCCACGGCATCCGGCCGCCAGCGCTCCAACTCGCTTGTCAGCTCCCGGAAAACCTGTTCCAGGCGCGCCGGCAAGGCCTGCGTCTTCTTGAGCCGGATGGCGCCCATCGCCTGGCACAATGAGCTCGCGGCTCGCGCGCTCCATCGCAAGAATCCACCACGCCGAACCCCGTCACCTCAGTACCGCAATCGATGCCAAACACCCTCATCGGGTCCAAGTGTACCGCAGATGGGATGAGCCCATAATCCCGAGCGCGTCGATGCCCGCCCGGCCCTCCGCCCATCGGAGTCATGCATCCGGTCAGGTCCGCAAATAAATATTCATCGATGCTCTTCGGCCCGCATCTTACCCGATAACGAGTTTGGTTCATTCACCAAAGTTTCATCTGCGGGCAACTCGGCGTTGCCAGCCGTGTTTATAGCGTTTGAGAGGATGGTTTCGATGCGCCTTGGGGGGATGATGCGCAAATTCCGGCCGCCACGAAGCGCAACGCGCATCCTTTGGTTGAGCCAGGGAATCTCGCCCCGCCGTCTGGCGCTGACGCTGGCGCTGGGGTTCGCGATCGGGTGCATTCCGGTGGTCGGCATCCCCACCGTTCTCTGCTCCGCGCTGGCGCTGGCGCTGCGGTTGAACCTGCCTGCCATCCAGGTGGCCAACTACGCCGCAATGCCGTTTCAATTGGCCCTCATCGTTCCCTTTGTGCGGCTGGGCGGCTGGCTCGTCTCAGCGGACCCCGCGCGTGCCCTGGAGCCCAGGGCTCTTCTGCATCTTCCCTCGCTTCACATTGCCGCGCGCATCGGCATATTGGCCGGCCAGGCGTTGCTGGCATGGCTCCTTGTGGCTGTCCCCGTAGTGCTTCCTGCTCACCGCTGACGCTCACCCGCATGTTGCGCCGGATTCCTGCCATCGGCGCCGCCGAAGCCGCCGACTGAGCCTCCCACCCTCTCTCCGGTCTGCCCTGCGATCTGGTTCTATAGCAAAACCAGAGATGCTGTAACCCGAAGCCGCTGCACTTAGGTCGCCGCGACCCCAAGGAGCGGCGACCGTCAAAAAAGCTGAATAGGGCACACCTTCTCTGGTTTTGCCGTAGCTTCTGCCCGTGCGTATGCCGCCCGGATACAGCAGAATGCCTGTTGTTTCCATTATGATGGACGGCTGAAGTTCGAGGAATCGATTTTGGGTACCATAGGGGTCTGCTTGCGACTCTTATATCCGCACAAGCAGAAGAAGATACACAATGCGACTGATTCGCAATGTCCTTATTCTCTTCATCTGCCCGGCAACCCATTCGCGCCGAGCGGGAGTATTTTAGTCCGTCTAAAAAACCGGCCGCGTTTGTACCGCATCTGCGCAGGCGGATGGCCGAACTGACGCGAGCCTTTTCCGATAACCATTGTGGCAACGACGTACGAGGGAAGATGCAATGTCAAAAACAGATTCTGAAGATCGCATCCATATGAACCGGCGTGAGGCACTGCTGATGTCGGCAACGGCTGGAATGGGCCTTGCCCTTGGACAGCCGGCGCACGCATCGGACAGCACAAAAACCGCAGCCCATCAGGAGCCCGGAAACTGCTCAACACCGCGCACGGCAGTCGCAAATACTCAGTACGGCAAGGTGCGGGGCTTTCTCGATGGAGGTGTTTTCACCTTCAAGGGCGTTCCCTATGGCCAGAATACGGCCGGCGAAAACCGCTGGCTGCCGGCCCCGCCTCCGGTGCCGTGGAAGGACGAATATCCCGCGCTGATTTACGGAGGGAACTGTCCGCAAAACCTCCATGACTGGGCAATCGAGCAGTCATTCATTCAGGACTGGGATGACGGCTACCAGAGCGAGAACATGCTCAAGCTGAACATCTGGACGCCTAGCCTGACGGGCAAACGCGCAGTGATGTTCTACATCCATGGCGGAGGATTCAGCTTTGGGTCGTCTTACGAACTGCCCTCGCACGAAGGCGCGCAAATGGCGCGGCACCACGATGTCGTGCAGGTCTCCGTAAATCACCGCCTCAACGCGCTGGGATTCCTCGATGTCTCCGAGATTGGCGGTTCTGCCTACGAGGATTCGGTCAACGTGGGCATGACCGACCTTGTTGCCGCGCTGACCTGGGTTCGCGAGAATATCGCGAATTTCGGCGGCGATCCGAACAAGGTGATGATCTATGGCCAGTCCGGCGGGGGATCGAAGGTGACCGCTCTGATGGGAATGCCTTCGGCGGCGGGGTTGTTCCACCGCGCTTCGGCGCAATCGGGCGGCGGCGGCAATATTCCCTCGAAAGAGCAGCAAAGGGAAGTGGCCCGCCAGGTGATGAAGGACTTGGGACTGCAGCCAAATGACATTTCCTCTCTGCAGAAGATGCAATGGTCGCAGTTGGTGGCCGCGGGAAACGCCGCCATCGCCAAGATCAATCCTCCTGTGCGGGGCATAGCCGGACCGTATGTTCCCGGCCCGCCGCGCGCGGGGTGGGCGCCATGCGTCGATGGCAAGAGCATCAATCTTCGGTCATTTTTCGACGTCGCTCCGGAAGTGTCGAAGAATGTACCGATGCTGATCGGCTCCGTGAGCGAAGAGGGCAACCACATGCTCTCGCGTCCCACCGAGGAAGAGTGGCGCGCCAACCTCGCTAAAGTGCATGGCGAAAACAAGGCAACCGCGATCGTGGCTGCGTTGAAGAAAGCGTATCCGGCCAAAAGGATTCAGACGCTCTCATATATTTGCAGTGGCACCTTCGGATTGGATGGCCTCTCCATACGAAACAACGTCGTGAAAATGGCCAAACAAAAGTATGAATTGAAGGCGGCGCCGGTCTACACCTACTACTTCACCTGGCAAACGCCGATCCTCGACGGCATTCCTGGCGCATGGCACACCGCCGAGCTTCAATTCTGCTTCGATAACACGAAGCGCTGCGAACAAGGCACGGGCAACACGCCCGAGGCGCAGGCGCTGGCCGGGAAAATGGCAACTGCATGGGCGAATTTCGCCCGTACCGGCAACCCGAGCCAACCCGGCCTGACATGGACACCGTCCGATCCGGAACGCAACCAAACCATGGTATGGGACAACGAATGCCGCATGGTCGACGATCCTGAGGGCGAGGCGCGCAAGATCCTGCTGGACTGATCGGCGACCGCATTGGCACAACCTCTGCTGACAGGCCGTCGGATTCTGCAAAACGTTGAATAAACCTGAAGATCGTTCTTTTTTGAAGAGAGCCGATAGGAGGGAGTTCTTTGGGTGCGCTGGGACCGCGGCCGTTGACGGAATCATTGGCATGATGCCGAGGGTGAAGTATTGAAGGATTGATGGAATCGACTCTGCCTGAAAGGGGAGTTGTGCACAAGTCCCCTTCAGCCTGTTTCTCTGCGTTGGGATCGGGCACCGGCTGGGCGCTCAAGATCCAGGCCGTGTAGATCATGTCGCAGAAAAGCTGCTTCGCAGCGGACGGGTCGGATTTCCGACGCATCCGCTTGCTCGTGCATTCAGCAACTTCGACTGGACATCAGTGCATTACGGCTCCCACCCCGGGTTCCGGTGCGAAGAACAGCGGCGGCGGATAAAGAGCGCCGTCGTTGAACTCCCTGAGCCCTTGGCAATTGATCAGTGTCGAAAGTTGTTCGTGTGCCGCCGCATCGTAGCTGCGCTGCAACGCGGCCTGCAATTGTTGCGGTGTCCGGACATACTCGCCGCGTGCCCCCATGAGCTTGGCGATCTTGTCGTAGCGAAGATTATCCTGGAACTGATACAGGTGTGTGGACCGGTGATGGCGGTTCATATCGGCGGCCCAGGAGTTGTTGTTGTAAACCACACAGATGACCGGAAGCTTATATTTCGCGCAGGTGTCCAGTTCAAACAAGGTGTATGGCAGACCGCCATCCCCGGTGATTACCAGTACCGGCGCACCTTTGTAGGGAGCTTGCGGACCGACCCCTCGCTGAACGGCAGCGGAGGCGCCCATCCCCATGGCCAGATCCGGACCCATCGGTCCAAACTGGTAGGGCACCGTGAGCTCCTGGCCTGGACGATGAGCGCGCAGCCACGGCCCGGCGCACCATCCAATGAGGTTGCCTCCCCAGAGGGTGAGAGTCTGTTTCGGATCAATCTTGCCCCTGTATAGGAAATCATGAACTTCCTTGCAAAGAACGAAGGGGTGCAGGGCGCCGGTATCGTGCGTGTATTTGAGGAACTGGCCATAAAGTTCCATTTGCCCCTTGTCCCGCCTTTGCTTGGCCGCAGCCAGGTCATTCACCCAGGCATCCCGCTTTTTGGGCTTTAGACCGTTGGCGAGCGATTCCATAAAGTGTTTTTCATCGCTGACAATGCCCAAATCGACAGGCCAGTTCCTCCCGATCTCTTCCTGCACTGGATGGACCCGTATGGTTTTTATCCCGTTGGCAAAGGTGTACTCACCCACCGTGGGCATTTGGTATTGTCCGACGAAGACTACCAAGTCGGCTTTCATCAGCGCTTCATTTGACATGCTCGCAGAGAGCCGGTGCTCATCGGGGAAGTTTCCCCGCACTGGACCCGATCCCACTACCGCCATCTCATGCTTCTCAGCCGCCTGCGTAAGGGCATCCCAGGCCTTGCGCACGAAAATTCCGTGTCCGGCCACCAGCACCGGGCGCTCCGCCTTGGCAATCATCTCAATTGCCAGCTCCATTTCCTTGGGGGCAGGAGCAGGACGGGAGTCGCTGCGGTATCTTTCCCGGTCGAACATAACACTCGAGTTCCGAGGGTTGCTTAAAGCGCGCCAGTGCAATCTCCTCCGGAAAATCCAGATGAACTACGCCCGGCACGCCAGACTTGAGATTGCGAAATGCGTAAGCGCCATATTCGTAGATCCGGTTCGGCGCGGTAATGCGCTTGCCGTACTTCCTCATACCCTCCGTCAGTGGCTGCTGATACATGAATTGGATAAATTTCAGGCTGTCCTCCCGAGTGAGAGCAGTGTTGCTGGCCAACACCAGGAGCGGAGTGTTGGCGGCATTCGCACTGGCGATGTTCATCATCATGTGAGTGAAGCCTGGGCCTTCGGTGCCCGAGCAGGCCACCACCTCGCCCGTTACGCGACTGAAGGCATCGGCAGCGGAGCACATGCCGCCCTCTGTCCGGCCTCCATACGTGGGGATTCCGACCTGGGCAATCTCGTTGATGATGTGGTAGTTACCCGCAGCGCAGAACAAGGCGGCAAGGCCTTCGTCCTGGCAGAGATTGGCGAACACCTGGGCGCCTGTTATTCCCTCCGCCGTAAACTCGGCGCGTCGCGGGGGTGCGGCTAAGGACTCAGTGATAATCGTGGAAACCCGCAAGGAAGAATCTGCACCCTCTTTTTCTGCCTGCGTCTTAGCAGCCGCCACCGCGGACTCGCTCACAGAGGCTTTGTTGAAGGGACTATAGCTTCCCAGGTCCGTGTTGTAGGTCTTTTCACCCTTGGTGTCCATTCATCCTCCTTTTACTTCTAACTAGTATCAAGTTGGGCAAGTTCGCGTACAGTGCATTGGAGTGTTTCTGGTATACCGTCTGCTTTTTCCGCTCGAATGGGCGGGCGGTTTGGTTGTAGGCGGCAATGAGTTGGTCCATGTGTTCGCGTAACTGTCCGGGGCTTGTGAAGCTGGCTCCTGCAAGCGGCTGGTGCTCGAGGATGGGGCCAGCGCTGCCTTTTATTTATTTCCCTGCGTAGGGATCGGACACCGGTTGCGCGCTGTCGA
>CAWCXX010000046.1:0-57166 GCA_963799445.1 uncultured Acidobacteriaceae bacterium | reverse complement strand
CGGTCATCAGCAGCTCGCAGACAAGCTTATGCGTACCGTAAGTCCAGTTCGGTTTAGCCGGAGTGTCGTCGGTGACAAGTGAGGGCAGCTCTCCATAGACGCCGATCGAGCTGCTATAGACAACGATGGGCGCCGCGGATTCAGCGCGGCACAGTTCAAGAAGCCGCATGGTGCTATCGAGATTCACCTGCTTGCTCAAATCGAAGTTCTCTTCGGCAGCCCCGCCGGCAATGGAGGCGAGGTGAAAGATCAAATCGAAGGGCTGGCGGAAGATCTCGTCGAGCACCAGGGGATCGGCGAGGCTGGCTTCGACGTAGCGCAGGCGAGGGTCGCGCGCGCGCGTGGCAAAACGCAAATCGAGGAGCACCAGCTCGCGAAAGCCCGCGATCGCTGCGGGCGGCTCCGCGAGCAGTCTGGCTGCTAACTGCCTGCCGATGAAACCGTTCGCGCCCGTAATCAGGATTCTCATCGTAGATGTCTCGTTTCAGTGCGATCGCCGCGGGTGACGAGCGACTGCCGGACCTCGTCGGAGTATTTGCCATTGAGGAGCACGAAAGCGATGCGGCAGGGTTTGTCGCCGCGATTGCTCCAGGCGTGATTGGTGCCGCGCTGGACAACGATGTCGCCGGGGGAGAGCTGGACCTCGGAGTCATCGAGGATCAGCGTCAGTTCGCCGTCGATGAGGATTCCGAAATCGACTGTTTCGGTCCTGTGCATCAACGGATGCGGAGCGTTCAGCCGGCTGGTTGCGGCCTCGGGAGAGCCCGTCTCGCGAAAGTGCTGTTCCATCTCTTCTAAAGTGCTGGGCAACTTTACGTCCTTCTCGGGAGCGATCTGCACGATGCGCACCGCGCACCCGTTGGGCGCAGGGCCCATGCGCCGCGGACCCAGCGTTGGATCCGGGCAGTTATCGACCGGCGCGGGCGTGGCAAACGTCTTCCAAATCTCAAAAAAATAGGTCCCCGGCACCGAGGGAAAACTGATGATATGCGGCGGCTCGCCCTGCATCGCAACCACAGCTTTGCCGTCCGGGTCATGGCCCGTCACAATGCGCCGGATAGGCAGTTTGTCAGTCGATTTCATATTGCCTGGCATTCTCCGTCTCGTACTGCTGGCCGCGGCGCCGCGATCAGATCGGTTGCGCGGTAACACGAAACATCTCTTCGACCATGAATTTCTCGTCCACGTCTTCCACTTCATTCATCTGGTACCTGCCGATCAACTCGGAGCTTTCCACGATGAACTTGCAGCGATCGTATCTGCGCTCCATATAGCGCTTCAACTGTTTCTCAATGGGATCGCCGCTGCATAACTCCTCTGCCAGGACGACCGCGTCTTCAATGGCCATGCCTGCTCCCTGGCCGAGGTGGGGCGTGGTGGCATGAGCTGCGTCGCCGAGGAGCACCACGCGCCCGCTGATACCACGGCGGCGGCACAAAAACCACTTCCATCGGCTTGTAGACGACTTTGGCGGGATCGTCGATCTGCGCCTTCAATTCGCCGATCAGACCGCCAAATCCTTCCATGCGCGACTTCATCAGCATGTGGAGTTGGTTGGGTTCCATCCACGGATTACCGGGCTCGATCGAAGTCACGTACATGTACATCAAATCCTGCGCCAGCGGCACCAGTCCGGCGCTGCTATGACGGCCGTTGTGCGCCGCAAGATGATCGATCTCCGGGCGCCTCGGGAAGTTATGCCGCCAAACAGACTGCCCGGTAAAGCGCGGCTTGGGAGCATTGGGAAAGACTAAAGTGCGAATAAGCGAAAAAAGCCCGTCGGCGCCAACCACAAGGTCGTAGCTTCCTGAGGTTCCATCGGTGAATTGCACTTCGACCGAGCCTTGATGTTGATCGAGTCGATCAACCGTCACTCCCAGCCGCACGTTCGCGCCCTTCTCAATCGCGGCAGATGTCAGGACGTTGTGCAGGGCAAGACGGGAGACCCCGAGCAGCGCCGGGTAATGATCGCCCGCAAGCCGGCCCGCCGGCAGCTTGGCGATCCGCTCTCCGTTGGGTTTATAAATCCCGACGAAATCGAAGGGAAAGGCTGCGGATAAGTAACGGTCCACGATGCCTAACTGCGCCATGGCCCGCACCACGTTGGCCTGCTGAATAATGCCGACACCGTAAACGGTCCAGACCTTCTTGATCTCGATCACATCCACGGGGAAGCCCCGATCGCGAAGAGCGATCGCCAGACACAACCCGCCGATGCCGCCACCGACGATAAGAACCTTTGAGGTGCTTGCCATTTGTATCAACCTTCGAGGCGGATTCAAGACCGCCGTGTAGCCGCTGTTGGGGTTAGGGAAGTTTCCTCCGGGGCAAGAGAAACGGTGTGTACCGGGGATCCGTTTTCCGCCACCGATGAATCGCTACCGAGAATTACTCTACGCAGCGATATTCACCCTCTGTACAACGCTTTGTCGAAATCCGTACTATCCATAAAGCAGATACCCGGCCGGCGGCGCGGATGGCTTGGCTATTTAGCCATTGCAGATGGCTTGGCAAGCGGCGCAACGTGGCCGCCCAGCACCTCTGCCACCCAGTCCGCGATGTAGTCCACTGCCAGCGGCGTGTTGTCGGTGCCGCAATGCTCCGCCGCGCCCTCCTCCGCGGTGTGGATCTTCAACTCGCGCCGCGGACTGTTCACACAGTCGTCGTAGGTCATCTGCGCGTACTTGAGCGGAATCTGCCGGTCATTTTCGCCGTGTGTGATGAGGATGGGGCAGGTGATGCGATCCAGGATGCCGCGAAGCGTGATCTGATCGGCAAACTTGAGCCCCTCTTCGACGGTGTCCACACCCAGAGCCCACTTGAAGTGCTCCCAGAAGTGCGGGATCGGCCGGCCCGCCTGGCTATTCTCGTAGCGCATGCGCTGCACGGCGCCCCAGTCGTAGTTGCCGCCCCAGCAGACGCAGGCCTTGATGCGCGGCTCGAAGGCAGTGGCGCGCGGAGCATAGTAGCCGCCCATTGACATGGCCAGCATGCCGATACGGTTGGAATCCACTTCAGGCAGAGTTTCGAGGTAGTCGATGGCCGCGCCGGCCGCCCGCTCCGTTTTCAAATCGACGGTCAGCCCCTGCAGCCGCAGCGCTTCACCAACGCCCGGATGATCGACGATCAGCGTCGAAACGCCGCGCCGCGTGAGGGCCTGCGGCATCCCGCAGGTGAAGATGATCTCCTTCTGAACATCGAATCCGTCGAACTCCACCACGCAAGGAGCCGGGTGATCCGGCGAGGCATTGTCAGCCTTGGCATAGAGCGCGGAAAGATGCGTGCTTCCGAAAGGAAACTCCACGCGCACACAGGCGCCTGTGCACTCCATGAAGCGGCGAAAGCTGCCGAGGACCTTTTGGTAGAGAGCGGCGCGCGCTTCGGTGCGGGCGCCGTACATGCGCTCGGCGCTCGAGTAATAGACTGAGGCGCGGCGGAACTTGGCGCCGGCGCTGATCAGTTTGCCTTGGGAACGCTCCGTCTCCGCCTGCGCGTTGACGCGATCCGCCACCGCAACCCAGGAGTCGACAAGGATGCGGACTTTCTCGTCGTCCCCGAAAGCAGCATGCTTCCCGGGCAGGACGGCAGGCCTGGTCGATTTCGCCCATAACTCCGCCGTTGCCCAGGGCGATGTTTACGGCGGTGCTCCAAACATAGTTTCCGGGGAAGTACTCAAACATCGTGCAACCTCCAATCGCCGCGGGAAACGAAGGGAATCTGAAGCTGCAGCGGCGATCCGGCGCGAAATCGGCGTGCGTCTTTATTGAAGGGGCTCGCAGGGGCAGAGCGTCTCCAGTTTCGTGGAGAGCGCGAGGATATGCGCTTCTTCAGCTTGACAAATGGCAGTGGGTTTTGCCAAATCGGGATTTTGGATGCGAGGCATTGGCGGCGTGGATTCCCGGCGAGATGGCCGGTTTACCGGGCAGGGAAATCGAAGCCGGCCTGCGCTATCGTTCCAGGAAATAGCAGAAATCTTCACAAAGCATTTCACAATCCTGGGCCGGCGCCGATATTGTAACTTTATTACGAGGCTCCGCCCCCGGATGTCGAGGAGCCGGCGAAAAGAAGAGGTCAAGCCATGTCAAAAGTTTTGCTCGCGCATCTTGCGCACGTTGAACTCATCACGCCCCAAGTGAACGAGTCCGCAAAGTTCTTTGTGGATGTCATGGGACTCACAGAGGTAAAGCGCACGGCAGAGTCGGTCTACCTGCGGTGCTGGGGAGACTATTACCAGTACAGCCTGATGCTGACGCAGGGCAAAAAGAGCGCTATGGGGCACGCGTGCCTGGCGCACGGTTGGCCCCGAGGAACTGGACGAGGCCGTAGCCCGGCTCAAGGCCGCCGGCGTGCCGGGCGAATGGATCGACAACTCCTATGGCCACGGGCGCAGCTATCGTTTTCAAGCGCTCGGGCGGCCATTCCATGGAACTGGTTTGGGAGGTCAAGCGCTATCAGGCCGAGGGCGATCTCAAGTCGACCTATCCCGAGCGTCCGCAAAAACTCACCAACCACGGAATCGCGCCCCGGCAACTGGATCACGTAACCGTTGCCACCAAAGACGTGGTGGCAGCGGCCGAGTGGTTCAAGAAGCATCTGGGTTTCCGGTTCATGGCCGTGGCCTACAGGCACGACAAACCGGATCAGGCCGTATTTGCCACCGTGACGACGAACGAGAAGTCGCACGACCTGGGCCTGGGCGTGGATTTTTCCGATATACCCGGCCGCCTTCACCATCTCGCCTTCTGGGTGGATTCGGCAGACGAGCACCTGCGCTGCGCCGATTTGCTCATGGAGTCGGGCACCGGCATCGAGTACGGACCCGGCCGGCATGGGATCGGCGAGCAGTACTACCTTTACTTCCGCGAGCCCGGCGGGAGGATCCGGATCGAGGTAAATACCGGCGGCTACCGCAACTACGTCCCCGATTGGGAGGCGGTCAAGTGGAATGTCGCCGAGGGCCCCAACACCATGTACCGCAACATCGGCATGCCCGATTCGATGATTGAGGCGTTTCCGCCCGCTCCTCAGCCGGCAGTTCCAGACATCGATTTGGTCCCGGAGCTGGCGGGCATAGACAACCCCTGGAAGAAGCACGGCTGAGACCGCCAGAACGAAGAATCCGGCTTTGCAAACACCGGGGCGGCGTTTCCTTTAGGAAGACGCCGCCCTGTACATCTGTGAGGTGGGAAAACTTCTAGGCCGCCGCTCGCCGCTTCTTCAGCGCCATGAGCACAAAGGTCAGAACGAAGCCGAGCAACGCCACCAGCGACTGCAAGAAGAGGGTAGTGTGGTAACTGCCCTGGCTCTTGACCGTCAGGCCGGCGATGTAGAGTCCCAGCACGCCGCCGAAGCTGCCGATACCGCCCCACAGTCCAGACATCTTGCCTACGATCTGCGGCGGATACGAGCTGGCGATCATGTAGAAGATCATCGGGAAGGCAAACATCACGCCATACCCGGCCAGAATCAAATCCAGTTCCAGCAAACCAGCGCTGCCCGTCACGGCCGGAGAGACCAGCGCGTAAACAAAGACGCACATCAGGAAATAGCCGGTCAACATCACCGGTTTGGCGTTCCCGCGGAAGGCCTTGTCCAGCAGGAAGCCGCTGAGGATCGGTCCCGTGACTCCGGCCAGCAGGGTCACGCCGAGCATCAGTTGTCCTGCGGTCACCCCGCCGTAGCCAACGCCCAGCGGACTGGGAGCTGCCAGGTAGGCTCCGGTCAGGCTATAGAGGCACTGCATGCCCCAGGCGGTAAGGAAGAACATCGCAATGCCCACGATCGTAAACGGCGACAAGAGCGCCTGCTTAAAGGCCGATCCCTTTCCTTCATCGGCCGCCGGGGCTCCCCCTTTGGGCAGCTTGGCATTATAGGCGACGAACAGAATGATTCCCAGAACCAGGCACGCCCAGACAAAGATGGATAAGGTGGCTGACATGGCCTTCCATTCGCCCACGGCCTTCAGCACCATGGGGCCCAGAAATACGCCGGCAGAGCTACCCACGGCCACCGACGAATTCAGCAGGCCGTTGGCGATGCCCTTCTGGTGGGGCGGAAACAAGGCATTTACGATGGCGGGCATGGCCGGGAACATGAATCCCGAAGAGAGGCCTTCGACCATGCGTGCCCAGAAGATGCCCGTCGTGCTGGCGCCGATCAGCGGCATCAGCGCCGCCGGCACCGCCAGGCATAGGAAGCCCAGAATCAGGGTGACAAAAACACCGAAGCGGTCGCAAACGTAGCCGCCCCCGACAATCCACATCAAACAGCCCGAAAACAGAAACGAGGTCATCAGCACATTGGTGGCCGTCCCCGGATCTGTGTTCAGGCTGGCGGCGATCACCGGCACCAGCGGCGCCACCGACAGGTTGACCATTTGCATGGAAATGAACCCTAGCGCTGCCAGGACCAGCACCAGCCATCGGAAGCTGGGGTACCCTTGAGCGGCCGAAGCAGTTGGGCCGGTCAATGCACTTTTTGTAGCCATCGGAAACATCCCTTCCGCGTCTTTACGCACGAATGCCGTTTGAAGACGCGGTTCTTCAATTGTTTAAATGCGTCTCAACCATAGTTGCTTCGAAAGGGAATGGGAAACGGTTTGTTGAGATTTCCGATATTGGTGGTGGCGATAGACTTTGCGGTGTTTGGTGCGGACAGAAGGTGCGTTGGCGAGGATGCCGGGCATCCTCCGCGCTTTCAGTGGGATGCCAATGCCTTGCTTGCCCCGGTTGCGCCCGGTTCGTCTGAAGCAGCGGTCGCAAGGGCTTGGGCGGTCTCCTGCAGGCACTTTCGCATCCACGCAATGCCCGGATCCGCAGTCCGGAAATTATGCCACTGAATTCTTTCCGCGACCTGTGGCATTTCAAGCGGCGGTTCAACGATTCGAATCGGCAAATACTTCGCGTACACCTGCGCTAACTTAAGATGCACGGTCGCAATGCGCGTGGTGTTGACAATCAAGTGCGGGATCAGGCTATAGGAACGCGTGGTCACGTCAACGTTGCGCGTCCGGCCGGTCCGGTGGAAAATCCACCCCTCAAGGCTGTCCGGCGGCTGTGTGGTAAAGCGAATTGCGACGTGGGGCTTGGTAAAGTACTCCTCGAGCGTCAGCGATTTGCCAATTTCCTTATTGCCTTTCCAGGCGATGCATGTGTAGGTGTCGCGAAACAACTCCTCAGAGGGATGGTCCGCAGTAAGATACGGCTCCGGCAGTATGACCATGTCGACCTCGAGCCGGTCAATCACCTCTTCGGGCGGCGTGTCTTCGAATGGCAGGATATCGATGCCGACGGAAGGCCCCTGGCTCTTGATAAGCGGCAATGCATGAATCATCAGCACCCTGGCAGCATAATCGGTCATCATGATGCGGAAACGGCGCGTGGAAGTTGCGGGATCGAAATCCGGGCGCTGATCGATGATGGCTTGGGCCACGGTAAGCAACTCGCGAACGGGCTCTACAAGGCTCTCCGCCAGCGGAGTCAGAACCATTTTGTGTCCGACCTGGACCAGCAATTCATTCTCGAAGAACTCGCGCAGCCGGGCGAGGGCGCCGCTGGTTGCCGATTGGCTGAGGTAGATGCGCCGGGCGGTGCGGGTAATGTTTTTCTCTTCCAGCAGCGTGTTCAGCACCACAAGAAGATTGAGATCCAAGCCTCGCAAATGCATTGCCTCGACTCCTCCTGTTATCGGTGGCACCGATTATACAGATTAGCAAAACGCGTTGTACAGGTAAGAGTAGAACTCTCTAGAATGGCTTTGTTTGCCATTATGAAAGCAGGTAGATATGAGTGAAATGCCCATCAGATTGCATCATGGCGCCGTCAGCGTTCCGAATCTCGACGAGTCGATCGCCTGGTACCAAAAGATGCTGGGTTTTGAAGTTGAACAGCGGGTTCGCATCCCCGGCCAGCCGGTGGAGTTTGCCATGCTGAAGCGCGGCGATTTGCGCGTGGAGCTGTTCGCGGCGGAAAACAGCAAGCCGATGGAGGCCAACCGCAGGGAACCCAATACCGCCTTTCTCTCGCAGGGCAGCCTGCACTTCGCCTTTGCCGTGCCAGACGCTCGTGCATTGGCGGAATCGCTGCGCGAGCGCGGCGCCGATATTGTGTGGATACAGGATTTCCCGTGGGGCTCCAATGCGTTTATTCGCGACAATGCCGGCAATCTCATTGAATTCGTGCAGCAAAAAGATATGGCGTAAAAGGAGAGGAAGATCCAATTGGTAAAGAGTCATCTATCAGCGGAAGCAGCAAACAAACAGCAGCGGCTGGCAGGAAAAGTCGCGGTGGTTACGGGGAGCGGGGCCGGTATCGGCAAAGGGTGCGCGCTGATGTTTGCCCGCCAGGGAGCAACGGTGGTGGCGCGCCGACATCGACCCCGCCACAATCGAGGCAACCGTAGCGGATGCCAAAGCGCTGGGACTGATGATGCATGGCCATGCGCCCTGCGACATGACCAAATCTGCCGACGTCAAGAAGCTGTTCGACTTTGTGGTGGAGCGTTGCGGGGGCGTCGATATCGTGCTCAATGCTGCCGCCACGGCGGTCTTCAAGCCGATTGAAGAAATGACCTACGAGGATTGGCAATTGACGCTGGCCGGTGAACTGGACTCTGTATTCCTGGCCTGTAAGGCGGCATGGCCGCACCTGATTGCGCGCGGCGGCGGATCGATCGTCAACTTTGCCTCTGCCAACGCCTATCTCGTGCTGGAAGGGTCGGCCGCCCTCGCGCACTGCGCCGGGAAGGGCGGCATCCTGGCCATGACGCGCCAGCTTGCCCTGGAAGGCGGTCCGCACAACATTCGGGCCAACACCATTTCGCCGGGCATGACCGTCACCGCGGCAACCTCTCCGGTCATCGAGATCCCTGGTTTTCTTGACAACGTGTTTGCACACGCAATTCTCAAGCGTGTGGGACAGCCCGAAGACATTGCATGGGCTGCGACATTTCTGGCCTCCGACGAATCGAGCTGGATCACGGCGGCGGATTTCTCGGTTGACGGCGGAGCGAGGGCGCTGTAAAGATCGCGAGTGCGGAAAAGTAGGCGCCTCATCCAGGGCGCCTTCTTTTTATCCCCCAATGAGAGGTTCTGTTCCCGTCGGCTTCTCAACGTACTTTGCCGGGAAAATGAACTAAGCCGAGTGGCACGCCGACCTGAGCCAGAAAGAGTTGCCCTGCGGCCTGTTCCGCACCAGCATGTCGTGGTCCCACTTCAACAGTGCCGCGCCGCGCTTGCCGAGCCGCAATGTGATTTGCGGGCCTAAATCCAGTTGGCGGCCCTTGTAGCCCGCGCTTTGCGCGCCGCCGGCATTCGTGGTCACAACCGCCTTGCCGTACTGCGTATCGCCGGTGACCTGTTGATAGTAATAGCCGCTAATGCCGATCGAATTTTCGCGATGGGTGAACTTTTGCTGCGCGTCGAATTGCCAGAAGAATTCTTTACCGCTACGGTACTGCGTGGCGTGATCCGGATGATTCACGATGTAATCGAAGCGCGAATCTACGATCTCCGCGCCCTTCCTGGGGGTCAGTGAAAGCCCGGCAGCGGGTCCGAAGGCGAAGTTGTGCTGGCCTATGTTCAGCGCATCGCCCCGTTTATAGCCGGGCGCCAGAGGCTCCATTTCGAACTCGTAGTACCAGTGCGCGAATCCCTTGTGGTTGAAGAGAGTCGCGGGCACCACGTTGATATTAGCGATTCCCTCGCGGCTGAACTGGGCGCCCGCGACGCTGAGCTGCTCGTAGACGACAGGTATGGCAACGTAACTGCCCAGCTGACCTCCCAGGAGCCTGGCCCCCCAGTTATGAGAGAACTTACCGGCCTCCGCGTAGACACGCAGATGGAACTGCGGCGCCGCGCTCTTTCCCTGGGCGTCGTTCATGCGATTCGCAAGATAAAAGCAGGTGTAGCTGTAGTACATGGTCTTGCCCGCTTCGGGCACGCCTGCCGCCGTAGCATATCCCTCTGCGCCCACCGGCCAGGCGCTGGCGCCTTTCTCGGTGGCCAGCGCCGGTCCAACCAGACAAAGGGAGGCGCAAAAGATGGCCAGAAAGCGGAATACTGCTGAGGGCGCCATGCTCCTTGCGGAAATCTCTTGTTGAGGCTGCGCGGCAGTTCCTGCAGGGGAGCCGTAAACCACATAGGCAGTTTGCTTAGTTTGTTTCTCCTCCATGGGAGCCTCCGTGTGAGCCAGGCGATGGTGGATTCCCTTTCGCGCTGACCGATTCATGGTTCGGCTTCGCATGGCATCGAAACCTGCTATTTACTTTGCAGGTGGAGCGCCATTGAGGCGCTTTCTGGAAGAAATGCAGTAACTTATTGAAATGCTTATAGATAAACAATCGGAATCTGAATGTTTCCCCAAGCTCCGATTTGTGCTGGATCAGTTTCCGTGACAAAGAGAAGACGAGGGGCGCAGCCTGAGATCCAGGCCTAAGTCTCATGAATTGAGGAAGATTCGGCTTCGCACGCTGCGGCGAATAGGAAATGTTGTCAAGTGTCCCAGACGTGACACCTGCTACGCAGCATTACACGACACAGTCAAGGCTACTTCGCTTCGGGCGCGAGTTCCTGCGCCTGCTCTTCATGACGCAATACGCGCAGTGCACCCTCGGCCATGGCCTGCAATTCGTCTTCGCCCGGATAGACAACGATGGGCGCGATCCATTCGACATACGGACGGATGGCATCGACCAGTTTCTTGCTGTGGGCCATTCCTCCGGTAAGCAGAATGGCGTCCACGCGCCCGCACAGAGCGGTGGCCATGGTTCCAATGTCCTTGGCGATCTGGTAGGCCATCGCGTCGAAGATGAGCGCGGCCCTGGCGTCGCCGGCTTCGATTCTGCGCTCCACTTCGCGCAGGTCGCGCGTGCCCAGATAGGAGTAAAGTCCGCCCTCCCGGTTGAGGGCCTGCCACAGGGTTTGCTCGGTGTACTTGCCGCTGAAGCAAAGCTGGACCACTTTGAGCAATGGCAGGCCCCCGCTGCGCTCGGTGGAGAAGGCCCCTTCGTGGCCGGGTTCCTGACTTTCGACCATCCTGCCCTTTTCGTGAGCCGAGGTGGTGATGCCGCTGCCCATGTGCGCCACAACCAACCGCAGGTCGGCATATTTCTTCCCTTGCTCGCGCGCATAGCGCTTGGCCACGGCCTTGGTATTCAGCATGTGCCCGCCGCAATGGCGTTCGATCAGCGCCGTACCGGAGATGCGCGCCTTGTCGGGCCACTCGTCCACGCTGACGGGATCGACGACAAAGGCCTCGGCCCCGGCTTCGCGCGCGATTTGCTGGGCCAGAAACGCCCCCAGGTTCGAAGCGTGATCGCCATAGCGCGTCAGGCGCAGGTCGCCCAGCATCTCCTCGTTCACGCGGTAGGTGCCGCTGGGCAAACCGCGCATCAGGCCTCCACGCCCGACCACTGCATCGAATTGACGGATGTCATAGTTGTCGGCGGCCAGCTCGCGCTCAATCGCGGCCAGGCGGAAATCGAGCTGGTCGAGGATACGCCGGCCGGTGAATTGCCTCATCTCTTCGTCCGAGTGGCTCAGGTTGCGCACCAGCTCGGGCTTTTCATTGGCGTACACCCCGATCTTGGTCGAAGTCGATCCGGGATTGATGGTCAGGATCAGGAACTCACCGGCTCGCATAGAGCACCCCCAGGGCCATGGCGTTGATCTTGTCCTGCGCTCTTTCCACTCGGGAGGGGATAAGGATGGGTACTTTAGCGCCCACCACCACGTGGCCGAATTCGCAGCCGACCAGAAAATTGATCGACTTGGCCAGCATATTGCCCGCCTCAATCGATAGGAACAATCAGACAATCGGCGTGGCCGGCGACCGGGCTGGTGATGCCCTTGATCTTGGCGGCCCACTCAAGCAACGCATTATCCAGAGCCAGCGGGCCGAAGACCTCAGCCTCGCCAAACTCCCCCGCTGCGCACATATCAGTGAGCGCTTTGGCGTCCACGGTGGATGGCATCGCATCACTCACGACTTCCACCGCGCTCATCACTGCGATCTTAGGGCGGCGGATTCCCATCGCACTCAGCAGATCAATGGCGCTGAGCACGATCTGCTTCTTCTGTGCCAGCGTGGGAAGCGGGTTAAGCCCGCCATCGCCGATGCCGACCAGCCTGGTCCCGGCCGGGTCGCGGTGCTCGAAGAAGGCGATATCGCATAACAGCCGGCCGGTGCGCAATCCCTTCTCTTTGTCGAGAACCGGGTGCAGCAACTGGTCGGTGCGCAGGTGGCCTTTCATCAGAATATCGATGTCGCCCTCCCGCGCCATCTTCACGGCAAGTTCCGCGGCATTCTCTCCGGCTGCGACAAACTCCGCCTTGGCCGCCAGGTCAGAAAAGCCCAGCGATTCGGCCCGCGCGCGAATGTCCTTTTCTTCGCCGATCAATACGGGAAATGCGATCTCCGACCGCATAGCCTCTGCCGCGGCCGTCAAGGCCACTTCATCGTCGGCAAGAACCACTCCCACGCGCTTGGGACCGTTCGTACGGGCCAATTCTCTGACCTCGGCGAAGGTGCGAACGCCATTCACTGCTTCAACCTGCGCTGACTTCATCTTCGTTCCTCTTGTTCAGTTCAAAATTGCTTCCCTGCATGGTCGCACGACGCTCGAACGGCCGGCAATCTCTTCTTCGGCGAGAATAGCCAATCCGCGAAGCATACGGAAATACTTTGTTTTGGAGGGGATTGAACCTTTGAGCTATGGAGAGACCATGCATCCATCCCGAGGTAGATGGCTGCGCGTAACGTCCTTCCCGAGGCAAATTTGCTCGAAGGAAATTTGTCTCGAAGTATGATACTTGCGAGGTTGATATACCTCTGAAACAAAGTATTTCAATTGCGGATTTTGAGGTGCTACCCTTTGATTTGAAGACTAAAGTTGAAGAAGGATGAACGGTGTCTGCAGGCCAACGAAGGAGAAGGCCGAAGCTTTAGTGTGCTCGCGGACCAGAAATGGGAGTCAAGCCTATGAAAATATTGCTCAATGGAGATGAAGCGATTGCGGCGGCGGCGTACGACGCCGGAGTCGCTCTCGGCACCGGATATCCCGGCACGCCATCGACGGAGATTCTCGAGGAGTTTGAAAAATTTGGCGGAAATGCCCAGTGGGCGCCGAACGAGAAGGTTGCCCTCGAGGTGGGCATCGGGGTGTCTTTTGCCGGCGGGCGAAGCATCGTTACGATGAAGCACGTGGGGTTGAATGTCGCGGCCGATCCTCTGTTCACTGCAGCTTACGCAGACGTGAGTGGCGCTTTGATCGTGGTATCGGCAGACGACCCGGGCATGGCGTCAAGCCAGAATGAACAGGACAATCGCCGCTATGCCGTGGCCGCGGCGATCCCTATGCTCGAGCCCTCTGACTCGCAGGAAGCCTACGATTTCACGTTTCTTGCCATCGAGATTTCCGAGCGCTGGCATGTTCCCGTGCTGATGCGGATGACCACGCGCGTTTGCCACTCGAAGGCCATCATGGAGCGCCGCGAGCAACGGCTGCCCGCGAGGCCGGCCGATTATACAAAGAATATGCGCGTGCACTCGATGATGCCCGCCAACGCCCGGCCGGCCCACCGCAGGCTGCGCGAGAAGCTTCACCAGATCGCGCAATGGTGCGAGCAGTCCGGGCCGACCAAGATCGTCGAGGGCTCGCGCTCGCTGGGCGTCATTACCTCCGGCATCTCGTACGAGCATGTGCGTGAAGCCGCGCCTGAAGCCAGCGTCCTCAAATTGGGCATGACGTATCCGTTGCCCATCGAGACGATCCGCAAATTCGCTGCCGGCGTGGACCGCTGCATAGCGGTTGAAGAAGGCGATCCGTACCTGGTTGAGCAGATTCGAACCGCGGGGATCGCGGTGGAAGATAAGCTCGAGAGCTTCCGCTTCGGAGAGCTCGATATCGACCGCGTGCGCCGTTTGATTGCGCGCGACGGTTCTCCTGAGCCGGCGCCGGTCCCCGGAAAGCCGCCCGCGTTATGCCCCGGCTGCCCTCACCGCAGCGCATTCGAAGTTTTCAGAGATATGAACTGCATTGTCTCCGGCGACATCGGCTGTTATGGGCTGGGCGCGTTGCCGCCGTTTGATGCCATCGACTCCTCGATTTGCATGGGCGCCTCGATAGGCATTGGGCTTGGGCTTCGTCATGTGCTTCCGCCCGAACAGGCCAAGCGCGTGGTGAGCGTGCTGGGCGACAGCACATTCATGCATACCGGGATCAATGGCGTGATTGAGATGGTTTACAATCCCCCGCCGACAGGGCACGTGCTGGTGATTCTGGATAATGGCGTTACGGCCATGACGGGAATGCAGGAAAATCCGGGCACCGGCCGGAAGCTGGACCATACCAGGACCAACAAGGTCGTCTTCGAAGATGTTCTTCGCGCCCTGGGCGTGAAGAACGTGCACGTCATCGACGCGGTCGCCAACAAGGCGGAGTTCGCCAAGCTGGTTCAGGAGAGCCTCGATAAGCCGGAACTGTCTGTGATTATCGCTCGCCGCGAGTGCCTGCTGGCAGCGCGGTCAATCCGCGAATGGGAGAAGGCAAATGCAGCCATCTGTAACTAATATCGTGATTGCCGGACTGGGGGGCCAGGGTGTGCTCACGGCCTCTGACATCGTGGCCGATCTCGCTTTCGACGCCGGCCTCGATGTCAAAAAGAGCGAAGTGCACGGCATGAGCCAGCGCGGCGGATCGGTCGCCAGCGACGTGCGTTTCGGCGCACAGGTCTTCAGCCCTATGGTGCCCCGCGGAGAAGCCGACTTTCTTCTTGTAACCTCCGCCGATCAGGTGCCCGTAAACCAAGACTACCTGTCCAAGAATGGCGTGCTCATCCAGCCCTCGCAGATCGATGAGACGAAATTGGTCTCCAAGAAGGGCATCAACGTTGCGCTCCTGGGAATCTTGAGCCGCTACTTGAAGTTCACGCCGGAAGCGTGGTTGGCCGCAATTCAGCGCAATTTCTCTGAGTCGCTGTACGAAGCCAATAAGAAGGCGTTTTACCTGGGCAGGAACGAAGGCGCATAAGGGGCCTTCTTAGGCTGCGGAAAAACCCGGCTGCGGGGCCCCTTTGTATCAGGGCACGAGCGGGGCACGGGGTGCCCCCTGGGCCGGGTCGCGTGCCGCAAGCGGAAAACTCGCTGTTCTGAAAGGGCACGGTTTTAGCCGTGCCCTTCAAGACGCCTAAAATCGGAGGACTACGCACAACACGGGCTAAGCCTGTTTTCGACGCCCCTCGATGATTTCGCACGGGCGGTCTTCCAAAACGGGCGGATTCTTCGTCGCTCGTTGCATGGACCGTAGCGTCGCACTGATGCGATCCTCAAACGTTGACCCAGGTGCCGGCGCCCGTGCGGTGCCCGAAAGCCCCGGCAAGATAATAGCGCGGGGGCTCATAGTGATTTTCGGCAGTAAAGGGCGAACAGAATTTGTCGCCAGCCAAATCGCCTCTAACGAAAAAAGCATTCACACCCGCTGCGCAGCAGCCGACGAGAGCATAACCCTTCTCTTGCCCCAGTGCCGCGAGTGCGCCTAGCGATGCGCCGAAATAGTTAGAGCCGTCCCATACGAAATTCGGATTGTATTGAACGGTTTTTCGAATGAATGGCGGAAATGAGGCGTTGTATTCGATTACGACCACCCGCGGCCTGACACTCATGATGGCCTTCCACACCCAATAATCGTTGGAATCGACGTCAATTGACAAAAGGTCCAGCTCATGATCACCTGCCGCGCGGGTGATGAGAGCGTCGGCGTTCTCGGCAGTGACAACCGTCTCAAGGACTTCAACCGCGTAGTCTTTGAACAACCGCCGCGCTTGGGCCGCGCGTCGAGGCGCCCCTTCGAGCCATATCCCCTTCCATCCCTGAATGAGAAGAAAGGTGCTATTGCATTCGAGACCGTCCTCGACACCGAATTCGACAAATCGGCGACTGGTCGTTCCGATGCGATGGAAGATCTCGGCGATGATCCCATCTTCGTCGCTCTGCGAATAGACCTTGTACCCGCTCCAAAGCAGTCGCTTGGGATCGGAAAAACGTGGCGTAGCAGTCAGCTCTGCCATAATCTGCATCTGGAGAATTCTCAGAAGTATATGCTCCGAGCGTTTCGAGGCATCGGCGCCCGCGCGCAAGGCTCTCGCAAACTCTCTTAGTCGTTGCAACATAAATTTCCTCCATTCTCAAGTCAGAGGTTGCGCTGCTGGAACTCTTCCCCAAATATATTCTCTCAGTGCAAATAGCGAGGCAGCGGGAACGGAATGATGCCACTTCCTGCGGGGAACCGCGCGCGGTCGGGAACCAGGAGGAGGGCGACTGAGCACGGAGGCCCTCAAGAGCACGAGTAATCAAAGTTACCCGGTAGATGTCATATATCTTGCGGCTTGCGCGCGCTTGTCCGCCCTTCACCTTTGGGTACGCTCCCAGCAGAGTCAACTCAGCCAGCCGTTCCGCACGAAGTGATAAGGAGAACACCTTGAACTTCACGCGCCAACGGTACTAAAACTGAAGCCTGCGAAAAGTGCGCCGCAAATCTGGAGCAGAGGTTTGGGAATACAGGTTCCGCAATCATGCGGAGCCGGGAAGTCCCACGCGCCAGCTAACTCTCAGCACCCTTGAGTACCCAACCGAAACAAAAGCCCTCGTCCGTCTGCAAGAGGACGTTCTCCGGATCAACAACCCACAAGCGCACGAATCGCACAACAAGCCCACGTTGGGATTGGTCATTGACCGATTCATAACCGCGGGGCGCTTGGAAGAAATCGTGCAATAGCCACCGGGAGAAGCCAGAGCGAAGCAGCAAGCCAGCTCGAAGGTAGTGCAGACGGTCTTGACACAACAATCCTCACAGGATGAACAACAATCCAAGGCCGGTTAATCAATTGTGGGGTTCTGTGGGGTTGGCCGATCCGTCGAAGCCATCTAAATTATTGATTTTATTGGTGGACGCGGAAGGAATCGAACCTTCAACCTGTCGGTTAAGAGCCGAATGCTCTGCCAGTTGAGCTACGCGTCCTTCAGGGCTGGTGTGCCGCGCGCCAGGCTTTCCTGCGCGACTTCAAACGGAAGAGAAAAGCCTCCTGCACCTTGAAAATATACCATAGACGCGAGAGGCGCGCATTCCGTACCCGCACGAAAAATCTCTGCCGCAATTTGCAGATAATTATTCCCGTTTGGCGCACAATCATTTCATGATCTGCCTCCAGGCCACAGGCCCGCGTCCGCCAACGGCCCCTCGTGGTCGGAACGGAAGTCAGCCAAATGTTGACGAAAGAGAATGATCATCCCGATCACGCATGTTGAATGAGTTGATAAGATATGGCGATGAGCGGTAAGGCTATAGCGGAGAGACGGTTCGACGCGATTCTGCGGCGGATGCTGCAGTCTAAGCCTCTCTCGCGGGCTGATATCAGCGCGAAGATCCAGGAGCGGCGGAAGCCACGCAGGACCGGGAAATAGTTTGGCAGTTATAAGGGTGTCGATTAGAACGCGACCAGCGTCCTGTACGGCAGTGGCGTTCGACTGAGCATACTTGCCAGCGCCAGGTCGAAGATCGACGTCTGCACGCGGCGCCTGTTGTACCGCCAGCAGAACTCGCGCATGTAACGGTCCAGGTGCCAGGGACTGAGCTTGTGATAGTTGCCGACGATGGCCCGCTTGAAGAGAGAAAATGCATTCTCCACAGTCTGCGTCGTTGTCCAGAGCCGCTCGGCGAGTTCCTTGCCGTGATTTCCTCTCGAGTGTTTCTCTCTGGGGATGAGGCCCTTGTAGATGGGACTGCCATCGGTGACAACTTCTTTGGTGTCCTCGGCGAGTTTGGCATCCAGCACCGGCTTGATGGACTCGAATCGGCGGTTGGACATCGACTGCAGATGAATCCGTCCGTTGCGTTCGGCCATTCCTATCACCATGGTTTTAGAGGCCTGGGCCACCTTGGAGCCCCTGTGGCGAAGGTGGCCTCCGAGGTAGGCTTCATCGATTTCCACTGTGCTGTCAGGGCCTCCCAGCTGAATGTCTCTAGCTTCCCGCATGGCTTCGCGGATCCTGTGAGCCACGTACCAGGCAGTCTTGTAGGTCATGCCAATGTGACGCCCGAGCTGGCTGGCCGAAATGCCCTTCTTGGCATCACTCATTAAGGAGATCGCCGCGAACCACTTGGTCAGAGGCAGGTGCGAATCATGGAACAGGGTTCCGGCCGTCGCACTAAACTGAAACTTGCATACAGCGCACTGAAATAAACGCCGCGGTCCGCCTGTCTTGTTGGTTGACTCGATCGGCCAGCACTTGTCGTGATCGCAGGCCACACAGCGTACGCCTTTCGGCCAGCGCGTTCTGACCAAATGATCCAGTGCATCTTTTTCCGTGGGAAACCGCCGCGTCAGAGAGTAAAGATTCATCGCATTCCTCGGTCACACGCATCATCTCTTCAAAATGAACATGTGTCAAGGGGATAATCATTTCAAGAGTAAAATAGGCCCGAAAAGCCGGCCATAACCCCTTTCGATTGAAGAACCCTGCGAAGCAAGGCATCCGTTTTCAATGACATGGAGAAATGATCGAACTCGAAGCCGCTGAAAATAAGGCAGTTAACCATCCCACATCCTTGTAGTGGGGGGTAGGGGTGGGGGTGACCAAAATATACCCGCTTGCTCTCTACACTGCCGCCGGTTTTGGCTCGACCACCGGTAAAGGAATCTCAACGTTCTCGCTAAAGCGGTAGCCGATGTGCGAGTCGGTGACGAGGTATTGCGGGTTGGCGGGATCGTCTTCGATTTTCATGCGAATCTGCCGGATGAAAGTGCGCAGATATTCGAGCTCGTTGCCATACTCCGGGCCCCAGACCGAGCGCAGAAGTTTGGCGTGGGGAATCGGCCTTCCGGCGTGCATCATGAGGTATTGGAGCAGCTCGAACTGCTTGGGCGTAAGGTGAACGGGGCGGCCGTTCTTCTCCACCAGGTGGCGGCCGGGATCGAGCAGCACATTGCCGATGAAGATGGCGGCTTCGCCGTCCTCGAAGGACTTGCCGCGGGAATGAACCTACACGACTGCCCGTGACAGTCGGTATGTATCGCATCGGCAGAGGGGCGGAAGCTATTGATCCGGCCCCCCGGCAGGGGCGTTCCGATTGGAGGATAATCGGGGCATGGCCACATTGCCCAATACGGAAGAACTCTGGACTGTGCGGGAGTACCTGCGCACGAGTTGGAGCCCGGACCGCGAGTTTGTGGATGGGCACATCGAGGAGCGGAACTTGGGCGAGAAAGAGCACTCCATTATCCAGGGCTACCTGACATTCCTTTTTAACTTGAAGAGGCAGGAGTGGGAAGTAAGAGTTTTCCCGGAACTACGCACGCAGACGCAGGACACAAGGTTTCGGGTCCCCGATGTGTTGGTGGTGCGGGCCGGGGAGAAGTTCGAGCGCTACGTGACCCAGCCGCCGCTGATCGCCATCGAGATTCTTTCGCCGGAAGATACGCTGACCGCCATGCGCGCAAAGACGGCGGAATATTTGCAGTTTGGCATCGAAAATATCTGGATCATCGACCCGGAGCCGCGCATCGCCTACCGCTACGCCGAGGCCGCGCTTGAAGAGGTGCGCAGCGGCGAGTTGACCGTGCCGGGAACGCCGATCCGAGTCGTGCTCAGCGAGATGTTCGCCGAGCTGGATCGGGTTTAGAAAATCTCACGACAACTTAACTTACCGCACCACGCGGATGTGAAGTTCTTTCAATTGCTTTTCGGTTACGGCGGTTGGCGCTTCGGCCATCAGGTCGATGGCTTTGGCGGTCTTGGGGAAGGCGATGACCTCGCGCAGGCTGGCCGCGCCGGCCAGCAGCATCACGATGCGATCGAGGCCCAGCGCGATGCCGCCGTGCGGCGGAGTGCCGTATTCGAGCGCGTCGAGGAAGAAGCCGAATCGTGCTCTTGCTTCCTCCTCGCTAATCCCAAGCGAGGAAAAAATCTGCTGCTGCACGTCCTTGCGGTGAATGCGGATGGAGCCGGAGCCGAGTTCGAGGCCGTTCATGGCCAGGTCGTAGCAGTTGGCGCGCACGCTGGCCGGATCGCTGACGAGATTTGCCATGTCGGCCTCGAAGGGCGCGGTGAAGGGATGGTGCGCGGGAACCCATTGGGCTGAGGCGAGATCGTACTCGAACATGGGAAATTCGGTGAGCCACATGGGATGGAAGGCCTGCGAGCCGTCGATAAGATCGGCCGCGGCGCTCCGCGCTCTTGCGTTTTCGACGACTTCATCGGTGATACGGAAAGCTCCGTGGCGGTCGGCGTATTTCTTTGCCAGCTCGGTGCGGAAGTTGCCGGCGGCGGCGTAGACGTTGATCTCGCGCTCGGAGAGGCGGCCGGGGAATTTGGTGTCGCTGGCCTTGATATGGTGGGCGGGATCGCCGGCGACGATGATGACGAAGTCGGCGTCGGCCGCGCCGGCAAGCTCGCGCACCTTCGCGGCAGACTCAGGAAAGCTCTTGGCGAGGCGCTTGAAATCGTCAATGAACTTGGCGCCCTTCTTCTGGTCGAAGAGGGGATGGTTGTCTTCGCGCTCCTTGCGGCTGAGCTCGCCCACGTTGGGAATGCGCAGGGCGACCACGGGCAGAGCGGGATCGATTTGCAGCGTGGCGAGGGCGGCGTCAGTGAATGCCGGGCGCACATCGGTGAGGCCGGGCAGGCGCAGGTCGGGCTTGTCGGTGCCGTACTGGCGCATGGATTCGTCGTAGGTGATGCGCGGAAAGGGAATGGGCAGCGTCGACGCCGGCGGCGGCAAAGGCGGCCGCCATGAACTGCTCGACGACGGCGAAGACCGTCTCCTGGCGCGGAAAGCTCATCTCCAGATCGACCTGCGTGAACTCAAGCTGGCGGTCGGCGCGCAGGTCCTCGTCGCGGAAGCAGCGGGCGATCTGGAAATAGCGGTCGAAGCCGGAGATCATCAGGATCTGCTTGAAGATCTGCGGCGACTGCGGCAGCGCGTAGAACTCGCCGGGATGAACGCGGCTGGGAACGAGAAAATCGCGCGCGCCCTCGGGCGTGGACTTGGTGAGGATGGGCGTTTCGATTTCGAGAAAGCCCTGCTGGCTCAGGTTCTCGCGGATGGCGAGGGTGATGTCGTGGCGCAGGCGGAAGTTGCGCTGCATCTCAGCGCGGCGCAGGTCGACGTAGCGGTACTTGAGGCGGACTTCCTCGTTCTGGATGGCTTCTTCGGCGGGCGAAAAGGGCGCCAGGCGCGTGTCGTTGAGGACGAGAAGCTCGGTGGCCTCGATCTCGATTTCGCCGGTGGGCATTTTGGGATTGATGGCGTCGGCATCGCGCAGGCGCACCTTGCCCACGGCGGCGACGACGTACTCGGGGCGGACCTGCTCGCCCTTGGCGTGGCCTTCGGGGGTCAGCTCCTTGTCGAGCACGATCTGGGCGATGCCGGAGCGGTCGCGGAGGTCGAGAAAGATGAGGTTGCCGTGGTCGCGGCGGCGGTTGACCCAGCCCATCAGGACCACTTGCTGGCCGGCGTGGGCGGCGCGCAGTGCGCCGCAGAGATGCGTGCGTTCGAGATTGCCTAAAAAATCGAGCACTACCTATGTCCTTCATCATTTACTCGCCGGAGAAGGCCTCCTGCCGTCCTCTTCTAGGCGCAATGGCGAATGCACGAACCTGAACCATGGGCTGTACACTGAGCAAGGAACGCGCCAGCTCCGCGCGCGGAACCTTTGTTTGTATGCCTGTGGCGAAGTCCTTCACTGTCAGGATACCGGATTGGAGCTCGTCTTCGCCGAGGATGACGATGCGGCGGGCGGTCTTGTCGGCGGCTTCAAAGGATTTTTTGAGGCGAAAGCTGCCGTCGCCGAGCTCGATCGAGAGGCCGGCGCGGCGCAGTTCGCGGGCCAGAGCGAGGGCGGCGGCGTTGAGGTTTTCGCCGAGCGGGGCGATGTAAGCGTCGACCTTTGGCCTGCGGTGGGGCAGCCTTTCGGTCGAGTCTGCGCTCTGGAGAGTCAGCACCAGCCGGTCCACGCCCATGGCAAAGCCGATGCCGGGCGCTTTGGGTCCGCCGATGGCTTCGCTCAGGCCGTCGTAGCGGCCGCCGCCGAGCAGGGCGTTCTGCGCGCCGAGGCCGCCGTGCGTGAACTCGAAGGTGGTGCGGGTGTAGTAGTCGAGGCCGCGGACCAGGCGGTGATTGAGCTTGTAGGGCACGCCGGCGGCGTCGAGGGCGGCGGTGACCGGGGCGAAATGTGCTTTCGAGTCGTCGTCGAGCGAGTCGGCGATCTCGGGCAGCGTGTCGATGATGGGCTGGTCTTCGGGGACCTTGCAGTCGAGCACGCGCAGGGGATTGGTGACGGCGCGGCGCTGGCAGTCGGCGCACATCTTGGCCGACGACAGGGACGAGGGCGGCGCGAAGCGCCTCGTTGTAGCGGGCGCGGTCGGCGGCGGAGCCGACGGAGTTGAGCTCGAGCGTCCAGCCCGCGATGCCCAGCTCGTCGAGCAGGGTGGCGAGCATTTCCAGGACTTCGGCGTCGCGCAGAGGGCGATTCGCTGCCGGCCGAGGGAGGGCCGATGACCTCGGCGCCGATCTGCCAGAACTGGCGGTAGCGGCCCTTCTGCGGGCGCTCGCGGCGGAACTGCGGGCCGATGTAGTAGAGCTTCTGCAACTGGCCGGTCTCGCCCAGCTTGTGCTCGATGTAGGCGCGGACCACGCCGGCGGTGTTTTCGGGGCGGAGGGTGAGGGACTGGGATTTTTCCGACTGCGCGCGGGCGCGGTCCTCCCACGTGTACATCTCCTTCGAGACGATGTCGGTCTCTTCGCCCACGCTGCGGGCAAAGAGCGCCGTGTCTTCGAAGATGGGGGTGCGGATTTCGCCGAAGTTGTAGCGGGCGAAGACTGCGCGGGCGGTCGCTTCGATGCGGTTCCACAGCGCCGTCTCCGGCGGCAAAAGATCGCGCGTCCCGCGCACGGCTTTCAGGGTGGTCATAACTCTTTAGTCTAAATGGGTGGCATCTCCGGACCCGCAGGTGGCTACGCCCTTTTCCTGATCGACTCCCGCAGTGTGCTGTCGATCCGCGTCTGCCAGCCGGGGCCGGTGGACTTGAAGTGCTCGACGACCTCAGGCGAAAGCCGCAGGGATACCAGTTTTTTGGTAGGAGCCTTTTGCGGGCCACGCTTGCCGCGCCGAACCACCTTGCCCTTGCGGAGCAGATCGGCCTGAGCAAACCACGCGCGCGTGGCCTCGGCGTCGTTCGGATTGTAGGGGCCATCTTCGGGCACGTAGGGGATCGGGTCGCCCTCTTTATAGGCCAGCACGCGGTCCCAGTCGGTTCTACTTCGTGTCTTATTCGTTGCAGCCGCCACTAACTCGCCTTCTCCTCCCGCTCCAGCGCCTCGTGAATCAGCATCTTGAGATAGGTCTGGTAGCGCAGGCCGCGGCGCTCCGCTAGTGCCCTGGCGCGGGAGATGTCTTCCGGCGCAAGCCGGATCGTCGTCGGAGGCGTGATCCCACGCTGCTTCAGCGTTCCCTGGCGCACCCGGCCCTCCTGTGCTGCCTGCAGAAACGCCGCGGCCAAATCCTCGCGGTGCTCGTACGCCCAGTTGGCCTCGCCCGCCTCGTTCTCAAATTTCGGAATCTTCAGTGTCTCCATGTCGCCGCCTCATTTCGGCAAGGTAATAAGTCTTGAGTTGCTTTGGCGCGTCCCATGCAGAGATCACTCTCACTTTCCCGCCGCGCCATGTTGTCAGCAGTTGTAGGATGCGCCCTTTGGCCGTTTCTCCAATTTGTAACAGCCGTTCTTCGCCGTTGCTCTGTTCGACAACTTGCATTTCAATATCGAGAGGATCGCCAAGAATCGCCTGCTCAACCTCTTCCTGCCGTACGTTGTGCTGCGCGAGGTGGTCCCGATTGGATTCATCCCAATCAAACAGCAGCGCATGATCTTTCATAAGATCTCCCTACATACTCCCCCTAAACTCGCGAAAACTTCCTCGCGCACTAACTGCCCTAATTGTATTTACAGTGTATGGCGTTTTGAAGGCCCGGTCAAGGAAATCATGGATTTCTAGCAGAATCAATGACGCGTGGGCTTCTCCCTCAAAACCGCGTCCCGCGCACGGCTTTCAGGGTGGTCATAACTCTCTAGTCTAAATGGGTGGCATCTCCGGACCCGCAGGTGGCTACGCCCTTTTCCTGATCGACGCCCGCCGCGTGCTGTCGATGCGCGTCTGCCAGCCGGGGCCGCTGGCTTTGAAGTGCTCAAGTACCTCAGGCGAAAGCCGCAGGGATACCAGTTTTTTGGTAGGAGTCTTTTGCGGGCCACGCTTGCCGCAGCGAACGACCTTGCCCTTGCGAACCTTTTACCTGAAACAGTCCCGCGCCGCGGTGCGCAGCCCACAGTTCATAACAAATTCCCGGTTTACAGCGCGGCCTCCGATTCGGCGGCGCGTGCGGGACGGCCGGCCAGCAACGTAAACAACGCAACCGGCGCAACCACGAAGCCGGCGATGAGCCGTGGTATGCGGCGGAAGTCGTCGAAGAGCGAGCGGCCATGGTTGGTGAGGAAGACGCCGCGGCGCATCACATAGAGGTGGAAGAGGGCGGAAAGGGCGGCAAAGACGCTGACCGCCAGGATGGCTCTGAAAGGAACGGCGGCTCCGGCGGCACGATGCGCAAGCCAGTCGAGAATCTGGGCGAGCGCGGGAACGCCCAAGGCAATGATCAAATTGCCGAGCAGGCGCGAGCGAAGCCCGAGGGCCCTCTGCTGCAGCCCGGCATAGATGCCGGCGGTGAGGGCGACGTAACAGATTTCAACGAGAATGATGGAAAGCCGGCCGTGAGGGCGGAAGCGCGCCAGGGCCGCCAGATAAACGATGGAGCGAGCGGTTGCGCTGAGAAGGGCGCACTTCCAGTTCCAGCAGGAGAAGGCCTGTCGAAGAAAGGGAGAACGGCTGGCACGGAACATAAATCCATGGTGAAGGGAGTCTGCGAATGCAGCGTCAAGGGAAGGTTACAGCGGGATTGAGATCGCCGGCGTACCGTAATAAGGTAGATTCCCGCCCGAACCGCAATTGAATCGTGATTTGGATCACAGTGATCGGCCATAGAACTTGGTTAGCCTCAAGGTGAGGGTGCGACGAAGAGTGCGCCCATGACAAAGGAGAAATTTTCCCATGGCTTATGTCGTGACCGATGCCTGCATCAAGGATTTTGTTTGTGTGGCGGAGTGTGCAACCGCCTCTATCGCGCCACTGGAGAGCGATCCCGCCGCCGCAACCGTATCGCAGGTCTATATCAACCCCGATGAGTGCATCGATTGCGGCAACTGCGCTTCGCTCTGCGCGCAGAACGCGATCTACGCCGACAACGAGCTGCCCGCCGACAAGGCGGGATTCGCCGAGAAGAACCGCGCGTATTTCGGCTAACGCAAAACCAGAGTCGCTGTACCCCGGAGCCTCAACCGCTCAGTCGATGCGACCAACGGGGAGCAGCGACCTTCGAAAAACCTCAACAGGGCACACCAACTCTGGTTTTGCCGTAGGCCGGAAAAGTCTTCACCCAACCGGAATTCCCGCGATCTTGCGATCGTACGGCTCAAGAGTGCTCGCTGCTGCCTGAGGGAGCGTTTGTGTTTTTCGCTTGCGCGCTGTAGCATTTTCGGAATTTCTGTAGATCGAAAGCACGCCCTTCAAGTGGCTTTTTCCTCAAGAAAAAGCCACTTTGCACGCTTCTTGAAAAGTCTACGTTGATTCCGAAAATGCCGTAGTCGCGGCCGACGCGGCTGTACTCGCTCCCTGTGCGCCGGTTCGGCTTGCTTGAGCCGGCGTAGCCGCGTTTGGCGGGAGCGCAATCGTCGGCAGCACAGAAACAGTATTTTTCGGGAATCCGCGCCATCTGGCGCCAGCACGGCGATGAGCAAGCGATGACCCTGCGGAACGAAAGAAAGATCGCACGATTTCCTAAAATGCCGTAGAATCTTCTAGCGTAAGCAGCGGGGATGGCTGTTGTCGCGTAAAAATCGGCTGAATATCATGGACCGTAAACCGTAGAGCCTGTTCGCAGGTCCTGGCTTCGAAAATTGCAATGCACCCTTTGAATTGCCAGCTGGATAGATGAATGTGTATAAGGAACCAGTAGGCAAAATGCTGATATCGCGTTTTTTATTGCACGGAACAGCCGAATTGGGGCCCGTCTTTTCCATTCCAAAGAGCTTTTGGAAAGATTCTTAAAACGAAGTCTTCCACCTGACGCGTGCAGGCGCAGATCCCGAGCCGGGTCAATGAGCCGGCCGGCGAGGCTGCCCGCTCCGCCCCCACGGGCGGCAGTTTAGGGAGAGAAGAGATGAAATCGACAAAAGCTGCGCAAAGCAGCATAGAGAACGGCAGCCTGAGCATTCCGGCGGCAGAAGAGATTATTGAAGAGGCATTGAACGAGCTGGCATATTCGCAGGATCCCGGCATGGCGCGTGCGCTCAGATTTCTGGCGCCTCCGGGGTATCAGGCCATCGTGGAGTTGTGCAGCGAGAACGGCCGCAGCAAGCGCCGCACTGCTTCGGCGGATTCGTGGTCGCCGGAGGAGGACGAGGTGCGCATCTATTTTGAGCGCATCGAGGGCGACGAACCTGCCCCGCGCCTGAGCCGCGCGCAGCGCGCCGCGGCCGGCCCCGCAATGGACGAGGAGAGACGAAGAGCAGGAGGCGGCGCTGCCGGCCGATATCGACGCGCGCGTGAAAGAGCTGTGCGCGGCGCTGGCCGAAGCCGAGCGCGGCGGCCACGCCTTTATTGCACTCAAATGGTTCCGCGATTCCTTCCTTCCGCGCAAGGCCTTCCGCTGGAACCAGCATCCGGAGACGCGGCAAGCGGTGCTGGCCGAAGCCATCCAGCGCGGCGTAGTGCTCACCAGCAAGATCGCGAACCCCAAGACCCCGGCGTATCCCACCACCACCATCCGGCTCAACCGCGCCGAGGCGGGCATGCCCGAGGAGGCGCAGCGCTTTCATCCGGTCGAGGTGCAGGGAGAGCCGGTTGCGGCCGCGATCGATGAGGAACGGGGGGACGAGTGAGCTTCTACTATCTTGAGGCCACGGCCTTCGCCAAGCTGTTTGTGCGCGAGGCGGGCACCGATGCGCTGATCCGGCTGATGGAGAGCGTGGAGGACAACCGCAAACTGATCTCGGCCGCGACGCCGCTGGAGGTCTATGCGGCCATTCGGCGGCGCGAACGGGCCGGCGCCATTACCGCCGAAGACGCCGCATCCGCGCTCGAGACCCTTCGCCTTGAATCCGCGCGCATGGTGCAGCAGCCGCTGAACCCCGGGGTGCTTGAAACGGCGCGTCAACTGCTGGACCGCACCGCATTGCGCTGGCCTGATGCCCTGCAACTGGGCGCCGCGCTCACCGCCCGCGACATGTTTCCAAGGCACCGCGATCACTTTTGTCTCCGACGTCAGCTCATCTGCTGGATGCAGCCAAAAACGAGGGTCTGGAGACGCTGGACCCGGCCACTGCACCGGAACCGGCGGAAGTCGGCGAAGGATGCCGAATAGACAGGAAGCGCCGGTTGCCATTCGAAGCTATAGCAAAACCAGAGATGCTGTAACCCGAAGCCGCTGCACTTAAGTCGCCGCGACCCCAAGGAGCGGCGACCTTCAAAAAAAGCTGAATAGGACACACCTTCTCTGGTTTTGCCGTAGAACCGGATTTCCGGTGCCATGCAATTTCATTGAATGAACAGACCCTGGCGTTATTCCGCGACCTCTTCGACTTTGGGCAAATCCGTCTCTTTGTGCTTTCCCTGCTCCAGTTTGCCGCCATGGCGCCGATCCGACCGCAACAGGAGGAAGGCGAAAACGAGCCCGGCCACGCCGAGGCACGCGAACATGATCTGGGTCGCGGTGTAGGTTCCGGTCGCGTCGCGGAGCTTGCCATTCAGGAGCGGGAATAGCCCCAGGCCCAGGTTCTGGATGGCCGTCATCAGGCCGAAGGCCGTGCCCACGCGCTTCTCTTCCACCACGAGCGGAACCGATGGCCACATGGCCGCGGGAACCAGCACGAAGGCTGCGCCGAGCACGATCATGCTGGGGACTGGATTCCAGTGGGTGATACCCATGATCAGGTGGGCGGGAATCAGCATGAGCGAGCCCACCACCATCAGCGTGGCCCGCTTGCCGATGCGGTCAATCAGATCGCCCGCGAAGGGCGCGAAGACCATGGACGCGAAGATGATGATGCTGGTCATTCCCGGCGCCGTCGAGAACATGTGCAGGAAGTTCGAAAAGATCTGGGCCAGGAAGCCGCCTGTGCTCTCGCTGACCAGCGGGATGCCCCACTTGTCGTGGAACATGTCGGTGGCAAGGGCTGTGAAGGGGAAGATCGCGCTATAGAAGGTGACGCAGAGCAGAGTTACGAACCAGAAGGAGGAATTGAACTTGCGGATATCGGAAAAGACGATCTTGTCGCCGCCCTCCGGCTTTGGCAGCGCCAGCACCTTCTCGCCATGGAGGTCCATTACGTTGTAAACCACGTTGCAGAGCACGGAAAATAGGCAGAAACCCGCCGCCGCCCAAAGCGCGATGCGGTAGCTGCCAAAATATTGGGAAATAAGTTCTTCGGTGTTGAAGCTGAAAAGCGTCCCGACACGGCTGATGGTCAGAGCAATGCCGAAGGCCAGGGCCATCTCCTTGCCCTTGAACCACCGGCTGATAATGGCGCTTTGCACCACGATCAGGGTTTCAGAACCGGCGCCGAAGATCAGCCGCCCGGCGAACAGCTCCCACGTGGAGTGGGCGAGGGCAACGATGACAGCGCCCACCAGGACCAGCATGCAGAACAGAAAGCTCGACCGGCGGGGGCCCAGCTTGTCGTAGAGCATGCCTCCGAAGAAGACGATCAGGATGGCCGCCACCGAGTAGGCCGTGTAGAGATTGCCGATGGTGCTGCGGTTCAGATGGAGAGCCTCGATGAGCGTGGGCGCGAGGGCGCCGATGCTGTCGTAGGCGAAGTAGCTGCCCAGCACCAGCAGGCTGATGAACATCAGGATGGTGAAGCGGTAGGGACGCCGGGATGGATGGAAGAATCCCATGGATTCCGGAGCTGCAGTCTCGGACGCGGATGGGCGGCGTGACGGCTCTGACGGTGATAGATCGGACATGAAGGCGAGTCTCCCGGAAGCATGGCGGAGCCTCGAATCCATGCGGCGTGAGGGCGGCGCGAGGTCCGCAACTTTGAGGATAGCAGTCGGCATCCGTACTGGCTGAGCGGCTGTTCCTCAGGGCAATCGCGTGAATTGAGCTTGCGACGGATAAGGTTCCAAGTGGCGTCGCGCCAGAGGCGCAATGGTTGTTCACTGCTGTCCAAAACACATTTTGAGTTGAAGCTGGTTGCCCTCCGGTATCGGCGGTTCCAGAATGACTTTGTCGAGAAGTCGCTGAAAACCGCCACGGAGGGCGCCTGCCATGGTACAAGTCGCGAGTCTGTTCAATCAACTTCTGCAGCATTTTCCTCGTCTGGAATTCGCTGGTCTGGTCAGGACGCATCAGGCCGAGCGCGCGGCTAAGGGTTTCGACTGCTGGACCCAGTTCGTGGCCATGCTGTTCTGCCAGTTGGGTCATGCCGACTCTCTGCGTGAGATCTGCAACGGGCTGGCCTGCTGCCTGGGCAAGCTGGTCCATCTCGGCATCGCCCGAGCTCCCAACAAGTCCACCTTGTCGTACGCCAACCAGCATCGCCCGGCGGCGCTCTACGAAGATTTGTTCTATACCGCGCTGGCGCGCTTCCGCGAGCGGCAGGGGCTGGGCCCGCGCAAACGCAAATTCCGCTTCCGCAACAAGCTGCTGTCGCTGGACTCGACCATCGTCTCTCTCTGTCTGAGCATGTTCCCTTGGGCTCTGTGCCGCCGTAACAAGGGCGGAGCCAAAGCGCACGTGCTGCTGGACCACGACGATTATCTGCCGCGCTACGTTTTGATCACGCCGGCGCGGGTTCCGGATATACGCGTGGCGCACGCGCTGGCCCTGCCCAAGGGTTCCATCGTCACCATGGATCGCGGCTATGTCAACTTCCGCCTTTTTGCCCGATGGACCGAGGCCGGCGTCTTCTTCGTTACCCGGCCGCTCCAGCACATGGTCTTCGAGGTCGTCGAATCTCGCCCCGTGCGCGAAAACAGCAGCCTTCGCTCCGACCAGACCATCCGCTTTACCAGTGAGTGGGCGCAGCGGCACGGCTTCAAACTGTTGCTGCGCCGCATCGTCGTCTGGAACGAAGAACGTCAACAGGAGATCGTGCTCCTGAGCAATCACTTCGGCTTCGCCGCCTCCACCCTGGCTGACATCTACAAGCAGCGTTGGCAGATCGAGCTGTTCTTCAAGGCGCTCAAGCAAAACCTCAAAATCAAGAGCTTCGTCGGCACCACCGAGAACGCGCTGCACATCCAGATTTGGACAGCCCTGATCGCCATGCTGCTGCTCAAGTGGCTCCATCACCTCTCCCGGGCCAACTGGTCGTTGTCCAATCTGGCCACCATGCTGCGCCTGAACCTCTTCACCTACCGCGATTTGCTGGACTGGCTGCACAACCCTTTCGGAACCCCGCCCATCCTCCCCATGCCTGAACAACTCAAACTCGCCTGGAAATGATTTGGACAGACGATTGAAAAGAAAAAAGCAGACCTCATCTCCAATCCATGCTCAACCCTGTCCCAAAGCCTTTATTCGCAACCGCACCACACCACAGAACCTGCTATTTTGGACAGCAGTGATGGTTGTTAGCCCCGCGCTTCAGCGTGGGGACCCGGAAGCAACCAGGGGAGCGAGCCCCGTAGGGGCGGTGCAATGGGGCGTACAAAACGCTCCATTGCATTTCATGCGATTTTCCTGGGTTGATCCTTTGCGGTTTGGGCGCCATGGCGTGTGCATTTGCCCGCGCCATGGCAGCAATCCGTGATTACGTTGTCATCCTGAGCGACCGAGCCACCGCAAAAGCGGGCGCGAGGGAGTCGAAGGATCTGCGGTTGTTCTTCTACCGCGAAACGTATGCGGCCCTACTCCCGCCGGAAGCGGTTGGCCTGCTCGAATTCGTCGCGGAGCTCCGGGGTGCGCAGATTCTCGCGCAAAGAGGCCAGCCGCTGCTCCAGGGCCAGCAGGGCGCGCTCGACGGCTCCGGTGTTGGTGTAGGCGATGTCGCGCCACATGGAGAAAGGGCTCGCGCCCAACCGCGTCATCTCGCGCAGGGCGCGGCCGCCCACGTCTTTGAGCTCGGGCGCGCCGCCGACTTCGTCTTCGAGCAGCGCGCTGAGCGCCGTGGCCGTGAACTGCGGCAGATGGCTGACCCACGCGACAAGCTCATCGTGGCGGACGGGGTCGAGATCGAGAACCTTGGAGCCCATGGCGGCGACCCACTCGCGCCAGCCCTTGACTAACTCGGCCGAGTGCGGTGAACGCTGTGCCGCGGGGTCGTCAGTAAACAGCCAGACCGCGCCGCGAAAGAGATTGGCGTCGCCCAGCGCCGCACCGCCGCGCTCTTTGCCGGCCATGGGATGGCCGGGAAGAAACGCCGCGCGCTCGGGCGTGTTGTAGAGCCGCGAGGCGGATTCACAGATGAGGCGCTTGGTGCTGCCCACGTCAGTGACCATGTGTTCGGAGCCAAGCACGCCGGCCAGCTTCTCCATGAAATCGAGCGTGGCGTAGATCGGCACGGCGAGAACGATAACCTGGCTCGCGCGTGCGGCTTCCAACGGGTCGGCAGCAATGGAATCGATGGCGCCCATTTTCAGCGCGACCTGCCCATGCTCAGGGCTGCGGTTCCAGCCCGTAATCGCGCCCTTGAATTCAGCCGCGCGCAGGGCGAGGCCCACCGATGTGCCCAGCAGGCCCGTGCCGAGGATGGAGATGCGATCGATCACGGGACCTCCGCACAACTCTAACTAAGGTTCCACAAATTGAGTCAGCCTCTGTAGGAGCGGACCGATCCCATTACCGATGAAATCCACTTCAATTTTCTTTGAGAGTACATGTCCGCCGATGGATAGATGCCCTTTCTCGAAGCCATTACTCATTTCCGCAATGAACTTCTTCCATGCAGACTTTTCCGCAAACGTCAGCACAACACCTGTATCAAAAACTTCATTGCCATCAGGCACCATGGGCGGGAACGGGGTTCCATCCAGGCAGACTTTGTTTGAAACAGTGAGCACGCCTCCCTTTCTTATGATTGCGACTTCGAGTGTCTTCAACTTGACGAAGTCGTCCGAAAGGTCGCCATCGAATTGTGCGAGTTCTTTGTCCGGAATCAAGTCTTCCATGCCCTCTACATAGATGGCCATGTCCGGGTATCCGGTCCCACCTGTGTTCTTTTCGCAGCCCCAGATGAAGACATACGCCTTGAGCTTCTTTCCATCATAGGTTGCAGTCGCCGGAACACCAATCGCTCTGAGTAGGGGCAACGGACGCCCGTTGTCGCTCATGGTAACGGTATTCCACACGTCCTGAGCGGCAAGCATTGATTTGAACATGAGACAGAATAAGAAAAGCACCAATGACCAGCGAAACAGATTCATCGGCTTTCCTCCGATCTGTAATTGCGAAGTCAACGCAGACCTCTGGCCTGGAATATCAACTCGAACTGACTTCGCTCATCTTACAGCGTCCTTCCAACAGCCTCCGCCAACACGCGCAATTCTCCCACCAGCTTTTCAAACTGGTCGAGGTAGAGCGTCTGCACGGCGTCGGAGACGGCTTTGTCGGCGTTGGGGTGAATCTCCATGAGCAGCGCGTCAGCTCCAGCGGCTACAGCGGCCTTGGCCATGGCGGGAACCATGTCGCGGCGGCCGGTACCGTGCGAGGGATCGGCGACCACGGGCAGGTGCGTGAGCTTTTTCAGCACCGGAATGGCCGCGATGTCCATGGTGTTGCGCGTGGCGGTTTCGTAGGTGCGGATGCCGCGCTCGCAAAGGAGGACATCGTAGTTGCCGCCGGAGAGGATGTACTCGCTTGAAAGCAGCAACTCCTCGATGGTGGCGGCGATGCCTCGCTTGAGCAGGATGGGCTTGCGCACCTGGCCCAGTTCGCGCAGCAGGTTGAAGTTCTGCATGTTGCGCGCGCCCACTTGGAAGCAATCCACGAATGGCAGCATAGGCTCGATCTGCGCGATTTCCATGACCTCACTGACGATTCCCAGGCCGTTGGCGTCGGCGGCTTCGCGCATCACTTCGAGGGCGGGAATGCCGAGTCCCTGAAAGGAGTAAGGCGAGCTGCGCGGTTTGAAGGCGCCTCCGCGCAGAAAGCCCCCACCCGCTGCCTTGACGCATCGGGCGATGGCAAAGATCTGTTCGCGGTCTTCGACGGCGCAGGGGCCGGCGATGACGGCGACCTGTTGGCCGCCGATCGTGGCGCCGTTAGGAAACTCGATGACCGTACCTTCGGGGCGAAAGGCGCGGCCGGCAAGCTTGTAGGGCGCGCTGATGCGGTGGACGTGGAGCACGCCCGGCAGCATTTCGAATTTTGTGAGATCGAGGCCGGCGGTGGGGCCTACCCCGGCAAGGATGGTCTGTATGGCTCCAGTGGTGCGATGCACGTTGACGCCCATTTCTTCCATGGCGACGACGACGGCATAGATCTGTTCTTCTGTGGCCTTCTCCTGCATGGCGACAATCATTTTCTGTTCCCTGTCTCGGGCGCTTGCCCGGGGTCCCCAGCGACGGGTGGCTCAAAGAGCCGGGGTCGCTGGGGTTTCGGTGCGTCCGCGGCGCGGCCCTGCGGCCTAACCTCGGATTGGGCGGCCAGGGCGTTCTTTTCTGAAGCCAACTCGTGCCTTTGCAATGCCCGCATCACGTCGAGGATACGCTCGTAGATATGCGTCATCTCGATGTCGGGCAGGGGACCCTTGTTGGCCGCACGCACGCTGGCGTAAACGATTTTTTCGCGATCCGGCTCGTAGACCGGAAGCGAAGAGGCGGCTTTCAAATGGCCGATCATCTGCGCGACGCGTGCCCGCTCGCTGATCAGCTCAACGAGCTGGCGGTCCAGGACATCGATTCGCATTCGCAGTTCTTCAATGGTCATTGCATCCTCGAGTCAGCTTCCAGCCTTCAGCTGACAGTTTTCAGTTGTCAGTTCCACAGTGCCAATACGAGTCTCAGCGACTCACATCGGCCCCGGACGAACTGATCACTGACAACTGATCACTGGTAACTGCGTTTCTCACCGGGCCAGCGCCGCGTGAGGCAAGCGCAGGCCCGACAGCATTTTCTTGAGATCCGCGCAATCGAAGCCGGCTCCCTCAGCCCGACGCGACCATCAGGGAGCGCCGGCCTTCGTAGTCTCCAAAGATGGCATTTTATCTCCGAAAATGCTCGTGATAAATCGAGCCACTGCGCCGGGCGCCGTTTCCGGCCCATTCTCGGAAGTTGCCCGCTCTATCAGCTCGACAATCGCGCTGCCAATCACCGCGGCATCCGCGAACTCCGCCACCTGCGCAACGTGATTCGCATTACTGATGCCGAACCCCACAGCCACCGGCAGTCCAGTCCATCGCCGGATGCGCGCGACCAGCGCAGCGGCATCGGCGGCCACGCTCTGCTGCGTTCCGGTGACACCCACGCGCGAAATGGCGTAGACAAAACCTTTGGAGTGGGTGGCAATGGCCTCAAGGCGCGCATCGGGACTGGTGGGCGCGGCAAGAAAAATCGGCGCGAGGCCCACGCGGCTCATTTCGGCGAGGTACTCGGCGGCTTCTTCGACGATCATGTCGGTGGCGAGCACGCCGTCTAAGCCGGCAGCGGCTGCTGCGTCGGCAAATTTGCTCATGCCGTAGCGCAGAATCGGATTGAGATAGCTGAAAATCACGAGTCCAGCGGCGGGCCGAACGGCGCGAATTTCACGCGCGACGGCGAGGACGTCTTTGAGCCGCGTGCCGCGGGCCAGGGCGCGCTCCATGGCGCGCTGAATGACTGGACCGTCGGCGAGAGGATCGCTGAAGGGCACGCCCAGTTCGATCACGTCGGCGCCCGCGTCGATGGCCGCGATAGCGATCTCGCGCGTGGCGTCGATCGATGGGTCGCCTGCGGTGAGATAGGCCACGAGGCCCGGCTTGTGATTGAACAGTATCGGCATCGGCGTGCGATCAGGCTCCCTGAATTTTCAGCTCGCGGGCCAGGATGCCCATGTCCTTATCGCCGCGTCCAGAGAGGTTCACCACCAGTATTTCATGGGCCGGGAGCGTAGGAGCGATGCGGATGGCCTCGGCCACAGCGTGGGCGCTTTCGAGTGCGGGCAAGATGCCCTCGGTGCGCGCGAGCTTGACGACGGCGTCGAGCGCGGTGGCATCGTCGCATGAGACGTACTCGGCGCGGCCGGAGTCGTGCAGCGCGGCGTGCTCGGGGCCGATGGAAGCGTAGTCGAGACCCGCAGAAACGGAGTGCGTGAGCGCGATCTGGCCGTCTTCGTCCTGCAAGACGTAAGAATATGTGCCTTGCAGAACGCCCGGCGCGCCGCCCCGGAAGCGGGCTGCGTGCTGGCCCAGCGCCGTGCCGCAGCCTCCGGCCTCGACACCGATGAGCCGCACCTCGCGGTCAGCGATAAACTCATAAAACGCACCGATGGCGTTCGATCCGCCGCCGACGCAGGCGATGATGGCCGTGGGCAGCCGGCCCTCCTTCTCGAGGATCTGCTGCTTCAGCTCTTTGCCGATGATGCGCTGGAAGTCGCGCACCATGGTGGGGTAGGGATGCGCGCCGAGAGCGCTGCCGAGGAGATAGTAGGTGGTGCGGACGTTGGTGACCCAATCGCGCATGGCCTCGCTGATAGCTTCTTTCAGCGTCTTCGAGCCGGAAGAGACGCCGCGAACCTCGGCGCCGAGCAGCCTCATGCGCAGCACGTTCAGCTCCTGGCGCGCCATGTCCACATCGCCCATATAAACTACGCATTCCAGGCCCAGCAGCGCGCAGACTGTGGCTGTAGCTACGCCGTGCTGGCCCGCTCCGGTTTCGGCAATCACGCGCTTTTTGCCCATGCGCTTGGCGAGCAAACCCTGGCCGAGCGCGTTGTTGATCTTATGCGCGCCGGTGTGCAGCAGGTCCTCGCGCTTAAGGTAGATTTTCGCGCCACCGAGCTGCTCAGTCAGCCGCTTGCAAAAGTAGAGCGCTGTGGGGCGGCCGGCAAAGTCGGTGAGGAGCGAGGTCAATTCGGCCTGAAACGCGGCATCGGCCTTGGCAATTTCGTATTCGCGCTCGAGCTCGACGAGCGCGGCCATGAGCGTCTCCGGCACGTAGCGCCCGCCGTAGACGCCGAAGCGGCCGGGGCGCGACTCAGAGGGACTTGCCGGTAAAATGATGGACGCCATGAGGAACTCCTGCACTGTTGCCCGCGAAAAGGGGAACTTTCTAGTGTACTAGGGATACAATGGCCGGTGTCGGAGCCGGGTTGAGCTAATGACGCTGCATCAAGCTTTCGAACTAGGCGTAAGATCTTACGTCGCTCTTCTAATGGTTTTCGGAGAGATCGGTTTAGGCTGGGTTTTGGTCCATCACTCTGAGAGCATGATCGGTTTCTTCAGCTCCGGCAAGGAGCGCTTTCCCCGCCTTCTCACGCGAATGCTTGTGATCTCTGGGTGGATTTTCCTGGTATTGGGCTGCCTCTCCATCGCGATGTTTCTGATCCTGATGGTGGTTATCGCGATTCAATCGTTTTGGTCTTAATTGAGCTGCCGTGCGCCGCTCGCCGAAACACGCTTTAGCGACGCGGAGCGTCCAGGTCTTCTCGCACTTTTGCGCGAACCGATGCATCCTCTATGGCCGCGCGGGCTTTGGCGATGAAAGCACGAACCTTGGCCGGATCTTTGCGGCCTGGGGCTGATTCGACGCCGCTGACGACATCGACGCCCCAGGGGCGCAGGGCGGCGATGGCGTCGGCGACATTGTCCGGTGTGAGGCCGCCGGCTGCGATGCACTTACGTGCGTTTGCGATTTGGAAGAGAGTAGTGGCGGCCAAGTCCCAATCAAAGGGAATTCCAGTGCCTCCGGCGGCCGTCCCGGTGCGCGAGTCGATGAGGAAGGCATCGATCTTTGGATCGGAAAAGCAGGCCTCAGGAGCTAAGGCGCCGGGGGGTTCTGGGCTGCTCATGTACGGGCTGATGCCCCTGCCCTTCGCGTCTCCTGATTGCAAAAGGTCGAAATGCACGGTGCGCACGATTCTCAAAGCCGGCCCGAAGCGCTGGCGGAGTTGCACGGACAACCCCGGCGGTGCTTCGAAATGCAATTGCACGCCGGTCAATCCGCACTCCTCGACCGCCGCGGCGATCTCCTTGAACGATGCATCTACAAAGACACCTATTTTCTCCAAGGCAGTCGGCAGATGTGGCACGATCTCCGCAACCTGCTCCGCCGTGACGCGGCGCGGACTCGGCGCAAAGACGAAACCCACCGCATCGGCGCCGGCATCCGCAGCCAGTTGCGCGTCTTCAATCGTGGTGTTGCCGCAGATTTTGATCCAGAGGCTCATTCTTCAGTTGACCGGCTTCAAGCGCGGATCGGCGAGAAAAGGATTCAGTGTCCTGGCGCCCGTACCGGAGAAATGTGCGATGTTGCGTGTGACGATGGTGAGGTCATGCAGAAGCGCAATGGCAGCGATCTGTTTGTCGATGCTGTGTTGTTCGTTTGCGCCAATGAGAACTCCCCAAACCTTGGCGCAGTCCAGATCGAACACCAGAAAGTGCTCTGAAAACTCAGCGAGTACAGCCAGGAACCACCTCTCCAAAACCTGTGCCTGCGGACGATCGCCACGTTGCCGCAGGCGTTCGATGCCGCCCTCAATTTCACCAGCCACCTGCACCGGCACGAAAACTTCATTTTTCGCGCGGCGAAAGAACTCCACCACGCCCGGATCGGCCTTCCGCCCCTTCCGCCTTTCACTCAGCACATTCGTATCGACGAGATACATGCTTAGTTCCGGTTGAATTCGAAATCGGAATCGCGACCGACATTGGGTATCAAGGCCAGGGCTTCGCCGATGGACCGTTTGCGCGGACGCCGTAACGCAGCTTCAAGAATGGCGCGGTGCTCGGCCTCCGCGCTGCGGCCGTGCCGCGCGGCCGACTCTTTCAGCGACTTGACAATCTCTTGATCGACTTTGCGAACGATCAGATTCGTAGCCACGATGCACCTCCGGCCATGATTGCAATGATTACATCATAGCCCAAAAGTGCAATCATTGCAATCATCACCTGGGAACGGCCGCCTTGCTCGCGGCGCCCTTCAACAGCGCGGCCAGCGCCTCGCCTGGGTCGGGCTGGCGCATCAGGCTCTCGCCGATGAGGAAAGCATCGAAGCCGGCGTGGCGCAGGCGCGCGATGTCATCGGGCATGGAGATTCCGCTCTCGGTCACGCGCACCACGCTCGGCGGAATACGCTCTACGAGCGCGAGCGAGGTTTCCTGGCTCACATCGAAGGTCTTCAAGTCGCGGTTGTTCACGCCGATGGCGAGGGCGCCGCTCTCGCCGAGCGCGGCGATTCCCGAGTCTAGGACACGATCCAGCTCTTCGGCGGTGTGCACCTCGACGAGCACATCGAGCGAGAGCGAGCGCGCGGCTTGTGCGAAGCGCTTGAGCTCGGCATTGGTGAGCGCGGCGGTGATGAGCAGAATGGCGTCGGCGCGGTGGGCGCGGGCCTCGACGATCTGGTACTCCTCGATCATGAAGTCCTTGCGCAGGCAGGGCAGCGGCGTGGCGGCCGAGGCCAGCTCCAGATTGCGCAGGCTGCCCTGGAAGTAAGGCTCGTCAGTAAGGACGGAGAGCGCGGCTGCGCCACCGGCACGGTAGCGGCGAGCCAGCCAGGCGGGGTCGAATGCGGCGCGGATCAGACCTTTCGAGGGCGAAGCCTTCTTGATCTCGGCGATGACGGCGGGCCCGGTGGCGGCCTGGCGGCGCAGTGCGGCAGCCCAGCCTCGGGGGTGGTGTTGGGCGGCGCGTCGCTCCAATTCGGCCACGGGCACACTGGCCCTGGCCGCTGCCACTGAGGCGCGCGTCGAGGCCAGAATCGTCGAGAGAACCGTGTCCGCTCGGGTGGTCATGCCCTGAGTAAAGTATACGGGGATCCTAACGTCTGACGGCAGTCGCCGGTTCGGGCACACCCGCCAACTCCCGCGCGGCCTTGCGGCCGAGGCGGATGCAGTCGGGAACGCCGATGCCGTCGTAGGCGTTGCCGGCGAGGCGCAGGCCGGGCAGCGCGGCCACATGCGCGGCGATGCGCTGCATGCGTTCCCTATGACCCACGGCGTACTGCGCCATGGCGCCGCGCCAGCGCGAAACCTGCGCGTGCTCGGGCTCGACGGCGGGGCTGAACGTCCTGGCGCCCAAAATCTCGCTCATCTCGCGGCGGACGATAGCGACCAGAGTGTTGTCGGTCTCCGCCAGCAGCTCGTTGTGCTTTATTCCGCCCAGGAACGCGCGGAAGACGGCCTTGCCGGGTGGCGTGCGGCCGAGAAACTTGCGGTGCACAAAGGTGCAGGCCAGCATGGAGCGGCCCTCGACTGCCGGGACCAGGAAGCCGAAGCCTTCGGGGAGCCGGCCGATGCTGGCTTCGTCGTACATCAGGTTGACGGTGATGGATGAGGAGTAAGGGATGGCGCCGAGATCGCTGCCGAGCACGGGATCGGCCGCGGCGAGCAGAGGCCCGGCTGCCCACGCGGACGCGGCCACGATGAGCGCGTCAAACTCGTCGCGCACACCCCCGGCTTCAACGCTCCAGCCTTCTTCAGTCTTCTTAATCGCACTCACTGGCGTTGCAGTGCGCACGCTGGCAGGGTTGAGCCGCGCGGTGATGGCATCGACCAACTGAGCCATGCCGCCGCGCAGTGCTGTAAATATCGCGGGCGCCACGCGGTTCGGGCTTTTCGAGGAGTTCTTCGTCATGGCGCGCATTTTGTTGTGCGCGGCCAACATGCCGCGTGTCAGCGATCCGTACTTCGTCTCCATTTCCACCAGGCGCGGCAGCACGGTTTGCGCGCTGAGTTGCGCGGAGTCGCCGCCATAGATGCCGCTAAGCAGCGGGTCGGCAAGCCGGTCGACAGCCTCCTGGCCGAAGTGGCGCTCGACAAGCGCGGCAACGGACTCGTCGTGTCCACTCGGGCGCGGAGGGTGCAGCAACTCAAGCGCCATGCGCGCCTTGGTGCGAAGACCGAAGAGGCGCGTGAGAGCAGTTGGGACCAGCTTTGTGGGGACCAGGAACATGAGCCCGTCGGGCAGCGCCACCAGGCGGTTGCGGACGACGATATAGGTTTTGCGCGCGGCGTCGTTCGAGGGAATCAGATCGGCGTCAATTCCCAATTCGCGGCAGAGTTCGGCCGCCGCAGGCTTTTCCGTGAGGAAGGAGTCTGGCCCGCGCTCGAGCACGGCGCCGTTCACGATCTCCGAGGCCAACGAGCCGCCCAGCCGGAGCCGCGCCTCGTAGAGTGTGTACTCAACCGCCGCGCACGCCGCGCGCGCCTTTTCCAGCTCATAAGCGGCTGCCAGCCCCGCTATGCCTCCGCCGATGATCGCAATCCGCATCCTCTTGCCCTATTCCATCTTTACAGCATCTGCCGCTTTACGCGAGTGCATAGTAAAGATGGACGGATCCTTAATCTCGGCGGAGAGAGGAACAAACACAGACGCCGGCACGCAGGCGTTTGCCTGGAAGATTGTGTTGAGTCTTACGCGCTGTTCTCCGCGGCCCGTGCGCGATGCGAGCTGCGCGAAGCTTAAAGCCTAACCAGCGTCCCCGGCTCGACGGGATGGCTGAACGCCTCTGCCTGCTGCTCCAGTTCGGGGTCCCAGTTCTTGGGCTGGTAGATGCAGCAGGGTTCCTGGGCCAGAGGATCGCCGGTGACAGCGTAGGCGCGGGCGCGCGACCCGCCGCAGATCTCCTTGAACTCACAAGCGCCGCACTTGCCTTCAAGCTTGCCGGTGTCGCGCAGGGCCTTGAAGATGGGCGCGTTGCGGTAGATATCGGCCAGCGGAGTCTCGCGGATATTGCCCGCGTGGATAGGCAGAAAGCCGCTGGGATAGACGTTGCCGACGTGCGAGATAAACATGAAGCCCTTGCCGTCGTTGACGCGGCGCGTGGTCCAAGCCATGTTACGAGTTTTGGCATCGGCAGTGGGGGCCCCAGGCTCGTAGGCAGCTACTGCGGCCGGGCGGGCTGCACCGGGATGGCCGTGCCCCATCTTTCGCTCTTCCAGGTTGTGCTCGAGCAGGTAGCGGCGAAAATGCATGGCTTCGGTGGTCTTGATCTGGAAGTTGGCGCGCTGCGAAAGCTCGTAAATCTTGGCGAATACCTGCTCGAACTCTTCGCCTGAGAGCAGATCGTCCAACTGGCCGCGGCCCACAGGCACCAGGAAAAAGACATTCCACATGACGATGGCGAGCTTTTCGAACAAGTTACAGAGGTTGTCGAGGTCGTTCACGTTGTGGCGGCTGATCGTGCTGTGCACCTGGATGGGAAGGCCAGCCTCGTTTGCCCACTCGATGGCCTGGATGGTCCGCGCCCATGCGCCGGGCAGGCCGCGGAAGGCGTCGTGAATCTCGGGGGTCGAGCCGTCGAGCGAGATGCCGAGCCGCACCAGGCCGGCCTCTTTCATCTGAAAGATGGCTTCGCGCGTCAGCAGCGGCGTCGCGCTGGGAGTGACCGCAACCTGCACGCCTTTTTGCGCGGCGTAGCGGATCAACTCGAAGAGGTCTTTTCTTTTCAACGGATCGCCGCCAGTAAAGACGAAGATTGGAATGTGCATATCGGCGATTTGGTCGATGAGCGCCTTGCCTTCGGCGTTCGTCAACTCGTCAGGATGCGGAATGGGCTGCGCGGCGGCACGGCAATGCTTGCAGGCCAGGTCACAGGACTGCGTGATTTCCCAGATGGCGAGGAAGGGCGATTCGTCGTAGTTGATCCCGCCGCGGGCGGGAATGTTGTGCATCGGCTCCATAAAGACCTCCAACGGAAGCACGGCAGGCCGCGCCCGGAAACGATCCAGGACCTGGGGACAGGGCCATGATTCCGGTCCAGAAGAACAGTTTTGACGTGGCTTGGGCTGTGATTGAGATCACTTTAGAGGCTGTTATTAACTTTCGCGCCGGCCGTGGGAAAGTTAATAACAGCCTCTAAATGCCCTAATTGGCACGTCGGAGCCGTGGCGCTGGACAAAATCGGGAAACGGGAAGACAATTTTGTCACTTGCAAGACAATCTGCGAACCCCGCGTGTAGAGTGGTTTTGCGGGAAGGCTGAGAGCGCCGAGCAGGGCTCGCGGGTCGCGAAAAGGTGAGAAGGATCACCCTTTCCTGTGCGGCCAAACACCGCAAAATGTGCAGCGAATCTGCAATCGTTTGAGCGCTCTCGAAGGAGGTTCCCATGGCAGCCGTCCTGAAGCCAAGTTGGAGTAAACCCTCCACCATCCTCTTTGCCTCTGAAATACCGGTCAACGAAAAAGCCTTCGCGTTTGCGCTGGCGCAAGCCAAGGAGTTCGGTTCCGATCTCATCCTCTTTCACGCTTATGACACGCTGGTAGTGGCCGCGTCGGAGACTTCGGGCATCCACTACTACGACTATGCCGCGGCGGCTCGAAGCGAGAAGCAACATCTGGAACCTCTCGCGAACCGCGTTCGGGAAGCGGGCCTCGCCTGCGAGGTTGTGGCGCGGCCGGGGCTGCCCGCCGACGAGATTCTGGCCTACACGCGCGAGCGGGAGATCGACCGGATCGTGATGGGCACGCACTCTCCGGGCCCGATCGGCAAGCTGCTAGTGGGTTCGGTGGCCGAGGCGGTATTGCGCACGGCCAATTTGCCAGTTTATATCATTGGCCCTGACGTGGTGGACGGCGGCTACCGCAACTTTGCCACGCGCACAATTCTTTGCGCCGCCAGCTTGCACGAGGCCAGTAGCGTGGTGGCCGCGTTTGCCGCGGAACTGGCCGCGCAGCACGGCGCAAGGCTGATCCTCCAGCATGTGATCCGGCCCCAGGAGCGCGCCGAGTTTTTGGCCGGCCGGACGCTGGACGAGGTGGAAGCGGGCATGTTGGCGCTGGTTCCCGGCAAGTTGCAGAACCAGGTTGCGATCCAGACCATTGTGGTGCCCGGCGACCCCACCGAAGAGTTGCTGTACCAGAGCAATGCACAGCAGGCCGACCTGATTGTGCTGGGCGCGCAGGGCGCTTCCGCCTTTGCCGCCATCACGCGGCACGGCGTGGTCTACAAGGTGCTGGCGCACGCGCACTGCCCGGTCATCACGCTGTCGCCGGTTGTGCTGGCCGAGTGCGGATCGAAGTCAGAGAAGCTGCGCCCGGCTGAAGCCTATATGGCCGGAGTGTTTTAGCGCTTGCTCTTCCTCGCTAACCCGCGCAACTTCAATGGCGTCAATCTCCAGTGGAGGTTGCTGCGTCGTTACCGCGGTGAGACGAATCTCGAATTCGGCGAGGCCAATCCTGGTTTCTTCTGGCCACGGTGGAAGCCTGACTTGGCGATGCGGTATACTTGGCGCACAGGGCGGCAGGTTTATGCGCCCGCGCGTGAGGTGCGTCTTCTCAAAAGACTCCGGCTCACAGATGACCGACGTTCCGCCATCGCAGACAACGCGGTGGCGTGCGGTGGTTCGCGTGCTCCGAAGTCCCATGGATAGTTTGAGTTGCGCCCTCCTTCCCGCCTCCTGTGCTCTTTGCGGCTACCCTCTGCCGCAGCTTTCTTCAGCGCCAATTTGCGATGTTTGCTGGACGGAATTTCCCGCTCAGAGCGGACCTGTGTGCGCGCGGTGCGGCGACGCGCTGAACGCGCCGGCGGGGCCTTCGTTTTCGCCGCTGTGCAGGGTTTGCCGTCTCGCGCCCCCGCCGTTTACGCAGGCCGTTGCTTATGGCGCTTACCAGGGCCGCATGAAGGAGGCCATTCACGCGCTCAAGTACGACCGCCTGCACCCGGCCGCGCGCGGCCTGGGCAGGTTGCTGGCTGAGGCGATTGCGAAACTGGCTGGCCAGGCTCCGGCCGAGATGCTGGTGGTTCCCATTCCGCTGCACCGGGCAAAGTATGCCGAGCGCGGCTTCAATCAGGCGCGGTCGCTGGCCCGCGAGGCGCTCGGATTTCTCTGTGCAAGAGCCATCCCGAGTGGCGGCTCACGCTGGCCGCGAGCACGCTCATGCGGCTGCGCGCCACGGAAAGCCAGGCCGGGCTCACGCCCCGCCAGCGCCGGATGAATGTGCGCGGCGCATTTTCGGTCTCCGATCCGTCCAAGGTTACAAGGCAGCACGTTTTGTTGATTGATGACATTTTGACCACGGGCGCCACGGCGCGCGCCGCGGCGCAGGCGCTGCTCAATGCCGGAGCCGCGTCAGTTTGGGTAGCGACGCTGGCGCGGGCGCAGCGCATGGAGGGATGGGGGCGCAGTTTCGTTTACGGCAACACGGAGGAAAGTGAATCCCTTGCCGGCGCAATGCGGGGAGCGGCGATACACGAAGAAGGTTTGAGTTCGGATTCATCATTGCAAAGACAACCATCTTTTTGACGAGGGGAAAAGAGATGTCGTTGGGAAAAGCCATGATTCATGCGCGCAAGCAGAAAGCGATAGCGAAGGCGGTGGTGCTGGCCGCGGACAGCCGGACCCCCCATCATGCGCACGCTCACATTTTGCAGATGCCGGTGCTGGTGCTGAACGCCTCGTATGAGCCGATCAATATCTGCGGCGCGCGGCGGGCGCTGGTGCTGGTGCTGAAGGGCATCGCGCGCACCGAGGAGGAGCACGGCCTGACGCTGCACGCGCAGCGCGCGATCATCGCCATGCCCTCGGTCATCCGGCTGCTGGAATACCGCCGCATTCCTCACCAGACGCGCGCCCTCTCGCGCAAGAACATTCTGCTGCGCGACCGCAACACCTGCCAGTACTGCGGCGAGGCGTATCCTCCCGGCGAGCTCACGCTCGACCACGTGGTGCCGCGCTCGCGCGGCGGCAACTCCACCTGGGAAAACCTCGTGGCCTGCTGCCACGACTGCAACCGCCACAAGGGCAACCGCATGCTTAGCGAGATCGACGACATGATCCTGCTGCGCGAGCCGCGCCCGTTCTCGCTGCACACCAGCCGCCAGATCATGCGCATGCTGGGCCGCAGCGACGACCGCTGGCGGAAGTACCTGTTCTATTAGGGACTGGTTGCATCCATCCAGGCTGGCAACGGCGTTATTAGGGAGAGCGCCCTACGGGTCACCCAGTTCAAACATGCAGCTGAAAAGTTGCTCTTTTTGCTGGCTCGCGCTATTATGCAACCCAGAGGTTGCATAATATGGAAAACCAGATCGAAAAGCGCATTGAGCTCAAGGCTCCAATCGCCCGCGTGTGGCGCGCGCTCACCGATTATCGCGAGTTTGGCCAGTGGTTTCGTGTCGCGCTGGAGGGGCCGTTCGTTCCCGGCCAGGTTGCGCGCGGCCACATCCTGCATCCCGGCTACGAGCACATCGTGTGGGAAGCATTGATTGAGAAGATGGAGCCGGAGCGGATTTTTTCTTTCTCCTGGGTGCAAATCAGGCACCATGACAAAGAGCGCTACTCGCCCGACTACTCCAACGCGCCACGCACGCTGGTTGAGTTCCGCCTGGAAAAAACCGCAACCGGCACGCTGCTTACCGTCACCGAGTCGGGATTCGAAAACGTTCCTGCCGAGTGGCGCGCAGCGGCCATGCGCGGAAACGACGGCGGATGGACGCAGCAGATGAAGAACATCGAGGGCCATGTCACGCCAAACGCTTAAACCGAACTCTCGCAAACGGCCGCCGCACGCAGTACTCTTTGCGGCGCTGGGCGACCAGACGCGGCTGGCGCTGGTTGCCAAGCTGCGCACGGGGCGCCCGTCATCAATTTCACAATTGACCGCGGGCTCCCGGCTTACGCGCCAGTCCATCACCAAGCACCTGCGCGTGCTCGAGCAGGCCGGCATCGTGCACTGCGTTCGCGCCGGGCGCGAGAGCCGGTTCGAGCTTGATTCGCGCCCGCTCGAAGAAATGCGAGAGTACCTCGCTCTCGTCTCCCGCCAGTGGGATCAGGCGCTGGCGCGGCTCAAGCCCTTTGTGGAACATTGACTGGCACGCAAGCGGCGGTATTTTGGGCAGCACGCAATAAAATTCTCCCTTTGGCGCGAAGGCCGCGCGTGCCGCAAGCCGCTGATTCTTCATCATTTCCTATCGGTGCTTTTTGCTCCACGACCCCTTTCGTTGTACTGCTTTGAGACTGTTTCGCGGTGCCGCCCATCTAATAGTCAGGCGGAGCGGCTCGCCACGGAAGGTGCGCGACAACCGCTCCGGAAGGAGTATCGGCTATGCACAATTACAAACTTCAACTCGCCGTCTTGATGGCGGCCGGAGCGTTGCTCGCGGCCTCCTCGGCGCTCGCAGCGGATCAGAATCAGGCAGGGCAGGGAAGCGCAGTGGTTACGATCCTGTCCGGCAATGAGATTCCAGGCGGCATTCCCCAGGATGCCCTGCACGCCAAGGTGGACGGCAAGGATTCAAGCATCACCGGCTGGACGCAGTTGCGCGGCCCGGCAAGCAAGGTGGAAATGGTCGTGCTGATCGACGAGGACGCGCGCGGCAGCCTGGGAACGCAGATGAACGACATCGCAAAGTTCATCCAGGGATTGCCGCCGGATGCGAGTGTCGCCGTGGCTTACATGGAGAACGGCCGCGCCGCATTTGCAGGTCCGCTGACCACTGACCACGCCGCCGCGATGCAAGAGTTGCATCTGCCCATGGCGGGCATGCCCGGCGTGAGCGCCAGCCCCTACTTCTGCCTCTCCGATCTGGCTAAGAATTGGCCGTCGAAGGACGCACATGCGCGGCGCGAAGTGGCGATGGTGACGGACGGCGTGGATTATTACGAGGTGCGCTACGATCCCGAGGATCCGTATGTGCAGGCCGCGATAAACGACGCTGTGCGCGCGCGACTGATCGTCTACTCGATCTACTGGCGTAACGCGGGCCGCTTTGACAACACAGATTATGCAGCCAATGACGGCCAGAACCTGCTGGCGCAGCTCACCCAGGCGACGGGCGGCAACAGTTACTGGATGGGATACGGCAATCCGGTGAGCCTCGAGCCCTACTTTGCCGATATTAGCAGGCGCCTCGACAACCAGTACGAGCTGGACTTTATGGCTCCTATGGGTAGCAAGCCGCAAATGGAGACGTTGAAACTTGAAGGTGAGTGCGAACGTGAAGATCGACGCGCCGCAGCAGGTGTACGTGCATCCCGGCGCGGAATAACTGCGGGAAATGGAGCCGGACACGGGCAGGGAGCAGTCATGCTGTCGCTGACACGCTGAAGAAGATTTGGCTGCCGGCCAGGGCTGGCTCCTGAGCCCGCTTTGAAGGGTGCAACCTCGAACCCGTGCACCCAAGATGCATCTATGCGAATCTAAATAGATGTACGCACGGTTTAAGGAACGCCGGGTGCATCGTCCGCAGACCGCATTCGGCGCACGACTACGCCGCACTTCCCCGGCCAAAGCACAAAAAGAACGCAGAAAGAAGCGAGGAGACCGCTGTTGTCCGCGATCGATTCCACATTGCCCGCTCCGCCTGCCGGTCCCGCTGTTGCGGGCGGGCGCGGCGGATCGGGCGCCGGAACGCCGCCGGCGCAGATGGAAAATCCCGATCTGGCGGTGCAGGCGCAGTGGAAGCCGAGGGTGAACCCATGGCTGATTGCGATGACGGTGGCGCTGGCGGCGTTTATGGAGGTGCTGGACACCTCGATCGCCAACGTGGCCTTGCCGCATATTGGCGGCTCTCTGGGCGCAAGCACCGATGAGGCCACGTGGGTGCTCACCAGCTACCTGGTCTCGAATGCCATCGTGCTGCCGCTGGGCGGCTGGGCCTCTTCTCTCATGGGCCGCCGCAACTTCTTCGTCTTTTGCATTAGCGTCTTTACCATCGCCAGTTTTCTCTGCGGCGCCGCTCCGTCGCTGCCCATCCTTCTGCTCTGCCGCGTCCTTCAGGGCGCGGGCGGAGGCGGAATGCAGCCCATGGCGCAGGCCATCATGGCCGACTCCTTCGAGCCGCACAAGCGCGGCCAGGCCTTTGCCCTCTACGGCCTCGTCGCCGTGCTCGCTCCTTCCATCGGCCCCACGCTGGGCGGCTGGATCACCGACAACTTCTCCTGGCGCTGGATCTTCTTCATCAACATTCCGGTCGGCATCGTGGCCTTCCTTCTGGTCACGCGCCTCGTCGAAGATCCGCCGTGGATCAAGGCCGATCCCTCGCGCCTGCGCAATATGGATTACGTCGGCCTCGCTTTTCTCGCTATGGCCATGGGCGGCCTGCAGATCATGCTCGACAAAGGCGAAGAGAACGACTGGTTCTCCTCGTCCTTCATCCGCTTCTTCGCTTTTCTCTTCATCTTTGGCATCATCGGCCTCGTGGCGTGGGAGTGGCGGCAAGAAGGATCCGCTCATCAACCTGCGCCTCTTCCGCTACAAGAACTTCGCCATCTGCTGCTTCCTCATGTTGCTGGTGGGCGGCGTGCTGAACGCCAACACCGTGCTGCAGCCGCAATTCACGCAGCAATTGCTGGGCTACAACGCAACCACTGCGGGCCTCGCTCTCACCGCCGGCGGCGTCACGCTGGTCTTCATGATGCCGCTGGCCGGCATCGCCACCGGAAAGATCTGCCGCGCGCTGGCTCGCCGTCTTCGGCTTCACCATGTTTGTGATCACCTTCCGCTACGCGGCCGACGTCACCAACCTGCAGATGAGCTTTGCCGAGGCCTCGTGGCTGCGCGTGGTGCAAATGCTTCCGTTGCCGTTTTGCTTTATCTCCATCACCACATCCGCCTACGTGGGCATGCCGCAGCGGGAGTCCAACCAGGTGGCGGGGCTGATCAACTTCGTCCGCAACATCGGCGGCAGCATCCTGATCGCCGTCACCAACGCCCAGGTGACCACGCGCGCCATGTGGCACGAGCAGCACCTGCAACAGGCCATGCAGCCGGGCTCCATCGCCTTTGAACAGCACCGGCAGGCGCTTGCGTCGTTCTTCAGCGGCGGAGCTGGCGGGCCGAACGGCGGCGGCATGGCCCTGGCCCAGATCTATAACCAGTTGAACAACCAGGCGCGCATGCAGGGCTACCAGGATGTCTACATGCAGCTTTCATGGGCGTCGATTGTGCTGATTTTGCTGGCCTTCATGTTGAGCAAGAACCGACCCGGCGCGGGCGCGGGCGGCGGAGCGATGCACTAGACCGGATTCAGGAATTCACGTGAGGAATCCGAGAATGTGCGAGGTGCCGTTTTCTTTAGGAAAACGGCACTTTTGAGCATCAACTCGCCCTACGCCAATTCCTAATCCAGTGTAGGGCCAGCTGCGAAGATATTGACTCGCGAGCGCGCAGTACCCTCAGCCGGAATCCGATGCCCGCATCTTGACCCGCTGCCCTGTGTCGTTTTCCATAGCCCTTTCCGCAAAATCGGCCTATAATTCCTCGCAGAATTCAACCGACATGAAGATGCCAGTTCTTTGACATCTGCCGAGGAGACTGTGATGTTGAAGTCGTTTCTGCTGATTTTTGCAGTGGCTCTAATCGTCCTCGCTTCTACCGCCAGGCAAGGCCGCAGCGCACAGGAGACCGCGCCGACGCCCGCTCTTGCACCAACGCCGGCCGCCGCGCCCCAGCCGGCCGCACCGGTGAAGAATCCCGTCAAACCCACGGCCGAATCGCAGGCCAAGGCGAAGAGCCTGTATCAAGTCGACTGCGCCTTGTGCCATGGAGATAACGGCAATGGCAAAACCGATGTGGCCACCAGCATGAACCTTACCATCGCCGATTGGACGGATCCCAAGACTCTCGCCGACAAGGAGGACTGGCAACTGTTTAACGTCATCCGCAAGGGCGAGGGCGCGAACATGCCTGCCGAGGAAGTGGGCCGCGCCAGCGACACTGAGGTTTGGAACCTGGTCATCTACATTCGCTCCTTCTCAAAGCCGCAGCCCCTGGCGCCGGCCACACCTGCGAAGTAGGTGGGTGAGCATAAGGCGCAGTGAGATTTGAGCGCGGCGAAAAATGCGCGGCGTTGCGTTACCCGGTAATTGTCATGACCGGGCACGGCGCGTTAGCGATGATGTGAAATGCGCCCGACAGCCGCGATTGCAGCCACAGGTGCGAACTCTTGCGGATCGAGAGCACGAGCAGGTCCGCCTGAAATTCCCTTATATGTTCCAGAATGCGCACGTGCGCTGAGCCGACTTCCACAATGCCATGCGGATTGCGGATGGCATCGGTCTGCCGCGGGACGAGCCCTTCGAGCAGTGTATAAAACTGCTTCTGAATTTCGCTGAGACGGTCTGGATGCTCCACTTCTTCCGGGTGCACCATGTGGAGCACGTCCAGCGATGCATCGAACGCCTGCGCCATGGCGACCGCATAGCGGTGCCCCGCGCGCGGCGGCGGCAGAGAGGCCGGTGGCGTACAGTATGCGCCGGAAGGGTGCGCATGCAGGCCCGCAGTCGGGAACTGCCGGGCCTACGGTAAGGGATGGCCCGTTGGTGGCGCGCAAAATCCTCTCTGCCACCGAGCCGACGATTCCACGCTCCATCCTGCCTCTGCCCTGCGTTCCCAAGACGATGAGCGACGGAGCGTTCTGCTCTGCCAGGCGGGGGATGCATTCGCGCGGATCGCCCTCGAGCAGAACCGGAACAGCGCGTTGCAGGCCTTCACCGAAGCGCTTCGCAGCAGCAGCCAATGCTGTCTCCAGATCTTTGCGCTGCGCGCTCTCTGTGACCACGCCGTCTTCGGCTTCCACCTCCATCGCCGCTTGCGAAAGCACGAATGCGTGCGCCGCCAGAAGATCGGCGTTGAACTTGCCGGCGAGCAATGACGCATACTTGCCCGCATTCTGCGAGCACGGTGAAAAGTCTGTGGCATAAATGACAGATTTGAGCGGCAACTGAGGGACATTGGCGGGAACGTCCATGCGGCGTAGGTCTCCACGATCCTGCATTTTGTTTCCTGTGGGTCTTGCCCGGAATGCGGGGCGCGTCTCAGAGTTACGATGCACGAAGCGGGGCTGGGGCTGTTCGGATGCGTTTGGGAGGACGGATTCATGTGCTACGCTGCCGGGTGAGCCTAGCCTGCAATTGAACGGAACCCGCTATGATGGTTCCGCGATGGCAACCGTACGGGAGTTTCACGGAAAATGGGCGCTGGTAACCGGAGCCAGTTCGGGGATTGGCGCAGCGCTGGCGCGCGAACTGGCCGGCCGGGGCGCCAAACTGATCCTGACTGCGCGGCGCAGGGAACGCCTGGAGGCGCTGGCGGCTGAACTCAGCGCAAAAGGAACCGAGACGCGCATCGTTGTCGCCGACCTGAACGATCCGGCCGCGCCGCAGCAGATCTACGATGCCACCGAAGGCGCCGGGATTGCCGTCGATATCCTGGTCAACAACGCCGGCCTGGGCCAGTACGGCGCGTTTCACCTACCCCCGCCGAGCAGGAGTTGAGCCAGGTGCGCGTGAACTGCGAGGCGATGGTGCGGCTTTCGCGCCTGTTCGTGCCGCGCATGGTGGAGCGGCGGCAGCGGGTGGGTGCTGATCCTCGCTTCGACGGCCAGCTTTCAGCCAGTCCCGTACCTCACCACCTATGCGGCTACCAAGGCGTTCGCCCGTTTCTTTGCGCTGGGCCTGGCGGCCGAGGTAGCGCGGTTCGGTGTGAAGGTGACCGCGCTCTGCCCCGGCACCACGGAGAGTGAATTCTTCGAAGTGGCCCACGCGAGCGCTTTTCGCAGCCGCGACCTGCAATCGGCGGAAGATGTCGCACGGCTCGGGATCGACGCTCTGGCGCGCGGCCAGCGCACCATCGTCCCGAAGGGCAGCGGGAAGTTTACGGCCTTTCTGGTGCGTTTCCTGCCCGTCGGCCTGATCACGCGCTTTGTGGAGAAGGCCGCGCGGCCGCCAGCCGAAGCGCCGCCATCCCGGTAGTTTATGTCATTGTTGGAGGCAAAGGCGGGATGTGTTTTCCGATCGGGATAGCGCAATACAACTACGGTGCTCCGTATCCTTGCAACTAGGGAGGGATCTTCATGATGAAGTGGCTTGCTGTTGTGGCGTTTTTCTTAGAGCGTGTTTCATAAATGGGTTCGGCCTCAAGCTAAGTACTTACGCGTGAGGCTGGTTGGCTGATGAGCTTCTGTCATGAAGAAGCGGCAGAAGCTTGTGACGGATGAGCAGTGGGAGTTGATCGAGCCGTTGTTGCCCCAACCACGGCGCAGGAAGGACAACCGGGGACGGCCCTGGGCGTCGAACCGGGCTTGTTTTGAGGGGATTCTGTGGATTCTGCAGACCGGAGCAGCGTGGCGATTCCTTCCCGACGAGTTCCCGTCGCCCGCTACCTGCTGGCGGCGGCTGAAGCAGTGGCAGGACGAAGGTGTATGGCTGGATGCGTGGCGTGTTCTGTTGGGTGCGCTGGACGAGGAAGGTCTACTGAAATGGGACGAGACCTTCCTGGATGGCAGCTTTGCCCCGGCCAAAAAGGGGGCCTCGCAGTCGGTAAAACCAAGCGCGGCAAGGGAACGAAGTGGATGGTACTGGTCGACGGTCAAGGTCTTCCGCTGGGAGTTTGGCTGGAAAGTGCCTCTCCGGCAGAAGTTACGCTTGCGGAAGCCACGCTCCAAGAGGTCCGCGTCCCCCGCCCGCAAGGGCGCCCGCGGCAAAAGCCGAAGCGTATAATCGCCGACGCCGGCTACGACTCCGATCCGTTGCGTGAACGATTGAAGAAGCGTGCCATCGAACTGATCGCGCCCTACCGAAAGAACAATAAGCGGCGGCGGTATGAAGACGGACGCAAAATGCGACGCTACAAACGCCGCTGGATCGTGGAGCGAACCAATGCCTGGCTCGGTCAGTTCCGCCGATTGCTGGTTCGTCATGAGCATTTGCTCTCCACCTACTACGCCTTCTTCTACATCGCCTGCTTCTGGATCACGCTGAGGCGGTGTTTATGAAACACGCTCTAGCAATCCTTAGCCGATATGCATGGCACAGCTCATATGACATCGCGTTTCGTGTCAGCTCAACCACGCATCGCGGCTATTCCCTTAACTTCATTCTGTTCTGGTGTTTCATTGTTATTGGCTTGGCGTTATCGTTTGCTGCTCTCGTGAGGCGTGCGCATTGAGATCGTTATTGCCCCTGTAGTTCGCCAAAACTCCATCCGCGCAGAAAAGCGGTGAGCCCTAACACTTAAGAGCGATCAGGAAGGTGGATGAAAGGGGGTCGCGGGAAGAGAAAGGGCTTGTCGGTAGGAATTGAATCAACGAGAATCCTTGCCGGTGGCAGCCTCTAGTCGTTTCTGGCGGCTGAAGTCAGGCTGAACGAGTTAAAGAAGCGGTTCACATCCTCGTCGCTGCGGGCGCTGGAGGCAGGGAATGCAGCGATGAGCATGTAAAGGCGTCTTCCGGCCAGGATCATGCGCGCATTCAAGATGCCGCCGCCCTCGTTGCGGCCGGAAAAGTCACGTGCCGGGAAGCCGTCGCGCTGGTCGCGGGATTCACCGGTAAGGGTTGTCTGGGTCCGGGCCAGGGCGCCGTCCCGGGCCAAATCCAGCGTTCTGTCCGCCCCGTCGCCGCTGGCTCGCTCAACCGGGGGGTTGTCGGCCCAGATAACTGCAAAGGTGGTCTGGGAATCGGGATAGGCGTAGACCATGTCCACCTGGTCGACGTTCCCGCGCTCGTCAAAGGCCGGAATCTGCGTTTGCCTCGTGCCGGCCGGCATCTCCACCTTGAAGCCGTCGGGGCTTCGGTCCAGCGCCTGCCAGTACGATGTGCGCGGGGTGCAGGCCAGAGCTCGGCTGCTCTGAGTTCGCACTTTCCTGGCTGGTTGCGGGATGAACCAGGCCCAGTTCCACGCGGTACCGGTATACGCAAAGCGCAATCGCCCCGATTACGAGGATGACAACGACGAAGCGGACCAACCTCTTCACAACTCAAAGAGTGCCTAATTTGGCCCTCTGGTTGCAAGTTGTAACCCTTGTTTTGACTGGAAAGGGTGCCAGACAGGTAAAAAAACACCCCTGAACGAGAGGATTTCCACAGCGGAGCCACGCTCACCCAAAAAATAATCGGAAGGTTGCAACCTTTTTGAGTCTTCCACATCTAAACAGGTAATTAGCAGAGGCTTCCCCAAATGTCCCACCGAAGAAAGGCAACATCTCTCTCTTGAGGGTTCTTCACGAACCTCTTCCCAAGACACCCCCCTGGTTATCCCACCCTAAACTGCCTCTCAAGCGGGCCTACCGGAAGGTAGGCCCATATGCTTTCTAAGGTGAAGTGTTGTTTCCTGACCGGGCGCCAGAGATGCAAAGCACGGCCTAGGTTTCTGACCGTGTGAATTTGTACCAATGATGGGTGCCCCAAGTCCCGATTTTGGGACCTGGGATAGCACGGACCTAAATGCCTCTTTACGCGGTCACGGCCTAGCCGTAATTCCGTTCACCTAACGAATTTTGTGGCATTTTTTGTAGAGGATGTACAGGAGCGCCGCATTGGCGCGAACTGCCGCCGAACTTCCGGCCGGGGGCGCGGATCACGGACTATAGCAAAACCAGAGATGCTGTAACCCGAAGCCGCTGCACTCAAGTCGCCGCGACCCCAAGGAGCGGCGACCTTCAAAAAAAAACTGAATAGGGCACACCAACTCTGGTTTTGCCGTAAAGAACTACCATTGTCTTAAACCAGGGTAATTTGTCCGATCGCTTCGCTGATATGATGTCCATGGACAAAAATTAGGAGCAGATGCTGAAATGTACAAGTTCAAACCAATAAGCGAACGCATGCAGATCATGCATCAGCTGATCCGTGATCGTGTAATCCAGGGCGACTCTGAGACTGCTATGATCACGACCCGTTGCTTTCAGGAGAATGAGAATCTCATTCCATATCTTCGCCGTCCCACGGTGTTGAAAGCCATCTGCGAGCAGATGACCGTCCGCGTCGAGGACTTCGAAATGATTGTCGGCAACAGCAGCAAGAACTTTTGCGGCACCGGATATGCGCCTGATTGGGGCGGCGTCGGCCGGATTCCCTCCATGATTGAGTCAGGTCTTTGGACTCTCAGAGAAGATGGCCTCTATCACAATCCCGACGAAGAGGAGCTGCGCATGTCTATGGCTCCTGAGGATTATGAGAATCTGGCGTCCATCAGCGGCTACTGGAAAGGCCGCACTTACAACGATATTGCGGCTGCCTGGCAGCCGAAGGGGTTATGAAGAGCTCTGCCGCATGCAAGTTTCCGCCACGGTGAAGGGCGCGCCCCTGCTGATGATGCCGTCCGGTCACCTGACTCCGGGCTTTAAGAAAATCGTGAATGTAGGCTACGGCGCTATCCGCAAGCAGGCTCAGGATTGGCTGGATTCTCACGTCAATAACCTGATGGGCGCGGATGTGAACCGCAGCCTGTTCTACACCGCCGTCGTCATTTCCTGTGACGCCGTAACCACTTTGCTGAAGCGCTACGGTGAGAAGTGCCTGGAAAAGGCGGCTTCATGCACCGAGGAAAAGCGCAAGGCTGAATTGGAGTCCATGGCAGACAGCCTGATCTGGATTTCCGAGAATCCTTGCCGCACCTTCCGCGAGGCCTGCCAGGCAGCGATCACGTATCAGTATATTTTGCGTTTGAGTTTTATTGGCGATATCGGATCCTTCGGCCGCTTTGATCAATATACCTGGCCGTTCCTGAAGAAAGATCTGGAAGACGGCCGGTTGACGCCTGAAGAGGCACAGGAGATTGTGGACTGCTTCTTCATGAAGATAAATTCCATGTATGGTGGCGGCACTGGCGAATTGGTTAAGATCATCGGCATCGGCAATACCTATCTCCACACCACCATCGGCGGCGTGGATCCCAAAACCGGCGAGGACGCCAGCAACCCTGTCACCTGCATGGTGCTGGAGAGTCTGGCTCGCTTGAGCCTCCATGATCCCACGATCTCTTTTCGTGTTCACAAGAATACTCCGAACGAGTTGTGGGCTTTGGCTCTGGAAACCTCAACAAAGGTGGGCGGACTGCCGCTGCTCCAGAACGACGATATCATCATCCCCGGTACGATGAAGGAACTGGGGTTTACGCTTGAGGATGCCCGGGATTACGCCATCATAGGTTGTCAGGAGATTACAGGCTCCGGCAACGACTATTCCGCAGCCAATGGCGTGGCTCCCCCCCACGCCTCCATCCACTACAGCAAGTTGCTGGATATGGCGATCAATGACGGCAAGAATCCCTTCAACGGCGAGCAGTGCTCGATCCATACCGGCTATCTGTATGACATGAAGTCCTTTGACGAGGTCAAAGAAGCATGGCGCAAGCTGGCCAGTTACTTTATCAAAGCCCAGGTCAGCATGAATAACTACCTGGAGTATCTGGTTCAGTACCACACACCACACCCGATGCTGTCTATCTCTATAGACGGCTGCATGGAGTCCGGCAAGGACTGCACCTCGGGAGGCGCCAAGTACAACTCTTACGGCGGGACCGCAACCGGTCTTGCCACGGTGGCTGACTCTCTGACCGCCATCAAATACATGGTTTTCGACCGGAAACTGTGCACAGCCCGGGAGCTTTATGACGCTGTAATGGCCAATTGGGAGGGCTATGAACCCCTGAGACAGCAGATCATCAACGAAGCGCCCCATTTCGGGAATGACGACCCCTATGCTGACGAGCAGATGACCTGGGTGACCAACAGTTATTACGACACTTGCAAAGAGTGCTACTCTACGCGCACCAAAATTTTCAAAGCCGGCCTCTACGGCGCGGCGGACCATGTTGGTCAAGGCTATACAACATGGGCGACACCGGATGGCAGGAAAGCCGGAACACCCATTGCCGATGCTGCCTCTCCGGTTCAGAGCCGCGACACGAACGGCCCCACTGCGGTGTTTCTCTCTTCGCTTTGCTATGACCACAGCAGGTTCATGGACGGCGTGTGCCTGAATATTCGCATCCATCCCACCGCGTTGAGCCGTGACGACGGGATCGTTAAGCTGCGCGACATGGTCAAGGTTTATATGGACCGCGGCGGTGCGGAAGCTCAGTTCAACGTGGTTTCGACCGAGGTTTTGCGTAAGGCGCAAGAAAATCCTGATGAGTTCCGTAATTTAGTGGTACGCATTGCCGGTTACTCAGCCTATTTTGTCGAGCTGACCCGCGACTGCCAGAACGAC
>CAWCXX010000045.1:0-51429 GCA_963799445.1 uncultured Acidobacteriaceae bacterium | reverse complement strand
AGGCGTCATGATGCGGCGATAGAGTCTGGTCCGCCAGTTCTCCTTCTCGGGCTCCAGTATTTTGGCTCCTTCAAGATGGCGGCCAACAAGGCGGAGGGCCGCCCAGGGCGAAACCACGAAGGCAACCAGCAACGAGAAGAGCATGGCCGCAGATGCGCCCACGGGGATAGGGCGCATGTAGGGCCCCATCAGACCGCGGACAAAGGCCATCGGCAATACCGCGGCAATCACGGCGAAAGTGGCCAGAATGGTTGGATTGCCCACTTCTGCAACTGCTTCGACCGCGACTTCACTCATCGGCCGCCCATGATTCTCAGGCAACCGGAAGTGGCGCACCATGTTTTCGACCACGACAATGGCGTCATCGACAAGAATGCCGATCGAGAAAATCAAGGCGAACAGCGTAACGCGATTGATGGTGTAGCCCAGGAAGTAAAACACCGACATGGTGAGCGCGAGCGTAACTGGAATGGCCAGCAGGACAACGCCCGACTCGCGCCACCCGAGAAAAAGCGCGACAAGCAGAGTCACGGACAACGTGGCCAGCAGCAAATGCTCCAGCAATTCATCCGACTTGGCCTTTGCCGTCTCTCCATAATTCCTGGTCGTCGTCACCGTTACGTCGTTGGGTATCGTCACGCCCTGCATCTCATGCACGCGCTTGAGCACGGCATTCGAGATATCGGTTGCATTCGTCCCCTTGCGCTTGGCCACGGTAATCGTCACCGCCGGATACTGGCGCAATCGCTGTTGCGCTGTGGCGCCCGCGTTCGTCGTGCCGTAGACCACATAGTCCGACGGCTCCGCGGCGCCATCCACAATCTTGTCAGCCACGTCGCGCAGATACACCGGACGCCCGCGCACCACGCCCACGACCACAGCTTCCAGATCCTCGCGGCTGTTGAAGAGATTGCCGGCGTCGACACGGACCTCCTGATTGTTATCGGAGAAATTCCCCGCCTGCACGCTCGCATTTGCGGCTTGCAAATGCCCAACGATTGCCATAGGCGACAGGCCGTAGGCACTCAGCTTCTCCGTACTTAGCACCACGCGCATAGTGCGTGGAAGGCCGCCGATGATCGTCGTCTCCGACACATCGGAAATCTGCGCAATGTTGTGTTGCATCTCATCCGCGATGGCGCGCAATTGATAGCCGTTGTAATGCTCACCCCAAAGCGTCATGGCCAGGATCGGCACATCGTCGATGGAGCGAGCTTTGATCAGCGGCTGCGAAACTCCCGGCGGCATGCGATCGAAGTTCGAGTAGAGCTTGCTGTAAACCTTGATCAACGCATCTTCCTGGGGTGTGCCGACCAGAAAACGCACAATCACCAGGCTCTGCCCTGGCGCAGACGTCGAATACACATATTCGACGCCGGAGATTTGATGCACGAGCGTCTCGATCGGCAGTGTGACGCGCTCTTCCACCTCGGCCGGGGACGCACCCGGCATGGCGGTGGTGATGTCCAGCATGGGAACAAGGATCTGCGGCTCCTCCTCGCGCGGTATGATAGCCACCGCAAAGATTCCGATGGCCAGCGATGCGGCAATGAAGAGCGGCGTCAGCTTGGAGTTGAGAAATGAATGGGCCAGGCGTCCGGCGATTCCAAGTTCTTGCTTCATTGCTGGACCTCAATGCGTTTGCCGGCGAGGTCGCGGTCCGAGGGCGCGTCAACCAGTTTTTCACCGGAAGAGATGCCTGAAAGAACCTCGATGAGATTGCCTTGTCCCGTGCCGAGAGTGAGATAACGGAGTTGCGCGATCCCTTGACCGTCGAGAACGTAGGCGCAGGCCAATGAGCCGCGGATGACAACCGCCGACCGCGGAATCAGAATCGCCTGGCGGGCGCCGTTGGCAAACTCAGCCGTTCCATACATGCCGGCGCGCAACTGAGTTGAAGAAGGCAAGTCGATCTTGACCAGAAAGTTGTGGCTGGCCGGATCGGCGGCGGGCACGATCTCCGCAACGATCCCCGTCATACTCGTGGAACCGGCGCCATCGATCGCCACCTGCACCTTCATCCCCTTGTGAACCGCGCCGATCGCCGACTCATCCACCGAGGCTTGAAGTTGTAGAGCCCCGGCCTGATCAACCTGGATTAGCGGCACGCCTGGTGCGGCCATCGTCCCCGGATCGACCATCCGCGCCGTTACGATGCCGGAGAAGGGCGCCGTCACGCGCGTATACCCCAGCATGGTGTGTGCACCGTTAACCTGAGCTCGCGCCTCGTCGGTTTGCGCGCGCACTGCCTCAAGGTTCGCCTCCGCAGCCTCGGCCCGTTGCGAGACTTCATCCATCTCCTGCGGGCTCACACTCTTCTCGGACTCAAGTTGTTTGTACCGGTTTAACGTGCTTGTCGCCAACGAGGCGTTGGTCTGCGCCGCGGCTTGCGCGTTTTGCGCCGCCTTCAAGCCCGCCTGCGCCTGCTCCAGAGCCGCTCGCAAAGCCGCGTCGTCCAGCACGACCAGCGTTTGCCCAGCCCGTACGCTGTCTCCCTCGTGCACCAGCACCTGCTGGATGCGGCCCATTACCTGCGCGGATAGAACTGCAGTTTCCTTGGCATGAACCGTGCCCGTAGATTGCAGGTTCACAGGCACCTCTTGCACATGGCTTTCAACAACCCGCGCCTGCACGGTCTCGACAACCGCAGGGGAAGCGGAGTCGGTACCATGACATCCGGCCACCATCGCGGCGGTAACGGCCAGCAAACTTGCCCGTAAAACAGTTTTCATTGCAATTCCTCCGCCGCATCGGGAGTGAGTGTCCCAGTCGCGTATAAAAGTTCGGTATAGGCCATGGCATTTCCGTAAACGGCTTGCCAGTAATTGGATTGGCTCTGCCGCTCGGCGTCCTCGGCCCGTAGCAGATCGGTGATGGTGGCAAGGCCTGCACCGTAACGATTCTTCAAAATGCGCAGACTCTCAGCCGATTGGTCCATTGCCGCCCGCGCCGTCTCCAGCGAGAGTTCCGCCGTCTTCTGGTGAATGTGCGCTTGGCTGACTTCCAGCCGCAGATGCTGCTGCGAGGCGGCAACTTGCGCGTCGATCTTTCGCTTGGCAGCAGCCTCGCGCGAAAGTTGGGCGCGCCTGCCTAAGGGCAGAATGTCCACGTTAATCTGCACGCCGGCTACCCAGTTGTTGCCTCCCGAGCCGGTAAAGGAGGATTGGTCTTCTTCCCAGTTTCCATAAGCGCTCACGCGTGGGCCGAAGTCCGACTTTGCCGCTCCAACGGCAGACGCCTGCGCCGATTGCTCCTGCCCTAACGCCGCCAGATCCGGCCGCGTCTTTTGGGCCGTCGCCAACTCCTCTTCCAGTGTGTTCTGCGGGAATGTGTGAGGCTCGATCGGCTTCAGTTCGGATGCTTTCAATTCCGGTTCGCCCATCGCCTCGCGCAACTGGGCCCACGCCAGTTCCAGGTCGCCCTGCGCCGCAATCAACTCCTCCTTGCGTGCGGCCGCATTCACCTCGGCCGACATGCGATCCGACTCCACCGCTAGGCCGGCCTTGACGTGCTCATCCACAGACGTAAGAAGCGCCTCAGCTGTCTCCTGCTCATGGTGGGCAACATCGATCTCTCGCTGCGCGTAGAGCACCTGCTGGTAGGCCTTCATAACGCGAAACACGATCTGCTGATCTACAGCTTTGGCAGAGGACAAAGCGCTCTGTCTGTCGAAATCCGCGTGATGGATCTCCTTCTGTGTCTTGAGCGAGTCGAACGCCATCCATGAACCAGAGAAGCGCGTGGAGAAGTTGCCGATGGGCTGCGGAAGATTCAGCGCGTTCAACGCAAAGTCAGCTTGCGTAAACTGCCGCTGACGAAGCCGCGTGCCGAAGGCATAAACCGGATCATCGCCGCGGGAGATGTCTTCCGTAAAGCCGAGTTGGGGCAACAGCGCTGTGCGCGCCATGGTGGCTGCCGATTTGGCTTCTTGATTGTCTGCGCGTGCAATCGCTGCCTCAGGGCTTTGCCCCAGTGCCTCACTGATGGCTTGCCGTAGTGTCAGAGGTTCCTGCGCATCGGCAGCCGATCTCCCCATTGAGAACAGGAGAAAAAGGCTTAGAGATAGATAAAGGCGTGAACTCATTGGGTCAGATGTCCTTGGGCAGTACTTTCATAGGAGGAAAGTCACGAAATGGGCAATTCGTTACAAAACGCGTCAAGTCTATTTTTTGAGGCTCTAATAACGCCTGTTTTGGTATCGCGTCCAAGGTTGGGAATTTGAACAGTTTGCAGGAAGGGACTGGCTTGCTACCTGGCATATGCGCAGGAAAGTGTGGGATCGGCTGCAATTGCTTCAACAAGTCTGCCCAGAGGCGAATGTCGCAGTCGCCACGTCCGGAATGCTCGATGAGCGCAATGGCTTTGTTCGCCTGGAGAGTTCTGGATTCGTGCCAAATCTCCGATGCGCTCATCGAATTCCTTAGAGCGCAATTCAGGGGTCCCGCGTTTCTTGGGACCGATCGAGATCGGACAGCGCTCGAGACGCGCACTGGGCTGTTCTCGTCAACCTTGGATCTCGCCCAGGCAGATCGGCAGACAGCGGCCGACTCCTTAGAACATATGAATCGGGCCTACGTCTCCTTCGGCCTTTGGTCAGGGCCAGGAATCCCGCTTCGTAACAGCTTTGCATAAGCCGGCAGAATCACGACCCGGAGACGGGAACAAAGATGGACGGCCCGGTCTTTCCTTCGAGCTGCCTAACCGTCTTTTTGCCGGCGAGGCGGGGCAATTCATCCATCGTACCGAAAGTGAGAGCGCCGGCAGGGCAGGTGGATACGCATGCCGGCTGCTTTCCGGTGCTAACCCGATCCAGGCAGAGATTGCACTTCTGCATGTGCCCATCCGCGCCGTATTGGGGAGCATTGTACGGACACGCCTTTCCACAAGCGCGGCAGCCGATGCACTTGGTTCTGTTCACCACAACGATGCCATCTTCGCTCCGCTTGGAGATCGCGTTGACCGGGCAGGCCTTCAGGCAGGCCGGATCTGCGCAGTGATTGCATGCCATCGACCTCGATCTGAAAGCAGGATTGGGGAAACTTCCATTCCATGTGGTGGTGACCTGGCGCCATGCGATGCCGAGTTCGATATTGTGGCCGGTCTTGCAAGCGGTGACACACGCGCGGCAATCCACGCATCGTTCCGAGTCGATGATGAATCCGTATTGCTTCGCCATCGTGTGCTCCTCTCTATGCCTTCCTAACCTGAACCAGGGTCTGGCTGCTCATGGCAGTGATCGCCGGGTCGAACATCTTTTTAGGATCGGTGGTGTACATATTGTTGGTGTTCGCGCCTCCGTCGGCGATGGGAAAATCGTCCATCCCGAGTTCCTTCGAGCCCTGCCACCAGCCATGCAGCAGCATCACCACATCGGGGCGGGATCCCGGGTACACCATCGCCTTTACCTTCATCGTGCCGTGCGGGCCTTCAACGATCACCCAGTCGCCGTCTGCGATTCCGCGCTCTTTGGCCGTATCCGGATGAATGTGCAGAAGCGGATACGGTTCCAGTTCGCGCAGGTCGGGCACATGGCGCAGCCAGGCCGCGTTATAAGCTCGCGATGTGTGGTAATCGGATAGCAGGAGCGGATATTTCGTCAATAATTCCGGCGTGGCAGTCGGGCCTTCCGGCAACTCGCGCCAGACAGGCATCGGCGTGAGCCCGGCCTTCTCGAACAGGGTGTTGTAGAGCGCAACCTTTCCCTCGGCCAGGTATGGTCCTTTGTCGATGCGCGTGCTTTTGGTGGCAAAATGCGCGGCGTATTTCTGATAGGAGGGCGGGGCAGCTTCATACGTGCGCCCCTTCGGATATTGGCTGCGGAGTTCTTCGTAGGTCATTCCCAGCGGCTCCATGCGCCAATCCATGTGCTTCTTGATGTCGCCGTTCCACCAGTCCTCGCCGTAGCCCATCTTGTTGCCGAGACCGAGCCAGAACTCGTAATCGGACTTGCTCTCGCCGATCGGCTCGATGACCTTGTTGCGCGCCATGATCCAGTTGCCCGAGGTCTCGAAGGGGTGGTCAACCTCGTACATGGTACTGATGGGCATCACAATATCGGCATAGGGCATGTCGGCCGTGCGCGTAGTGTCGAGGATGACAAAGAAGTCGAGCTTTTTCAGGGCTTCGATCATGCGTTTGGTTCCCCGCGTACTTGCTAGGGCCTGGCTGCCGGGCGCGATGATGGTACGGATCGTGTACTTCTTGCCCGTCAGCACGCTGTCGAGAATGCGGTAGTATGACGCGGAGGTGCCTTCCAACCCCGGCTGCAACGCGGGCGGAAACTCGTAGCCGACCAGCTTATCGACCCATTCCTGTGTGTACCGTTCCCGCAAGTGGACGCCGCGGGGCTGAGGCATGTTGCCGCCGCCCCCTCCCCAAACATTTGTCCCGGGTTTATCGAGGTGTCCGGTGATAGCGATGAGTGCCCCGATGGCGCGGATGGCGTCGTTGGCGGAAGGAGCATGTTCCAGCCCGTTGCCGCAATCGATCGCTGCCTTGGGCGTGTTAGCATAGAGCCGCGCCACCTCCTGAATCTGTGCGGCAGGCACGCCGGTGATCTTTTCCGCCCATGACGGTGAGTACTGCTGGACGTGATCTTTCAGCTGGTCGAATCCATAACACCAATCCCTCACGAATGCGGCATCGTACAGGTTCTCGTCGATGATCACGTGCAGCATGGCGAGCGCCAGCGCCGCATCGGTACCAGGACGCACCGGAACCCATAGCGAATTCGTGACCGCGCCGTCGGGCTCCAGCGTGGGCTTGATGGTGATGAATTTGCATCCGCGTTCCTTGGCGGCGATAAGTTTGGAGACCGAGCGCTTGGAGGCGCCGGAGAACACCGGCTGCTTGCCCCAGATCAGCATCAGATCCGCATGGTCGTAGTCCGGTGAAGTGGGCGCGCCCAGCGTGTACGTGAAGGTGAACATGAGCTGTGCGCCGCAGATGCCGCTGTGCCCATAGTTCGGGCTGCCGTGCGTCATCAAAAACCGATAGAGGTAATCGCTGTACGAACGGCGCGCCGGCGAGAGGATGCCGAGGCTTTCAGGGCCGTAGCGGGCCTTCTGTTCCATGAGCTTGTCGGCGATGATCGTGATGGCTTCGTCCCAGCTGATGCGCTGAAACTTGCCTTCGCCTTTTGCCCCAATGCGCTTGAGCGGGTACTTCAGCCGCTCCGGCGAATAGACCCATTGCGGCGCGCCATGAGCTTTGGCGCAGTTGACACCGTCGTTGATTGGGCACTCGGGGAACGATTCGATTCCCACGAACTTGCCGTCGACGACTTTGGCCAGAATGCCGCAGCCGGCGCTGGGGCCGCACATGGCGCAGAAGGTAGGAATCAGCTTTTCGCCACCAGCGCCAGGCCGGGCCCCGGTGGTTCTGCCAAGCGGAACCAGACCAAAGGCTTCCGCATCCAGTGCCAATCCAGCGCTCAGCGCTCCCGTAGCTTGCAGGAAGGCGCGCCGGCTCAAGCCAGCCTCATTTGATGATTCCATGGGAAATCTCCGGTGCAGTAGACTCTAACACGAATCCTGGGAGTTGTCTGTCTGGAGTTACGGGCCACGGGCCGGCATGACTGCTGGCTAGGAATGCGTTTAGGAATTCGTCTTCGACAAAATAAATACACGGCTGTTGTAGTTAACTTCTAGATGCAGTATGCATCTGATGAGAGTGCGCCTTAGTCGATGGAAGAAAAGAGCAGGCACTGACAAGCCTTGTGGAAACCGAGGTCGCCCATCTGTGGTTACAAAACACTCCCAGTACAACCGAAATCAGCTCCATTTGCGCCCGGATGGAGTGTTGGCGGACCACACGCTCCCAGATACGTAAACAGTTGGTTTCGTCAACTTGATCTGGCCCCCTTTCGAGGCGTTACACGTGGATCGTGAATTTGGGTTCGCCGTTACTTCGTGGTTTCCAGCCCCCACAGCGTATACAACTCGTTGTAGAACGGAGGCCTGGGAAAATCGGGCGTCATTTGCGGAACAAACCTGGAGTATCCCCGGTCGTTCTCCTCGAAGTGCTTGAGACCCTCGATCACTTCTTTCAGTTTGTCTTTGTGCACGGAGAAGACAATCTCATCTTCTCCTGCCATGGCGCGTTCATACTCGCCAGGGTCGGGCAGGGTAATGCGGTAGCCGCCGCCCTGGAGGACCGGGACCACCGAGTAGACGCAAGAATCGATCGGATCGAACTGCGAGGCGATGAGCGATCCGCACTTGTATTTCACGGCCAGAAGCATGTGCCGCAACTGCGCTGTATTGGAATAGATAAGCGCTAAATCGGGCTCAAAACCGGCCGTGCACAAAGGTCCGCACACAAAACCGGCGTACTTGCCGTATTCCAGACGGGGAAAGACTGTGGCCAGATGTTTCTTGGCCGCCTCCGCATTCTCCATCATCAGAAAGCGGCTGATCTCGTGGAAACCGGGCTCTTCCGCACCGCAATTGACCAGGCCATAGCCGATCAAAGGCGCCCAGCACCAGTGATCGTCTTTGAACATCGCCAGCGTCATCTTCTGCCGGCGTACCATGGCGAAAGCCTGACACACGGCCAGATGCATGTTCTTGTCGCGCTTCGGCCGGATGGCTTCCACGGGGGCATCTTCTTCTTTGGCCAGGAATTTGATTGCAATCGGGGAAGTACGCAGGTGCAGCGCCGTCTCAAGATAGCACCCGTATTCATTGTAGCGACTGCTTGTTGCCATCTCAGCCACCTCCAGGAAGAACTCAGTGCGGGATCCTGACCCAGCGGGATCCCATTCTACGCCGCTCTATTCCTCATCCGCCAGCAGAATCTCCGCGGCCACGCGGGCCGCCTTCCCCACGATCTCTGCACATTTCTCCGCATGGTCGGCGATCGCGAAGAACTCCGCTCCCTGCAACTCATCGGTAAACACGAAACTCCGCCCAAAAATCCGCTTCTGCAATTCCGGGCAGAGGGTAGTGCCAAATTCCTTCAGAAAAGCATCGCGGAACGCGATGAACTTCTTCTTTCCTTGCAGCCGGAGACTTCGGTCAGCCCTTTCCTCCGCGACCGTGGGATTGAATTTCAGCCCCATAGCGAGCAAGCCGCTGCAATACGCCCCGCAACTGCCGCTGCTGGCACCCGCGCCGCCGGCGAGAGACATGGACGCCGAGACCATATCTTCAGGGATGAAATCAAAACACGACTTCAATCCCTCCATGGTGCTGCGGGAGCACAGGTCATCCTTGAGCTGCGCTTCCTGGGCATTTTTCTCTACGGTGTCCAGAATCTCGGCTTTGCTCTGGCCGACGTCGATACTGGTGAGTTCAGGTTTTCATCTCTTTGTTGTTCCTCCGTAATAGTTATGGTCAACGGCTTGCCTGCGATTGCGCCCGGAAATTGGCTGGGCGCGATAGAGCCTGCATCACATGGCGGTATAGCCGCCATCGGCCATCACAATCGCACCCGTGATGAAACTTGATCTTGGCGAGGCAAGATAGGCGATGACATCGGCAATTTCTTCCGGATCTCCAACTCGCTTAAGTGCATGTTTGTCGCCCGTGCTGGCAAGCACGTTTCGTCCGTCCGGAACCACGCCATCCAGTATGCCCGTAACGACGACGCCGGGAGCAACTGCGTTCACGCGGATACCAAAGGGGCCAAACTCCACTGCCAAAGCCCTGGTGATCTGGGCGATGGCCCCTTTCGATGCGGTGTAGGCCACCTGTTCGGCAATCCCGATGACGCTTGAAATCGATGCAACATTGACGATGGCTCCGCCTTCGCCCTGCTTCACCATGACGCGCAACGCTTCCCTCGAATGCAGGAACGTGCCGCGTGCGTTGGTGTTCAGGATGCTGTCCCAGTCGGCAACACTCACGTCCAGCGAGGATTTCGATTGATGGCGACCGGCATTGTTCACCAAAATGTCGAGCTTGCCGAATCGCTCCAGCGCCAGGGCCACAGCCTTCTGCGCCGTTGCTTCATCCGCGAGGTCGCCGACCAGCGTGACGATCTGGTCCTGCTGGTCGAGGCCGGAGACTTCCGGCTTGATGTCCTCGGCAATGATTTTGACGCCGTGAGCATTCAGCAGTTCGACGGTTCGACGACCGATGTCGCCGGCCGCTCCGGTGACGATGGCAACTTTTCCTGCAAGTCCCAAAGTTAAGTCTTTGCCTTGTGCGTTCTGTTCGTTTGTCATAGTGTCCATCCGCCATCGATTACGAACTCTGAACCTGTCACGAAGCCGCTCTCGTCGGAGAGCAGGTACCGGCGGCCGCTCCGAGACTCCACTTTCGTCCTGGAAGAGAATCCGGGCTCTTCGCCGCCGGGCGTTCTTTTATCGCCGGCCACCGCTTCGCCATCCACAACCGTCGCCCTTCGTCATTGCGTTCCCGCGCCCGTTTGGCCGGCCGTTGCAGGCTCCACTCCAGAGCGGCAAGAATCTTCCACACATGGCCGGGATGATAGTGAACGCCCGTGACCCCCTCGATGACTGCCGCCACGCGGGGCAACGTCCACAGATCGGTTCCGAAACCGTGGGCCTGTGCGCCTTGACGCAAAGCCTCGTCCACCTGCTTGAACTGCGCCCCGTCCAGTTTCGGCCGACGACCTGCCCGCCCCACCCCACGAATCCAATCGGGCTTATCCTGCCGCCATGCCTCGAACCATCGGCTCACGCTCTGACGGCTGATGTGGAGTTCACGGGCGATCTCAGCCTGTGACCGCTTGCCGGCGGCAAACAGCCGCGCGGCGCGGCGGCGGCGTTCTTGCATGGCGGCGAAGTCCCGGCGCGGCGCACTGGATCGTGTCATGCCTTATAGCTTACTGCTATAAGACAGAGGTTGTCACTATATTATGCGAGGTTAAGTAAGACGAAAGAAGCGGCACACGTGTCGCACACGTGGCCGCTGCTTAGGATCGGTTTTATGGGTGGGTCAGGGAACGGGAGACTGACGGGGGTTCAGCACCTGCTCTTCCCTGAAGGCCCGCCGGTTAGCCCACAGTCGGGCACACAACCGGCACGCAGGGTGCCGGCGATCTGCGTCTTAGACAACCTAAATCGAACCTGAGTATTGATCTGAGCCATATTCTCTTCACATACAAAGGGATGAGACTAACAGACCGATCGTCCAATCGAATGTGATCCGTGCCGCCCGACAAAAGAGGGATTTGATCCCGGTCTGACAAGCAAGCAATCAAGCAAGCAGGCAAGACAGACGATAGACGCCGGCCCGGAAATGATGGGAAGAGCCGCGGACGGACAGGGCTCGGGTGGCGGGGTTTTCAGGGTATGCCGGAGTCAGATGGCGTAGTTTTCTGGCGCGGTTTTCGGTGTTGTGAGCGAGGCCTGGCCGGCGCCGGTGCGTAAGGCCGGTAAAGGCGGGCAATCAGCTCGCTGAATATACAGCGCAAGCGATTAATATATATGGAAATATCTGATTATTCTCCGCGCTGCCGGTAGTTCTTTTCGATGGTTCCAAAACAGGGCACGAGAGGGAAATCCCTGGTCTGGAATGGGCTGGAAACAACCGCCATGGGCTCAACCACGCGAGCCACAAATGTCGCCTGCATCTCCGTCACCGCGTCATCGATGGAAATGCCCATGCCCTCGTTGAGGATTTCCAGGCCGTAGATCTTGGCCGCGCACATGGCGCCGTACTCGTTGGCGCCGGAGAGCGTGACGTCGAAGGGCAGGACCTGGTCGGAATACCAGGGGGTTGCCAGCTGGGAGTTCTGGCCGGCGGAAGTCAGTGTGGTGTCCAGGGCGTCAATGGTGGCACTGGCGGGAAGGCTGGTGGCACGTACGACTGTGGACTGGAATACAGCTCCGTCGTTGGTGGTGCTGGTGTACTGAGGCCGGATCTCGTCGATGTCGGCAGCGAAGGTGCCGGCGCACAGTTGCACGAGGTTCAACAGAGCGTGACGGTCGAAGTTGATCCATATCAGGCTGCCGGCGATGCCGCGTTTGTTGCGGGAGTAGGCTCGAGCATCGGGGACAGCTCACAAGTGTATACGGGCGCCTTCTCACGGGTGACCGAATAGTTGATGGCCTGTCTTTGGTAGGAGTCCACACACTTACATACTCAGCGTGTAGTCAAATTTACGTGGTTGTGGCCTTGATCACTTGACAGTGCGGGCCAACAGGAGCATAAGTATATGAGCACAGAGAAAAAGATGTTTGCCTCCCTTCCTTCTTCCTATCTTATCCGCCAGAGCATGGGCCGGTTGTTCGGCTCCTGCATCGAGGAGGTTCGCAAGACGGCCGGTCTGTCCCTCGAGAAAGCCGCCCGTTTGTCCGGTATGGAGATCTCTGAGTGGATGGCCATCGAGGACGGCTGCGTGCCCCAGGACGTAAACCGGTTGCGGGCCATGGCCGAGACCATGCAGATCAGTTTCGACAAGATCGTCAACCTGGTTCTGCTCTGCCGGGCAGCCTGGGAGGTCTAATCAGGGCGCGCCCCTGGCGCGCCGTACTTATAAGTAGTTAGACTCACTTCTGAAGAGAGAGGAGGTGAGTCGGATCATCACCGTCAACAACGAGGAAGTCAAACGCATGAATCTGAACGTTCCTGTCGAGTTGCACAACGCCTTCAAGGCGGCGACGGCCGCCCGCGGCCAAAACATGACCGACGAGTTGCTGAAGTTCATCCGCAGCTACATCGATAAGTACTCATCGAAACCAACAAGGCGGCGTGCATGAAGCGTGCCGCCCTCTATATGAGGGTCAGTACACTCGATCAGCATCCTGGAACCCAACTCTTGGACCTGCGCCAGATGGCCTCCCAGCGCGGCTATGAGATCGTGCAGGAGCATACGGACAGAATCAGCGGAGTGAAGGCCCGCCGCCCTGGCCTCGATCAGATGATGGCCGACGCCCGCCGCGGACGCTTCGATGTGCTCCTGGTCTGGGCCTCGGACAGGATCGCTCGGTCGGTGAAGCACTTTTTGGAGGTGTTGGACGAGCTGAACCGGCTCAACGTCGAGTACATCAGCTTCCGGGAAAATATCGACACCGGCGGTCCGCTGGGCCGGGCCATCGTGGTCATCATCGGCGCGATCGCCGAGTTGGAACGCAACTTGATCATCGAGAGGGTGCGCGCCGGCATGCGGCGCGCCCGGCTTGAAGGCACGCACATCGGACGAAATCCGTTAACCCTGGACCATGAAGCCATCTATCACGATCGCTGCCAGGGACAGAGCCTAAGGCAGATCGCTAAAGGCCATCGCATCTCAGCGGCCACGGTGCAACGTGTGCTCCGTGGCCACGAACGGCCACCACAACCGGTCAAATCGCAGCCATATATAGGTGTAACAAAAGGCCTCGAAAAAACAGCCGCCTAAACCCCACAGAATCAATGGCCGGATCTACCCGATCCGGCCGTCTCAAAAGGTATAGCTTAAGAAACAGAATAATACAAACCGACAACCGCAGCTGCCTTCGGCATCGTAAGTGAAGAGAGACCGACTTGAACGAGGCCGCTGCGGCGGCGGACGCTTGCGCATATTGCTGTCAGCGGTGAGTGGATTAATAGACCGCGAGTCGCACCGAATCGCGATAAATACCCTCTCAGGAATTGGGTTCCGAATCAAGAGAGACGATAATAATCTCTTCCTTCAGCGCAGGGCTTGCACAGGGTCTCACCGTTGGCATCGACTTCGCGTCCGTCCATCACATTGCCGCCACACTTGGCGCACGTACAGCGCCGCAGCGGTTTGCCGGGAAGATCTTCTGGTCGCAGCGAAACTTCCACATCCTGAATAAAAAACAACTCTTCGTCGGCAACCACGCCGAAGTCTGGCATCTCGCCACTTCCCTGTTGACGCTTGGGGCGCATCGCCACCCGTACTGACTGGTGTGTTTCAAGATTATGGAACGTGGCCGCCATCTTTCCGTAATCGAATATCTTCATGCTGCGCTTGCCGGGGCGGCAGCCGGTCAAGGCCATAATGGCATCGGTCGTGCAACGATCGATCTCAACGAAGACGATGATCTTCTTTCTGTCGGCCCCTTTGGGATCGAGAATCCCGACGCGCTTGAGTCCGCACATGGCCATGCGCGTGCCGACGCGAATTCCCGCGCAGATATCGCCGTGAAACTCGCCGGCAATCTTCAGCATTGCATCGTAGTTATCCAGATCCAACGGTTCCATATGCTTCCCCCGTTACGATTCTTGAATTGCCTTTATGGCAGCGAACGCCGGCGTTCGGCCAAACCGCTGCGTCGATTCGCGGCGCAGCGACACTGCTTTCGGGACTACTCACGCGCTCCTCCAAGCGAGTGCTCGTGCACCTCGATCTTTTGCAGATAGCGGAGGCGGCGGGGGCCGGGACGAACATCATGTGCCGAAACGAACGCGATCTCTCCTTCATTCTCATCCAGAGGCCGGCCATCTCGTTCAACAATGACGATATCCTGCCGTACCAGAACCGGGATGGCGCCCGCTGTTCGAATGCGGAGTCTTGGCCGGGGAGGCCGACGAGCCTCTGAGCGTAGAGCAAAGTGCCGCTGGATAAAACGATGAATGCAAATACAAGGCTTAGAGCATAACGGGAAAGGGGCCGGCGCCGGCAGGGTGAAACTGCTTTCGGGGCTGATTTCATTGATTGAAGTTCGGCCATGCCATTGTCTCCCTGATTTGGGCTTGTGCCATCGTCAGGTCAAATTCAGCGGTGATGACGATTGCACAGCGAGAAATTGTTGCAGAATTGTCTTCTTTAAGTGACACAGGAGTGACGCTTGTCCAATCACTGAAAACGATGTCTTGTATATGGTATATGTGTCCTGTATAGGAGATTGGATCGAAGTGGCCAGCAAACATTATTTTTCGACGCGAAACCTTGTCACGATCGCCCTTCTGGGCTGCCTCGGAGCAGCGCTTTCAACGTATGTTGGTTATCTTTTTCTCTGTGCTCATATACTTATGCTCTTGTTGGCCCGCACTGTCAAGTGATCAGGGCCACAACCACGCAAATTTGACTACACAACGAGTATGTAAGTGTGTGGACTCCTACCAAAGCCATCAACTATTCGGTCACCCGTGAAAAGGCGCCCGTATACACTTGTGAGCTGTCCCCGATGCTCGAGCCTACTCCCGCAACAAACGCGGCATCGCCGGCAGCCTGATATGGATCAACTTCGACCGTCACGCTCTGTTGAACCTCGTGCAACAGTGCGCCGGCACCTTCGTTGCCGACATCGACGAGATCCGGCCTCAATACACCAGCACCACCAACGGCGGAGCGGGATCCCGAAGAGCAAAGCACAATGAGCGATGTCGAAGCTCCCTGTCGTTTTCCTTCCAAGATTCCGGCCAAGAAGATAGTGGGGCCCGTCATCATTGAGACCTCCCCGGCGCAGGATCATGCAGACACCTCAACAGCGCAGCAGACAAAGAAGATCATTTCCCCTTTATCGACCAGGGTCAAGGAGCCGCCAGTTGTAAACGGCGCAATGAGTTGACAAGAAGGTCAAGTTGGAAAAGGCACCCCGATAACGAGCCAAGTTGATGCCTACATGAACAGCCGGAAAATCATTGAAGACAGGGTACAAGGATTGGCCGCAATACACGAACAGATTAAGCCGCGAAAAAACTGGGACGCAAGATCGATGCCGCGGCAGGGTAAACCAGTGCCGCCAGAAGACCCTCACGGACCCGTCTCCTAAGCTTGGGAGAGCCTTTTGATACAGTCGCCCCCGCTGTCTTACGTAACACTTTTCTAACGACGGTTCCTGGCCCGCACTTCCGAATCCGGCGATGTCACTCGTTTCATGGCCGGCGTCATCATGACCGTTCTGTTCCACCGCCTGAAATACCCTGGCGCGCCTGAGTTCTTTGCCGGTCCGCGACCCGTCGCTATTTTGAATAAATCTAGTGGCTGTTTTAGTGGCTGTTCGGATCGGACTTTTGTGCTGTCACCTGCAGCATTATGCAAATGGGATGTTACTTGTAAATGTTGTATATAAATGACTTATTCATGTTCTTGCAGTCTCTTGCAGTACCCTGCGATAACGCTTAAAAAGGATTATGAATCAGTAGGCCGGGAGTTCGAATCTCTCCGGGCGCACCATCAAATCCAATAAAATCAATCGCCTGCAGACGCCGCTAACAGCGGACGCTGATTCAGAAATCGTGCTGATGATCGACGATGGCGGGGAAGCTATCCGGCGAAGCTTCGCCCGGTGCGCCTTTGCCGGAGGGATTCGCATTGGCCGCGTCAGTTTGCGCCCGCAGCCGGGCGACGGTTTGCCAATTGTCCTTATGCGGGTAATCGGCGATCCACGGCGGCAAGGCCATTTGCAGATGATTGCTCAACGCCCTGGCGTGGCCTTCGTAGAGGGCGCGCAGCTCGCGCAACCGCTCGATGGATTGGCCGTCGCGGCAGACCTTTACGCCGCTCTCGCAGAGCAGGTTGTAAAGCTTCTCATAGCGCTCAGAAGGTAGCCGGTCAGGAGCATCGCTGACCGGCCGCAGCGAGAAAACCTGCGCCAGATCGACCATGGCGTGACGCGCCATGGCAAAGGTCAACTGAGCTTGACGCGCTTCGTGACCGCGCACGCCGGCAATCAGCAACGCCGAAGTGTCGAGGATGGAGGTGAGCGCGCCAAGCCAGCTTTGGCTCGTGTGCTGGGAGCGGAAATAGCATAGCTGCGGGTAGGAGATGTGGCTTTCCAGCAGCTCCGCGGACCAGCGTTCCCACTCGATGAGCAACACTGCGAGAGCCCGCTCGGCGCCTTCGAAGGAGTGGCGGCGCATCAGCTCCGAAGCAGTTGGCGGTGACCCGGCGCGCGCATCGAGGAGTGAAATGCTGACTTCGCGGCGCGAGAATGCGCTGTAAAGGACCGGAAAATATCCCATAACAACGGCCAGAAAGCCGAGCCCGGTGCCCGATTCAAGAATGACCAGAGCACGCGCCCATGGATTCTGCGGGGTCACGTCCCCCAGGCCCAGCGTGAAGATGGTGGTTCCACTCACGTAGAGGTCGGAACGGAAATCCGGCCGGTCGGCGGCGGCGTCATGGAAGGGACTGCCGAGCGCGTAGTAGAGCAGACCAAAGCCCACAACCATCCCGCTCGCCCACACCACAAGAAGCAGGATGAGCGACAGTGGCCCATAGAAGCTGTAGACGGTTTCGCGCTTGCGCGAATTGCGCAGGCGCCGGGCCAGGAATCTCCACGGGGTCCACGTGGCAATGTAGAAGATTCGCGTGGGCCGGAAACGGCCAGTAGCGCGGCGCGGCACGATGATGGTCTGGAAGGCGTCGAGCAGGACGATAAGCAGGCAAACCACGCCGGCGATTAAAGTGAATATCCGCATCGATCCTCCATCTGTAAAAGGAATCGACCGCGTTCTGCCTTCCAGCCGTTCCCGTATTTTAGAGCAGTTTCAGAAATTACGTAGAGTCGCGAAACGCAGTGAAATGCCGCCGCTCCCTGATTGCAGCGCCGACTCAGCATTGTGGCATTGCTCTATACCATTCCTGAAACTGCTGTACCGGGATAGCCTTCGCAGTTGCTCTGCGCGCCGCTGCACCCGAAAACCCGCCATCGATGGGAATCACCACGCCATTGACGAACGGCGAAGCCGGCCAGAGCAGCCAAAGCACGGCGCCGCAGAGGTCGTTGGGCATTACGCCGCAATCCAGAAACTTTTCGAAGACGACGGCGACTGGTTGATCCTATAAAAAGAGCGGAGCACCTTGCGCTCCGCTCTTCGTTTTTTCGTAAGCTGATTTGGCTTTCAGTACAGCCTGAAATCGACCTCAATGGTAATCATCACCGGCACCGGCGTCTTGCCGTCTTTCATGGCCGGCTTGAATTTGTACTGGCGGATGGCCTCTATCGCCTTCTCGTCCAATCCCATGCCCAGCGCACGCGCTATGCGAATGTTCTGTGGATTTCCCTGGGTATCGACGATGAGCGAAATAAGGCAAACGCCCTGGTACTTGGCGCGGCGGGCCTCGTCGGAGAACTCAGCCTCCACGCTGTGCAGGACAGTTGGCGCGGAGACTCTCCCGCCGATCTGAGCCAACCCTCCGCCCGTATTCCAGCCGTTGCCGGGCCCATAACCGTCCCCGTATCCCGAACCCAGTCCGCCGCCGCGGCCCGTCCCCATGCCGGCGCCATTCCCGTTTCCATTCGAGGCGATCGTCACGTTGGCCGAACTCTTCATGCCGATCATCGGCATATCCGGGTTGTCGGGCAGGCGGATGTCTTTTTGCACGTCGATGGCCGCTGGCGCAGGCAGCAGGGGATGGTCAACCGGCTGCGCCGGAGGCGTAATAGGGTCCTTCTCAAGCTTTGGCAGCTTGCCTTTGTTCGGATCGATGATGCTCTGGTCGCCACCGCCGCCACCACCGCCAGCCTTGTTGTCGGCCTTGGGCGCGTCGTAGTCACCCACATCGATGTTTGTCGCCAGCAGGTTCGGATCTACCACCTGCACAATCTTCCTGCCCACGAAAAACAGGATGATCAGAAGGATCGTTATATTCACGGTCGAAGAGATCCCGATGAGCCCACGGGTTGGCCTTCACGGCCATCCGGTCCGGCACTGGAATGGGCTTCGAGGTCAGCTGCAGGGGCGGCAGCTTGACCGGGAAAAATACGTCGCGGATGCTCTCCCAGAGGTCCACCCAAATGGGGTTCTGCTCGAAAGCTTTTCCCAGAATGGCATCCAGTTCGTGGCCGGTCCCCAGCGCCGCGCCCTTCGGGTCGATCATTGCATCCGGTGTCATGTCAGTTCGATTGCTTGCCTTCTTTGCGGCTGGTCCGCTCGCTGCTGCCTGCCCGGACTCGTGCGGGTCCGTAAACAGGCCCATTGATCCATTATGCTTGACCGCGCCCGGCTTTGTCTCGGCCTCCGGAACTCAATTCAGGCCTCGGGTCGACTCTCCACAGTCTCATATTCTCGTGAGCCGCAGGACTTCCATAAACAATAGACGCTAACGGTGCCCGGTTAGTTACCGAAAATTTCGTCTCTCCTCCATTTACACTGGTCTATGAACACATTCGCATCCATCGAACGGAGTCCCGATGTCCTCTGCGCCGGAGTTAAAGGCGACCCTCACCTTGCCGCAAACCGCCTTCCCGATGAAGGCCAATCTGCCGCAGAATGAGCCGCTTCGGCTTGCTCGCTGGGCCTCGCTGGGCCTCTATGAAGAGCTGCGCAAAGCCGGCCGCGGACGGCCCGTTTACCTGCTTCACGACGGCCCTCCCTACGCCAACGGGCCGATCCACCTGGGCCACGCACTCAACAAGGGCCTGAAGGACTTCGTCGTCAAATCCAAGACCATGGCTGGATTCGACGCCCCCTACGTCCCCGGTTACGACTGCCACGGGCTGCCCATTGAGATCAAGGTGGACGAGAAACTGGGCCACAAGAAGCTGGCCATGCCGGCTCCTGAGGTGTTAGATGCATGCCGCGCCTACGCGCAAAAATATATTGACCTGCAGACCGAGCAATTTGAGCGCATCGGGTGCTTCGGGCGCTGGGAAACGCCCTACAAAACCATGGCCCGCCCTTACGAGGCCAGGACTTTGGAGGCGTTCTACGGCTTTCTTGAGAAAGGCTTCGTTTACCGCGGGCTCAAGCCGGTTTACTGGTGCATCCACGACCGCACCGCCCTGGCCGAGGCCGAGGTCGAGTACGCGAACCACACCAGCCCGTCGGTCTACGTGCGCTACCGGCTCACTTCCGATCCGGCGGCAATCGATCCTGCACTGGCGGGTCGGGACGTTTCCACGATCATCTGGACCACAACACCCTGGACGTTGCCCGCTTCGCTGGCCGTCGCCTTCCATCCCGATTTTGACTATGTGGCATTGGAGGTTGAAGGTGGCCAGGTTTACGTCGTCGCCGCCGCTCTCGCCGAGCAGGTCGCCGAGGCCTGCAAGCTGGGCCCGGTGAAAGAACTCGCCCGCTTTAAGGGCGCCGCGCTCGACCGCGTCACCTTCCAGCATCCGTTTCTGGAGCGCAGCGTTCTGGGCGTGCTCGCCACATACGTCACCGCCGATACCGGTACCGGCGCGGTCCATACCGCGCCTGCTCACGGAGCCGACGACTTTTATACCGGCCAGCGCTACGGGCTCGACCCAACCTGCCGCGTGGATGCGGGCGGACACATCCATGTCGATCCCGCCGCCTGGCCCCATACCCAGCCGCCGGCGTTCGACGGCATGAACGTGTGGAAGGCGAATCCGGTCATCGCCCCCATGCTCGAAGAGCGTGGCGCCCTGCTCGCCGTCTCAGACCTCGAACACTCCTATCCGCACTGCTGGCGCTGCCACCACCCCGTCATCTTTCGCGCCACCGAGCAGTGGTTTATCAACCTCGAAACTCCCGTCAATCGCGCCGACGGCACAGAGACGACCTTCCGCAAGCTGGCCATTGAAGAAATCGACAAGGTGGTGTGGGACCCGGCCTGGGGCAAAGAGCGCATCACCAACATGATCGCCACGCGCCCCGACTGGTGCATCAGCCGCCAGCGCATCTGGGGCGTGCCCATCGCCGTCTTCATGTGCGAGGGCTGCAACCAGCCGATCATTGACGCAGATCTGAACCGCAAGATCGTCGATCTCTTCGAGCGTGAGGGCGCGGAGGCGTGGCACACGACCGATGTGGCCGCCCTGCTGCCTGCGGGCGCAATCTGCGCCCATTGTGGCGGCAAAGCCTTCCGCAAAGAGACCGACATTCTCGATGTCTGGTTCGACTCCGGCGTGAGCTGGCTGGCGGTCTGCGAATCCGATCCCGACCTCAGCGCCGCGTACAAAACGTTTCAATCGAAAACTACATCTCCTGCGAGCGCCGAAGCTGTCGGCAATGGGGCCTTGTATCAGGGCACGACTTCAGTCGTGCCGAAACCAGCAGAAAAAAGGGGTGGCGCTTTAGCCCCTGAGGCTAGCTCATTCTCTGGGGCGCCACAGGTCCTGTACCTCGAGGGCGGCGACCAGCACCGCGGCTGGTTCCACTCGTCGCTGCTGACTTCGGTGGCGCTGCGCGGACGCGCGCCCTACTCGCACGTGGCCACCGCCGGCTGGACGCTCGACGAGCAGGGCCGCGCCATGTCGAAGTCGCTCGGCAATGGCGTCGATCCCGTCGATATCGCCAACCGCATGGGCGGCGAGATCGTGCGCCTCTGGGTTGCGTCCGTCGATTTCCGCGAAGACATGGCGGCCAGCGAGAACCTGATGGCCCGCTGCGCCGAGCTCTACAAAAAGCTGCGCAACACCTTCCGCTTTCTGCTCGGCAATCTCAATGGATTTGATCCCGCGCGTGATCGCGTCCTCGAAAACGAACTCCTGCCGCTTGACCGCTACATGCTGGCGCGCACGCGCGACCTGACCGAAAAGATCCTCGGCTGGTACGAGGCCTTCGAGTTTCACCGCGTCTACCAGGCCGTGAACGAGTTCGCCATCGTGGACCTGAGCGCCTTTTATCTCGACGTGCTCAAGGACCGCATGTACACCTTCGCGCCCACAAGCCAGGCGCGCCGCTCCGCGCAGACCGTACTCTGGCAGATCACCGAGGCGCTTGTGCGCCTGGTCGCGCCCATCCTCACCTTCACCGCCGACGAGATCTGGGAGCATCTGCCCGCAGTCGAAGGCAGGACGATTTCGGTGCATCTCGCTTCGTTTCCCAAGCCGGAAGAGATCTTCTCCGAGACTCCAGCGAAGCTGATCGAGGAATGGAAGCAACTCTTTGCGGTCCGCGATGAGGCCCTGCGCGTACTTGAAGAAGAACGTCAGTCAAAGCGCATCGGCAAAGGGTTGGAGGCGCAACTCGAAATCGCCGCCCCAGGCAGCCTTCTGGCGCTGCTGCAAGGCCACGCAGCCGGCCTGAAGGAAATCATCAACGTATCGCGTGCAGTCGAGCGTATCGTGGAATGAGTCCTGGGATTGCTTGGTAACAGGCTCGTTCCCGCCTCCGGCACAAAGTGCGCCCGCTGCTGGAACTTCATGCCCGAAGTCTCCAACTACGGCATCTGGGAAAACGTCTGCACGCGCTGCCAGTCGGCCCTCAAAGAGATGGGCATCGTCGCCGCCTCAGGCCGGAGGCCAAACAGTGAGCTGGACGACAAACTGGCCCCGGCCGCGCCGTCTTCCCTGGCTGCTGCTCATCTCCGCGTCGGTCATCGCGGCCGACCGGCTGACCAAGACCTGGGTTGCCGCGCACATTCGCCTGGGCGGCGCCATCCCCATCATTCCCCGCGTCCTGCGCATCACGCACTGGACCAACGAGGGCGCGGCCTTTTCCATGTTCGCCGATTCGACCTCGCCCAACGTTGTGCGCTGGGGCCTGATCGCCTTCACGCTGCTCGCCGCGCTGGTAGTCCTCACCATAATGATCCGCCTCGGCAATCGCATCACGCTTGCCACCGTGGCTCTTGCGCTCATTCTCGGCGGAGCCCTTGGCAACGTCCACGACCGCATCGTTTACGGCTCGGTGGTGGACTTTATCGAGGTTCACATCTTCAGCTACCACTGGCCCGACTTTAACCTGGCCGACTCCTCCATCGTGATTGGCGCCTGCCTGCTTTTCCTCGACTCGCTCGTGCCACACAAGAAAACTGCGTCCTAACGTTGCCGGCGGGCTCGCCGAAGAGACTGGCCCGTATAATTGGCCGGACCACGCACATCGCCCATCTCCGGAGCCCAACGAAATGCCTCAAGCAGCAAGCCAATCGCGCAGTTCTTTTGCGACTGTCCCATCGGCGAATCGCGTATCGCATCAACGCTGGGTGATTTGCGCTCTGCTGTTCTTCGCAACGGTTATCGCCTATGCCGACCGCGGGGTGATCGCCTACCTGAAGACATACCTTGAAACGGTAATTCCAGGCCTGAACGATTTCGAGTATGGCGTGATTACAGCCTCATTTCAGGCCGCCTATGCCATCGGGATGGTCGTCGCAGGCGGGCTGACTGACAAGCTGGGCACGCGCAAAGCGTTCGCCGTCGCCATGTTCCTGTGGAGCGTCGCGGCCATGCTGCGCGCCGCGGCGTTTTCGGTGACTGCCTTCGCGATTGCGATGTTTCTGCTCGGGCTGGGCGAAGCAGCAAACTTCCCCGCCTGCATCAAGACAGTGGCCGAGTGGTTTCCCAAACGGGAGCGGGCGACGGCTACAGGAATCTTCAACTCCGGCGCCAATATCGGCAACATTGCCGTGCCGCTGCTGGTGCCGTTTCTGGTGGGCGTGTTCAGTTGGCGCGGCGCCTTTGTGGTCACGGGAGCTTCGGGCCTGGTGTGGCTGCTCGCCTGGCTCGTCTACTATCGCCGGCCGGAACAGCATGGCAGCGTTTCCCAGGCTGAACTGGCCCTGATCCTGAGCGATCCGGTTGAGAAGGCCGCACGTGTACCGTGGAGCCGTGTCCTGCCTTGCAAGGAAACCTGGGCATTCGCCGCGGCCAAGTTTCTTACCGATCCCATCTGGTGGTTCTATCTTTTCTGGATACCTGGGTACCTGCAGACCACTTTCCACTTGAGCCTCTCGCAAAGCCGGACTCCTGTGATGCTGGCGTATGCCATCTCGATTATCGGCAGCGTCGTCGGCGGATCGATCTCTTCGGCGCTCCTGGTGCACGGCAAGAGTTTGAATGTCGCCCGCAAGACGACGATGCTGCTGTGCGTGGTGTGTATCGCGCCCATCTTTGCCACGCCGTTTGTTCATCATCTGTGGGTTGTTGTGGCGTTACTGGGTCTGGCAACCGCCGGCCACCAGGGGTGGGCGGCAAACCTTTTTACGTTGCCTTCCGACTTGTTTCCGAAGTCTTCGGTGGCCAGCGTCATGGGCATCGGCGGCATGGCGGGAGCGGTCGGCGGATTTCTGCTGCAACTGGGCGCAGGGGCGATCGTGTATCTGACACACAGCTATATGACGCTGTTTGTCCTGGCATGCCTCGCCTACCCTGTTGCGTTGATCATCATTCATGCCATCTCGCCCAAGTTCGCGCCGGCGCAGATCGAATAGGCCGCCGGCCGGCAAGGATTTCAATCCGCATCATGCGGCTAAGGCATTTTTCGGATTTCTGTAGAGTCACCCAGGGGCGTGCAATGGGCATTTTCTCAAGGAAAATGCCCACAGACGTTTGTGGCTGCACTCTATACGAATCCGAAAAATGCTTTGCTGGACCCGCAACCTGCCTCGCTGCGTGCTCCCGATCAGGCCGATCCATCGCCTACAATGTCTACGTCTGATGAATGCCCTCTTCGCAAGTGTTTTTCGCCTTCGCAGCGTCCAATCTCCTGACCCGGCGCACCGTTCCGATGCATCGCGCCCACCATTTTCGTTCCACACCACGAGGTTTATATGAAGATCTGCTGTTTCTCCCCCGCAATGCGCCCAGCCTTGGCGATTGCCGCACTGGCCTGCCTCATTTTTCCTTTCGTATCCCTTGCAACTGCGCAGCGCCTGCCAACCACGGCGATCCCGACGAACTACACTCTCACGCTCACGCCCGATCTGAAAACGGCTACGTTTTCCGGCGTGGAATCGATCGACATGAACCTCAAGGAGCCTACGCGGTCGATCACACTCAACGCGCTTGACATCGAGTTCCAGTCCGTGACCATCTATCCCAACGGTCCCCAGCAGACGGGCACGGTCAGCCTCGATCCAGAGAAGGAGCAGGCCACCTTCACGTTCCCCGCAACCGTTCCCGCAGGCAACGCTACTGTCAAGATCCATTACACGGGTATCCTGAACAACAAGCTGCGCGGCTTTTATCTCGCCAAAACCGCCCGCCGCAGCTACGCCGTCACGCAGTTTGAGTCCACCGATGCCCGGCGCGCCTTCCCCTGCTTCGACGAGCCTGCCTTCAAGGCCACATTCGAGATTTCTCTGGTGATCGACGCCGCCGACACCGCCATCTCCAACAGCCCTATCGTCTCTGACACTCCGGGCCCCGGCATAAACAAGCACACGCTCGAATTCGGAGCCACGCCCAGGATGTCCACCTATCTCGTCGCGTTTCTGGTGGGCGACTTCCAGTGCCTGGGCGGACAACAGGACGGTGTGGATCTGCGCGTCTGCTCCACGCCGGATAAAGTTGCCCTCACTTCCTTCGCCATGGACGTTGCCAGGTTCGCCCTGCATTACTACGACACGTACTTTGGCATTCACTACCCGCTCAAGAAACTCGACCTCATCGGCATTCCGGACTTCGAGGCCGGCGCCATGGAGAATTTCGGCGCCATTACCTTCCGCGAAACCACCCTGCTCATCGACCCCAAAACGGCCTCCATCGCCACAAAGAAAGAAGCCGCTCTGGACATCACCCATGAAATGGCCCACCAGTGGTTCGGCGATCTGGTGACGATGAAGTGGTGGGACAATACCTGGCTGAACGAGGGCTTCGCCACCTGGATGGAGAACAAGGCCACCGGCGCCATGCATCCGGAGTGGAACATCGACGAGACGGTCGCCGGGGATGAGGATGGCACCCTCAACGTCGACGCCCTGCCGACCACTCGCGCCATCCGCGCCCAGGCCAATACCCGCGACGAGATCGAGCAGATGTTCGACAGCATTTCATATGGCAAGGCCAGCGACGTGCTGCTGATGGTGGAAAACTATCTCGGCGAAGAAACCTTCCGCGAAGGCGTGCATGCGTACCTGGCCGCGCATGAATACGGCAATGCGACGGCGGAGGACTTCTGGAACGCCCAGACGGCCACGAGTCACAAGCCGGTCGACAAGATTATGGAGTCGCTCGTCGCCCAGCCCGGCGAGCCTCTGCTCACCTTCGGCACGCCCGCCGGGGACAAAGTTTCTGTCGGCCAGACGCGCTTCTTCCTCAGCCCCGGCATCAAGTCCGATCCGGCGCAGAAGTGGACCATCCCGGTTTGCTTCAAGAATGGCGCCGGGGCGCAGGACTGCCAGCTTCTGGCGCCTGAAACTTCGGCTCTCAAGGTCCCAACAACCGCCCTTTTCTTCGCCAATGCAAACGGTAAGGGCTACTATCGCAGCGCTTATGCGCCTGCGCAATACGCTGAGTTGGTCGCTCACGCCGAGTCGGAGTTGACGCCGCCGGAGCGCATCAGCTTGACCGGCGACGAGTGGGCGCAGGTGCGCGCCAACAAGGCCACTGTGGGCGACTATCTGGACCTGGTCGCTGCCCTCAAGGCCGATCCTGAAGCTGGAGTCGTTGGCAACGCCACCGGAGCCGTCAGTACCATCTACGACAACGTTGCTGCTACTCCGGATGAAAAAGCCGCTCTCGCTGCCTGGATTCGCCGCGCCTTTGCGCCCGACTACGCCAAGCTCGGTTCGCCCTCGCCCGGCGATTCGCCCAACACCCGCCAGTTGCGCGCTCACCTCTTCGGCCTGCTCGGCTACTATGGCAAGGATCCCGCGATTCTGGCCGAGGCCGGCCGGATCGCCGACAGCTACATCGCCAATCCCGCCTCGGTCGATCCCACGCTGGGCCAGGCTGCGCTGGCCGTCGCCGCGGAGAACGGCAATGCAGCCCTCTTCGATAAGCTGCAGCACGTCTTCGAGACCTCGACCGATCCCGAGTTACAGGAGAGCGCGCTACGTCTGCTCGCTCAGTTTCTGGACCCCGCGCTCGTCGAGCGATCCCTCGACTACGCCCTCTCCGGCAAGGTCCACAACCAGGATGCGGTCATCCAGATCGCCATCGCGCTCTATATTCCTCAGAACCAGGACCAGGCCTGGAAGTATCTCGAAAACCATTGGGACAAGGCAAGCACCTTCCTAACTCCGGAGATGGGAGCCACTCTAGTCAGCTCCTCGGGCAGTTTTTGCTCCGTCGAGGCTCGCAACAACGTTCAGAGCTTCTTCACCACGCACAAAGTTCCCGCCGCCGATACCTACCTTAAGCACGCCATCGAGCGCATAAACGGCTGCATTGAGCTGCGCCGCTTGCAGGAACCGAATTTGAAAACGTGGCTGGCCGCGCGCGCTGCACAATAATCGACCGGTTGAAAGGATTGGGTGCCACTAGCGCATGTTTGCCATGGTGGCCTGTAAGTGCTTGAAGGCATTGGAGCGATTTTTGAAGTTGGTCACTACATGAGGCATGGTTGGTTCTCCGGCGGAGAGGGTGGGTCGAGTTGAGTGATGCCGAGAAGGCGGAGCACTTCGGCGGCATGTTTGTTTCCGCGGGTGACGCAGGATTTGCTGCGTTGCTGTCCGAGATCAACTTCAACGGAGCGGATCGTCTCCAAGGCTTGCCAGGCAAAGGGCGTGGACAGTTGGCTGCCGGCGGCGCGCAGAGTTTTCTCCAGGGCGCGATCCAGTAACAAGGCCAGCGCGGCCACGAAGACATGCGCCTGCACCCGCTCATCGGTGTGGTGATAAACAGGCCGGAGCTCGAGCAGGCTCTTGAGATGCGAGAAGCCGCGCTCGACCTCGTTCAGTTCCTTGTAGGTGGCCACAGCCTGAACCGGGGATAGATTGCGCTCCTCAGTCTGGATGACGTACTTGCCCTCCAGGGCCTTTTCCCGGGCCAGGTTGGTGGGATGGTCGAAGAAGTGGAACTTGCCCTGGCGCAGTTCCCAGGCAAAATAACGCTGGCCGTGATGGCGGCGCAGGCGGGTGGCGGCAGCGGCGCCGATCTTGTCGGCTCCCTTCAGTTGCCCTTTGTCCACCTGCGCTTTTAAGGCTTGGAGTTCTTTCCGCGCCCGCTCCATGGTCAACTCCCGCATACTGCGCTCGTAGACTTCGCGCTCTTCACTGTGCACCACGAAGACCCGCACGCCGGCTTGCTTGCCCGCCACCTCGACGACCCGTGTCTGGGGTACAAGGGTCTTCTCTGCGGCCGCGATGCCCACCGGACACTGCTGCCAGTCGGTGCGTCGTTCCGCCCGCTGAATATAGTCGAAGGTGTCCTTGCGATTGCGTCTTTGCAGTCCCAGCAAATAACCCTGCCCGCTCTGCTTGAGCTCGTCCACGTTGCCTATGGTCATCATGCCGCGATCGCCCACGAATACCACACGGTGGAGAGCAAAGCGCTGGTTCAGATCCCTGACCACTTCCAGCACCGTGGTCTGATCCAGACGATTGCCGGCGAAGACGTGATGCGCGACTGGCCATCCATCCATCATCACCACCCCGATCACGATCTGCCGGTGGCGGGGCTTGCCGTCGCGACTGTAGCCGAACTGTCCCAACTCCGCCGGCCCAGACCCTTCGAAGTAGGTCGAAGTAATGTCGTAGAAGACCAGGTCCGGCTGGAGGCTGAACAGATCGCGCAACTCCAGATACACAGCTTTTTCGATGCGCTCTTTCTCGGCCAGCAAATCGTCCAGGCTCTGGTACCACAGCTGCAGCTGATCGAAGCCTACCTTGACCCGGCCGGACTGTTTCCACACCGGCATCCAGCGGCTGCCCCGGGCCGTGCACACATAGAAATCCTCCAGCCATTGCGCCAGCGCGTGTTCGCTGCCCGGGCGGCTGAGCCGGTTGGCGAGCAGGGGAAAGATCCTTTCTGACAGCGGTTGCCCATGGCGCCGCAGAGCCCGACCGGCATCCAGAATCGCGCCCAAGGAGAGTTTCTCGAAAAGATGCCGGGCCACCAAAACCGGTCCCCACGTGGAGGACCGCGGAGCCGCGATGTCCGCGACGGCAACCCAGCGCGGGTTACCCTCCGGCTCGGCCAGCAACCGGATCAAGGCATCCAGATGCGGCCCCAGCAGGTCCTTGCGTCCCAGGTGAGCGACGACGCGCTGCTTGACCTTGTCCCCTTCGCGGAAGGACTCCACCAGGCGGAGATACTCCTGTTGTCCATTGCGTGACTTGACCGAACGCAGGAACATGGCGGCAGTCTCCAGATGACACTACATATATCGCATCAGAGACGCATAATCAATGATCATCTGCGCACATTGTCAAAATATGTTGGCACTACAAATTTTCTCAATTGCAACTGTCGGCGATGATAATACAGGACTTAACTCCTTCCACCCAGCTTTCCATGGCAAACATGCGCTAGAGCTTGCGCATCCGCGCGCAGGCCTCGTCGAGTTCAGCGTCCTGCTTGGCGAAGCAGAAGCGCAGCAGATTCTCGCCGCGGCCGGGGCGGAAGAATGCCGATCCGGCAACGGCGGCGACGCCGGTCGAGCGCAGCAGGTGGCGCGCCTTTTCCGAGGCCGTTTTGCCGGGCAGGCGCTCGACGCTGGCCATGATGTAATACGCGCCCGTGGGCACCGTCGGCTCCATGCCCGCACTCTCAAGCGCTGCCGCCATCCGTCCGCGTTTCGATTGATAATCTCCGGCCAATTGCGCGTAGAAGCTCGCCGGCAATTGTTCCAGGCCCACGGCAGCAGCCACCTGAAAGGGCGCGGGCGCGCATACATAGGTCAGATCGTGGAAGTGCGCCATGGCAGGCATCCAGCGCGCGTCGGCCGTCACGTAGCCCACGCGCCAGCCGGTAATTGAAAATGTCTTGCTGAGACCGGAAATCACAATGGTGCGCTCGCGCATTGCGGGCAGCGTTGCCGGGCAGATGTGGCGCGCGCCGTCGTAGACGAAGTACTCGTAAATCTCGTCTGTGATGAGGAAGAGATCATGCTCGATGGTGAGTTGCGCCACGGCTTCAAGCTCGGGCAGCGTAAAGACCTTTCCCGTGGGGTTGGCGGGGGTGTTGAGCAGAACGGCGCGCGTGCGCGGCGTGACGGCGGCGCGCATTGCATCCATGTCGAGCAGCCAGTCCGGCTCGGCGAGCGCCACCAGCACGGGACTCACGCGCAGTGACTTGAGCGTATTTACGTGGTACCCGTAGAACGGCTCAAACACCATCACCTCGTCGCCGGGATTGAGCAGCGCCATGGCGGCAGCGTGCAGGCCGGCCGTTGCGCCGGAAGCCACCATCACTTCGCGCTCGGCGTCGTAGCGCAGGCCGTAGTCGCGGAGTTGCTTGGCCGCGATGGCTTCGCGCAGGCGCGCAATTCCGTCGCATCGCGTGTAGATGTTCTGCCCATTGCGGATGGCCTCAATCGCGGCGGCCGCGACCACTTCGGGCACAGGAGTATCGCAGACGCCCTGGGCGAGGTTGATGCCGCCCATGCGGTCGCACTCGGTGGTCATGGCGCGGATTTCGGATTGAAACGTCTCGGGCGCCAGCGAGCTCAGAGCCAGACGCGAGGTGGTCGCGGTTGCACGTGTGAATATGCCCGACACGGGGAAGATCCTTTGCTTTCATCTTACATTTTGCACCGGCTCCTGGCCGGCTGAGGAAAGTGTCCCAACTAGAAACCGCTCTGAAATAGCACGGCTCCCGCGCCGGAGGCGCAGTGTTTGTTCACTGCTGTCCAAAACACATTTTGAGTTGAAGCTGGTTGCCCTCCGGTATCGGCGGTTCCAGAATGACTTTGTCGAGAAGTCGCTGAAAACCGCCACGGAGGGCGCCTGCCATGGTACAAGTCGCGAGTCTGTTCAATCAACTTCTGCAGCATTTTCCTCGTCTGGAATTCGCTGGTCTGGTCAGGACGCATCAGGCCGAGCGCGCGGCTAAGGGTTTCGACTGCTGGACCCAGTTCGTGGCCATGCTGTTCTGCCAGTTGGGTCATGCCGACTCTCTGCGTGAGATCTGCAACGGGCTGGCCTGCTGCCTGGGCAAGCTGGTCCATCTCGGCATCGCCCGAGCTCCCAACAAGTCCACCTTGTCGTACGCCAACCAGCATCGCCCGGCGGCGCTCTACGAAGATTTGTTCTATACCGCGCTGGCGCGCTTCCGCGAGCAGCAGGGGCTGGGCCCGCGCAAACGCAAATTCCGCTTCCGCAACAAGCTGCTGTCGCTGGACTCGACCATCGTCTCTCTCTGTCTGAGCATGTTCCCTTGGGCTCTGTGCCGCCGTAACAAGGGCGGAGCCAAAGCGCACGTGCTGCTGGACCACGACGATTATCTGCCGCGCTACGTTTTGATCACGCCGGCGCGGGTTCCGGATATACGCGTGGCGCACGCGCTGGCCCTGCCCAAGGGTTCCATCGTCACCATGGATCGCGGCTATGTCGACTTCCGCCTTTTTGCCCGATGGACCGAGGCCGGCGTCTTCTTCGTTACCCGGCCGCTCCAGCACATGGTCTTCGAGGTCGTCGAATCTCGCCCCGTGCGCGAAAACAGCAGCCTTCGCTCCGACCAGACCATCCGCTTTACCAGTGAGTGGGCGCAGCGGCACGGCTTCAAACTGTTGCTGCGCCGCATCGTCGTCTGGAACGAAGAACGTCAACAGGAGATCGTGCTCCTGAGCAATCACTTCGGCTTCGCCGCCTCCACCCTGGCTGACATCTACAAGCAGCGTTGGCAGATCGAGCTGTTCTTCAAGGCGCTCAAGCAAAACCTCAAAATCAAGAGCTTCGTCGGCACCACCGAGAACGCGCTGCACATCCAGATTTGGACAGCCCTGATCGCCATGCTGCTGCTCAAGTGGCTCCATCACCTCTCCCGGGCCAACTGGTCGTTGTCCAATCTGGCCACCATGCTGCGCCTGAACCTCTTCACCTACCGCGATTTGCTGGACTGGCTGCACAACCCTTTCGGAACCCCGCCCATCCTCCCCATGCCTGAACAACTCAAACTCGCCTGGAAATGATTTGGACAGACGATTGAAAAGAAAAAAGCAGACCTCATCTCCAATCCATGCTCAACCCTGTCCCAAAGCCTTTATTCGCAACCGCACCACACCACAGAACCTGCTATTTTGGACAGCAGTGGTGTTCCTTAGCCCCGCGCTTCACCGGGGTCCCCAAGAAACGGTCTTCGTTTCTTGGGGTGGAAGCGTGGGGAACGTGGCAGGCCGTAATACAGGAGTCCCGTAGGGACGGCGCTTGAGAGCTCTGTAACAGGGCACGAACTTCAGTCGTGCCGATGATAGCAAAACCAGAGATGCTGTAACCCGAAGCCGCTGCACTTAAGTCGCCGCGCCCCAAGAAGCGGCGACTTTCAAAAAAAGCTGAATAGGGCACACCTTCTCTGGTTTTGCCGTAGGGCTAACCAAATCGATGAGGCATGCTTTCTTCCAAACCGGCCAATGCCGGCTGTGGACCGCGAAGTAGGATACTAAACTTATGCATGAGCTTTCCATCGCGGCCAGCATTGTGGAGGCGGTGACCGAGTCGGCCTCCGCGTATCCCGGCGCGCGCGTGAAAGAAGTGCGGCTGCGCGTGGGCGCGCTGGCTTCTGTCGTCGAAGATTCCCTGCAATTCTGCTGGGAGCTGGCCACCGAAGGCTCGCCTCTTGCCGGCGCGGCGCTGGTCATCAACAAACTGCCCGTAATCGTCCACTGCGATGCCTGCGGCGTGGATGCGGAGATCGAGGGCGTGCAGAGCTTCCGCTGCCCGCGTTGCGGCGAGCCGGCGGCCGATCTTCGCCAGGGGCGCGAGCTGGAGATCGAAGCGATCGAGATCGAAGAACCGGAGCCCAAGGAATCTGCAATCGCCGCGGCGAATCAGGTTGAGGAGCGCATATGACCACCCGGATTGTGGAGTTGCGGCGGGGAATCCTGAAGAAGAACGACGAGCTTGCGGCGGGGCTGCGCAATCGCTTCACTTCGGCCGGTGTGCTGGTGTTGAATCTCGTGTCGAGCCCCGGCACAGGCAAGACGGCGTTGCTGGAGTTGACCCTGCGCGAGTTGCGCGACCGCGGCGCGCACGCCGCGGCGCTGGTGGGCGATCTGGAAACTGACAACGATGCGCGGCGGCTGGCCGCGAGCGGCGCTCCCGTGCGCCAGATCAATACCCACGGCATCTGCCATCTCGACGCGGAGATGGTTTCGAAGCATCTCGAAGGCTGGGAGGGCGTTCGCGCTGGCAGGGCTCAACTATCTCTTTATCGAGAATGTCGGCAACCTGGTGTGCCCGTCGAGCTACGACCTGGGCGAGCGCATCCGCGTGGTGCTGCTCAGCGTGACCGAGGGCGAGGACAAGCCGCTCAAATATCCGGGACTGTTCAATTCGGCTGACGCGGCGGTGATTACAAAGATCGATCTCGCCGTTCCTTGCGGCTTCGACCGCGAGCTGGCGCTAAAAAATATCAACGAAATCCGGCCCGGCATCCGCATCTTCGAGACCTCGGCCAAAACCGGCGCAGGGATGGAAGCGTGGCTCGATTACCTCGCGGAGCAGGCGCGACACTCCTGAGTTTCGCTTGCGGTCCCGATCTTGACGCAACCGCAGTTTCGGGCATTGCCAAAGAGCCGTCCGCGGGGGTACCTTCAGTAAAGGTCGGTAGCACAACATGGGCTTCTCGGATTCCCCCGGGCAGCACGCGGTTGCGCAAGAAGGCATGCAGCCGGTTTTTGCCCAAAGTACAATCGAACGGCTCTTTGAGTTTTCGCCGGACGCGATCCTCATCGCAGACGGAAACGGTGTCATGCGCGCCGCAAATCCGCGCGTCGAAGAGCTGTTCGGCTACAGCAGCCAGGAGTTGATCGGCCAGCCGGTCGAGATGCTCGTACCGGCGCGGTTTCGCGGCAACCATCCCCGCCATCGCGAGGACTACAACGCCGCGCCGCGCACTCGCCAGATGGGCGCGGCCCTCAATCTCTTTGGTCTTCGCAAGGACGGCACGGAGTTTCCCGTCAACATCATGCTCAAGCCCATCGAGACCGCTGCCGGTTCGGCGGTGGTGAGCTTTATCCGCGATGCGACGGAGCAACGGGCGGCACAGGAGGCTCTGCGGCTCAACGATCTCAGGCTGCGCTCCATCGTTGAGAACATCGGCGATGCACGCCATCTATCTGCTCGACCGCGACGGCCACGTCCTCACCTGGAATCCCGGCGCCGAGCACATCAAGGGGTACAAGGCGGACGAGGTGCTGGGCCTGCACTTCTCCCGGTTTTTTGTGCAGGAGGACATCGACCAGGACCGGCCCGCCGAGCTGCTGCGCCAGGCTGCGGCTAAGGAGCGCGTGGAAGAAGAGGGCTGGCGGGTGCGCAAGGACGGCTCCCGCTTCTGGGCCAGTGTCGTGCTCACGGCCATCCACGACAGCACTGGCGAAGTGACAGGATTTGCCAAGATCACCCGTGATGTGACCGGGCAAAAGCAGGCGCAGGAGTCGGTGATTGCCGAGCTCAGCGGCTTGCTGCTGGCCAATGTGGACATTCGCAAGCTGCTGGGAGCTTTTTCCTCCAGCATGCAGCCAGATGGTTCCGCATGACGCCGCGACGTTGACGCTCTTCGACGAGGCTACCGGCAAGTTGCGCGTTCAGTTTCTTGCCGCCGACGATGAGGGCAGCGCGAGTCAGGGTGAAGTGCTGATCGATCCGGATGCATCCCCGGAAGGGACAGGCCTTCCGCACCCGCCGCCCGGTCATCTTGAACAGGATCGACCGATGGCCCTTTGCGCTCGAGTCTGTGCAACATCTCACCAGGATGGGCTTGCGGTCGGGAGTCTGGGTTCCACTCGTCCACCGCGAAAGGACTCTGGGCTCTTTGATGGTGGCCAGCCGCGGTGGAGAGCGCATTTTCGCAGCGCGACGCCGAGATGCTGGGCCAGGTAGCCGGGCAGATGGCCATGGCGGTGAACAACGCGCTGGCCTTTAAGCAAATTGCCGAACTGCGCGACCGCCTGACCCACGAAAAGCAATATCTCGAAGACGAGATCAATGTCGAAAACCGCTTCGACGACATCGTGGGCGAGAGCACGGGCCTGCGCAACGTGCTGCGCCAGATTGAGACGGTGGCACCAACCGATGCCACCGTGCTCATCGAAGGCGAGACGGGAACCGGCAAGGAGCTGCTGGCGCGCGCCATCCACCGGCTGAGCCCGCGCAGCGAGCGCACTTTTATCAAATTGAATTGCGCCGCCATCCCCGCCGGCCTGCTCGAAAGCGAGCTCTTCGGCCATGAGAAAGGCGCATTCACTGGCGCCATCGCGCGCAAGATGGGCCGCCTGGAGCTGGCGCACGAGGGAACGCTCTTCCTTGACGAGGTGGGCGAGCTGCCGCTCGACCTGCAACCGAAGCTCTTGCGCGCCTTGCAGGAGCGCGAGTTCGAGCGGCTGGGCGGCACGCGTCCCATCCCCGTCAACGTGCGGCTCATCGCCGCCACCAATCGCGATCTGGCCAGGATGGTCGCCGAGAAACAGTTTCGCAGCGATCTCTTCTACCGCCTCAAGGTTTTTCCTGTCTTTGCGACGCCGCTGCGCGAGCGCGCCGCCGACATTCCCATCCTTGTCCGCCATTTTGTCTCCCGCCACGCCCGCCGCATGGGCAAGACCATCGAAACTATCCCGCCGGAGGCGATGGCGGCTCTTGTCGCGTGGAAATGGCCAGGCAACATTCGCGAGCTTGAGAATTTCCTGGAGCGAGCTGTGATCCTCTCGCGCGGGCCGGTGCTGCGCGTGCCGCTGGCCGAGCTCGAATCCGTGGAAGAAGAGGAAGAGGACGAGGGCGCAGCGGCCAATCCTACACTGCAGGCCGCCGAGCGCGACCATATTCTGCGCGCCTTGCGCGACGCCAAAGGCATCATCGGCGGGCCCGGCGGCGCTGCCGAGCGCCTGGGCCTTAAACGCACCACCCTGAACTCCAAAATGAAAAAGCTCTCCATCGAGCGCGGCGACTATATGTAGTCTCGGTGACGAAATCCCGTCATCGTCACGTCGTCACGCGGCACACTTCATTACTCCTCCACGACGCGCTTCCGGAAAATTAACCACTTTGAATTCAACGTGTCGCGCAGCCCGCTGAGCTGCGGCGTAAGTTTGGCACGCGCCGTGCATAACTAGGGGCATGGCGCAGGACGAGCCAGCTTACGTTACGAATCACGGTTGAACAAAACGCTGAAACGATCGTTATGAAGTTGGAAGGGCGTATCACCGGACCATGGGCGGCCGAACTTGGCCGCCTCTGGGAACACACCGCTCCGGCTCTCGCCGAAAGAAAATTGTCCCTCGATTTGCGCGGGACCACCTATGCCGACGCCGCCGGAATGCGGAATTTGAAAGCGATCTACTCTCAAACCCAAGCCGACATTCTGACCTGCACACCCTGGACGCAGTATCTAGCCGATGAAGTGAAACGCAAGGACGCGAAACCGACAGATGAGGAGAATTGATATGCAGATGGTGCGCGAAAATGCGAACGATATGATTGTTCCCCCTTACCGGAACAGTGAGTTCTTCAGCTCGTTATCCGCGCATGCGCTGGCTGATTTCGAATCGCTGCTCCATCCCACTTCGTATCCGGCAGGCGTCGTGCTGTTCACCGAGACGCAACCCGCCGCCGGCATCGTTGTCGTTCTCGAAGGCGAGGTCAAGCTCTCCATCAACTCGATCGACGGCCACCGCCTGAGCTTCCACATCGCCAAGGCCGGCGAAGTCCTCGGACTTTCTTCCGCGCTTTCCGGCGGAGCTTACGAGATGACAGCGGAGGTGCTCTACCCCACCAGAATCGCGCACGTAACACGCCAGGTTTTCCTGCAATTTCTTACCCGCCATCCTGAGGCTTACCAGACGGTCGCGCGCGATATGGTGCGAAGCTATAACCTTGCCTGCGGGCAGTTGCGCATGGTGGGTCTGTCTGCATCGGTGCCCGAGCGGCTGGCGCGGCTGCTGCTGGTGTGGAGCGAACCCAGCCAGAAGCCCGCGACCGGCTCGCGTTGCCGCCTGTCGCTCACGCACGAGGAGATCGGCGAATTCATCGGCGCCTCGCGCGAAACCGTCACGCGCACGCTGACCATCTTCAAGAATCGCCGCCTGGTGGCGCAGCACGGCTGCACGCTCACCATTCCCAGCCGCGATGCCTTGGAGAGCTACGCAGCCGCTTAAAGCATTTCTCCTTCTGCTGTATACCGAAGCCGATACGCTGAAGTGGCGATTTCCTCAAGAAATCGCCACCGCGCACGAAAACCATGATGGCTATATCTGAAGGAGAAATGCCTTAGAGCCTGTTCAGAACTTTCTTGACGGGTTGGCCGTTCGTCTGGATTCCGCGATGTGGAAGGCATTGCGAATCTCCGGCGAACGGCCAATTTTTTTGAGCGCCCGATCACTGCTTGCTTCGAATTTGCCGCAGGGCCAACTGCGCCGCGTGATAGCCGCACATGCCATGCACGCCTCCGCCCGGTGGCGTCGATGCCGAACACAGATACAGATTCGGCGCGCCGGTCGCGTAGCCGCGCAAAGTTGGGCGGAAGATCATCTGCCTCATCGTCATTGCCCCTCCGCTGATGTCGCCGCCGAAAAGGTTCGCATCCATCGCTTCGAGCGCGGCGGGAGGCGAAACGCGCCGCGCCAGCACGCAATCGCGGAATCCGGGCGCGAATCGCTCGATCTGCGCTTCAATGCGCTCCGTCATATCGAACGTCGACCCGTTGGGCACGTGGCAATACGCCCACAACACGTGCCTGCCCTCTGGCGCGCGCGTGCGATCGAAGAGCGTAGGCTGCGCGGCCAGCACGAAGGGCCGCTCGGCTTCTCGCCCATGCGCCACCGCGTCTTCGGCCGCGGCGATCTCCTCAAATGTGCCGCCCAGGTGCACGGTGATTGCGCGCCGGCACTCCGGCGCCCGCCATGGAACCGGCTCTGAAAGTGCGTAGTCGATCTTGAATGCGCCCGGCCCGTGCTGGAATCGCTCCAGCTTGCGCCTGTAGCCGGGCGCCAGCCGCTCGCCGGCAATTGCAAGCAACTGTCGCGGCGCGGTGTCGAAGAGGATAAGCGCGCTCTCTGCTTCCATCCCGCTGAAGCGCAGCCGCTATCGATGCGGTGAGAGATGTGCACCGTGCCGCCCAGCATCATGAGATAACGCGCCGAGCGCCTGTGTAATGGCGCCAGCGCCTCCGCGCGGAATCGGCCAGCCCACTGCGTGAATGGTGATGCCGAACATCAGGCCGATGGTCGCGCTCAACGGCCGGTCGAAGCTCAGGCACGAGTGGCCCGCCAATCCTGCAAAGACGGCGCGCGTGCGCGGGTTCCTGAAGTGGCTTTGCGCAAAGCTTTGCGCTGACTGAAGCGCGGTCAGCCCGAATCGCGCCATCCGCAACGGATGACGCGGAATGCGCAGCATGGGCCCAAGGCTGTCTTCCGCAAACTCCTGCCAGTGATCGACGGCGGGCTGACCAGGCGCCTCCACGTCCTTCCATCCTCGCCCAGCGCGCGCTCCGTTTCGCCAAGGTCGCGCTCCAGCACCACCGCAGTGCCATCGTCGAGCGGGTGCGCCAGCGGCGCTTCACCATGAACCCACTCCAGTCCATAATCCGCCAGAGGCAGAGCGAGCGAAAAACGGCGAACCGGCCGCGAACGGATGCACGGCCGAGCCGAAGTCGTGCATGAATCCCGGCAGCGTAAGCGGCAGGGTGCGCGCCGCGCCGCCCGGCTCGGCTTCGGCCTCGAAGACCTCGACGCGCAGCCCTGCCTGCGCCAGCACAATGGCCGCGGCAAGCCCGTTGGGGCCCGATCCAATCACGCACGCGCGTTTCATTTGTCATCGTCCTCCAGCTCGCACGTCTTCGCTGACACTCCTGAGTGCCTCGCTCGCTCCCTTGCTCCCTTGTTCCCTGCCGTGTCCCTGCTGCTTGTCCCTGCGTTGCCCCGTCTTTGTCAATCGTGCGGCGGCAGCTCCTGCGGCCACTCCACGACGGCAAATTTGCCGTCCGCGGTCATGGTAAGCTCCGGCGCGTAGAGGCCGAGATCTTCCCTCCGCCACCAATCTCCGGTGCGCCGCTTTTCGTCCATCGAGGTGAACCAGTACTGCCACAGGACCGCGCGCACATAACGCGGCGGAATCTGCGGGAATGGATTGCCGCGGAAGAGCGCCAGCACATCGGCATCGCCGAGCAGCAGCCGCTCCTCCGTGATGGGAACAATCTCATTCTCGCGCCAGTCGCCGAGCGAGGCGAACCACAGGTTCCAGTCGAAGCGCGGCTGATAAGGCGCATAGATGCGCGGCGCCTCATTCAATGCCTGCGGCTTGTTGCGGAACTGGTACGGAGTCCAGTTCACGCCGTCGTCGGAGCCCTGAAATTCGATCTCGTAGCGGCCGCGCGTCATCACGGCAAACAGGCCGTACTGGTTGGCGATGCGAAAGGGTTCGAGCGCGACGAGGGGCGGCGTGAGGGCGCGGGAATGCGGCGCGCAGCGCAATGCCGATCATCTCCACTGTGGTGTCGTAGGCGATCCACGTCAGCATGATTGCCGCAACAGCCATGCGCGCGGGCCATGGAAAGACCGAGCCGCTCCAGAAAATTCATCCGTGACGCGCCGCTCTCGCGCGGCTCCATCTCCGCCGTTACCACGCTGGCTTCGCCCACGGCGAGTATCGACAACGGCTGCTTTTCCTTGGGCTCCGGCTCCGCGAATCGGTTCCGGCTCGCGCGGACGGAAGCGCGCGGGAACAAAGCGCAGCAGAAACCTGTCATCGAGCAGCAAAAAGCCCAGCGAGAGCACGAGATAATTCAGAAATGTGTAATTGGCGGTGAGAATCACGCCAATCTCCCACGGCGTGACGATGAAGAAGCAGATCAGGCGCACGCGGCGCGGGAAGAACATCATGAACACCAGGCCCAGTTCCAGCACCAGCGTTCCGGCAACCGTGGCGGCATGGAACCAGTGCGGCAGATGCTCGGCGTACCAGCCGATCCACGTCGGCAGCGGGCCGTTCTGGTAGTACTCGTCCATGGCCGTGAAGTTGCGCCACTCCGGGTCGCCGCTCGCGAGCTTCACCATGCCCGATTCGAAGTAGATGCGGAACCACTCCCATTGCAACAGAAACCAGCTGGCGCGCGAGGGCGGATCGCTCGCGCCCCATCCCGGCATCAGGCCGCGCGGCGCAAAAAACAGCGCCAGAAATCCGGCTTCGAGCAGCATGCCGTCCGACTGATAGCTTGAAAACACGCTCGGACACGCCGATGAACGAGAGGAAACAAACGAAGCAGACGAAGAAACTCAGCCGCGGCCACAGGTTGAGGAAGGCAATCACCGAAGCAATAAGGCCGATCCACGTGACCGCCATCAGCATCCGTCGAGCTGGCGGAGATCCAGTAGAGCGACGGCGCGTACCAGTAGCGCGTCGACGCCCATCTGCTGCGCGACGGCTGCCAGATACTGCTGCGCAGGCAGAATTCCTTCCGGACCGATCAGCCCTTTGATCTGAAACAGCAGCGAATAGAATGCGGAGAAGTAGATGGCGGCCAGCGCGCGCAGAAAGATCCAGCGCGGCGCCAGCCTGCCCCGCAGGCCGCGGCTGCGCGTCGAACAGCCATCGGATTTGCGGTTGACCAACCTTCGGAATCAGAGGCTCACCTCTGGGCCATGTCCTCAACAGGATAAGCCGCTCGGGCAGGCTGATCCGCCGTCTCAGAGCGAAGCCGCAAGTGCCGTCACCCTCGAAGTTTTCTAAAATACTGTGATGGAGACTTTAAATGTCCTTTCGCGCCGCTATGCGCCTTTTCCTTCTCGGCCTTCTTGGTTTCTTTTGCGCTCTGCGGGCCGTTGGCGGCACAGACTGCTGATGCGCGGCCCGGCAAACCAGAATGCCGACCTGCAACTGGTTGTCGTGCTCAGCCGCCATGGTGTCCGCGCGCCCATGGGCCAGCCCGATCTCTACAACCAATTCTCTGCCGCGCCCTGGCCCCAGTGGGATGTGCCCCCGGGCTATCTCACCGCGCACGGCTATCAACTGATGAAGCTCTTCGGCGCCTGGGATCGCATCAAGTTCTCCGGCGAGGGTCTGCTCGCTGCCACCGGCTGCGCTGACGCCGCGCACGTGACGATCGTTGCCGACACCGACCAGCGCACGCGCGAGACCGGCAAGGCGCTGGCAGAGGGAATGCTTCCGGGGTGCGAAGTCCCGGTCCACTCGCAGCCCGACGGCGCCAACGATCCGCTCTTCCGTCCCTCTCAAAGCAGGCATTGTCCATGCCGATCCCGCCCTGGCGGCCGCAGCCATTGCCGGACGCATCGGTGGCGACCCCAATAACCTGACCGAGACCTACCGCCCGCAGTTGGCCGCGCTCGACCGCGTGCTCGCCGGCTGCGGACACGCGCCTGCCAACGCGAAGCGCACCTCGATCTTCGACATTCCCGCTACCTTGAAACCTGGCATAGGCGAATCTCCCGTGTCGGCGAGCGGGCCGGTCGTCACCGCCAGCACGCTGGCTGAGAATCTGCTCCTCGAATACACCCAGGGCATGAGCGATGCCGACACCGGCTGGGGATGCCTGGACGGCGCCACGCTGCGCTATGTGATGCAACTCAACATTGCACACTGGGATTATGGGTTCCGCACCCCTGCCGTCGCGCGCATGTACGCGTCGAATCTTCTCGACCACATCCTTGAAACCATCGCACAGAGCGTGACAGGCAAGCCGGTTCCGGGCGCGCTCGGCAAGCCCGGCGACCGCGTGGTTATTTTGGTGGGCCACGACTTGAACCTCGCCACTGTGGCCGGAGCTCTGGGCATCGACTGGATCGAGGACGGCCGCGTGGACGATACGCCTCCGGGTGGCGCGCTGGTCTTCGAACTGTGGCGCTCGCACGCCGACGGCAAGCTTTTCGTGCGTCTTGAGTTCACCGCGCAGACTCTCGAACAGATGCGCAAAGGGGAAACGTTGACGCCAGCCAACCCGCCCGCCGAGGCGCCCATCTTCGTTCCGGGATGCGGCCGCGCGGATCTTTCCTGCACGTGGGAAGGATTCTCCGCCGCAATGCGTCAGGCCATCGATCCGGCCTACGTCAGCGCGCTGCCGTAAGCCAAGAAGCACGGCTCACTTGCCGACTCGCTGACTTGCCGACCTGATGACTTGCTGCTGCCTCAGTCCAGCCGCGTCAGAAACGCATCGCCCTCGACCGGCTGCAGATGGCGGGAAATGTACTCCGCCATCTCGCGGTCGTCGCCCTCGGGACGAATGCGTACCCAATAGCTGTTCTCGCCGGGAAACTCAATCACATTGGAGCCGGGATAGCGGCGCAGCAACTCCTGCTTCAGCTTGATGGCGGCGCGCTCGTCGTGGAATGCGCCAATCTGCACGCACCAGCGCCCGCCCCAGTCGATGGGCTTTGGGGTTTCGTAAACGTCCATGCGGACCCGCGCCAGCCCCTTGCCGTAAACGCCCGTGGCCTTTGCCGAGGCGATGGTCAAATCCAGCATCCTGCCTTCCACAAACGGACCGCGGTCGGTAATGCGCATGGCGCTCGATTGGCCGGTGGTCATGTTGGTCACCACCACCAGCGAGCCCATGGGCAGGGTGCGATGCGCGGCGGTCATTGCCTGGTCGTCAAAGACCTCGCCGTTGGCGGCGCGGCGGCCCTTGTAGGGCGCCGTGTACCAGGTGGCGTAGCCAACCTCGCTCAAAATGGGCTTGTGGCTGGCTACAAATTCGAGGTCCGCGTCGCTGACTCCTCCCGCCGGAGCCGGAGTGACTGGAATGCGCGCGGGGGGCGGTTGCGGCGCCGTGGCGGCAGGAGCCGGTTGCTGCTCCGGCGGCAAGGCTTGCGGCGGAGCCATCTGTGTCGTGTTTTCCCGGTGATGGCAGCCGCTCACGCCCAGCAGCGCGGCAGCCAGCCCGGCCGCGCAGGCCACGCTCCAAAGCTTTGTCCCTTGCGGCGCCGCGGCCCTCAACGGCGCGGCTCCCCGGTCTCGTTTTTGGGCTGGTTGCGGGGCGGGTTCGCAGCCTGGTTGTCCCGCTGCTCAAAACGGTCGGCAAGATCGCGTAGCGTGTCGGCGGCCACGCGCATGGCTGAGATCGATTCCCTTCGCACCTGCGGAATCACAGCATCATTCACGTAGGCGATGGCGTGGCGCAACTCCATCTCGATCAGCTCCATCGCCTCATCGATCCGTTGGCCAACGCTGCTCGCGCCCGTGCCTGGATTGTCCTTCGCGCCCATAAAATGCACACCTCACGAATAACCTGTCCAAAGTCTGCTGGATGCTTCATGCCGCGTCAATGCCTCAAACGGTATGGGGGACCGTGAAAATTAACATTGACCCGAAGCGCGGCCTTCTTCGATCATTGCTTTGAAGGTCTAACCCTCCTTAACCTGCATAGTTTCGATTAGGCGAATCTTGCGGCTGTGACAATTCACATTTGCCATACTTTTTGGGGAGCGTGTTACGCCTGAAATTGCAGGCCGAGTGCGGGTGGAAGTTCTTCAGGCGCTCATGGATAGCAGTACCCCAAGCGCCAGGATCGATCGTTCCGGCGGCGGACCGGAACTCCCGTGAGACACCGTGTACGCGTAACTCCAACAAGCGAGGTCTCGATCTCTTGGCAAGCGACGCGTTCCATCTCGTAAGATGCGGCCACACCCCATGCGCGCCCCCATGCACTCATAGATCGCGGCTTATCAGCCTGCTTCTGCTCGCGCTGGCGCTGGCTTTGAGTGCAGGCCAAGCTACGGCCGAGCAGGCCAAGGCCGGGCAATCCCAGGCCGCCCAGCCGGCGCAAGCGCCGCCGCAGGCTTCTCAACCGAAGAAATCAACCAAAGCTGAAAAGCCCCCGGACCCCTGCGCCATAAAAAATGCCGGCGCGTCCATGACGGCCACCGGCGGAATGCGGGTCCTGGCAGTCGCCGGCCTCATTCCGCATGCCTCGGCCGAGAGCGCACCGACTGTCGAGGCGAAGGTCTGCGTAACCCACGCGCCCGTCATCGACTGGTATGCCCGCTTCCTCACAGGTCCCGACGTCATGCCTTTCTCGCCCGTGCAAAAGCTCCGCCTGGCCGCCGATAACCTGACCAACCCCTTCAACCTCCTCACCATCGTCGGCGAGGCCGGCATCTCCATAGCCATCAACTCCCACACTGCCTACGGGCCGGGCTTTCCCGGCTGGGGCCGCAACGTTGGCGTCAGCTTTACCCAGGACATGACTAGCCAGTTCTTCGGCACCTTCGTCATTCCTTCCATTACCCACACGGACCCGCACTACCACCGCAGGCCCGACATGAGCATCCCGCGCCGTGCTTTCCATTGCGCCAAAGATATCTTCAGGGAGCGGGCCGATAATGGCAAAGAAACGTTCAACTACTCCGAGATATTCGGCCCCATGGTCGATATGTCCCTCGCCAACCTCTACGTGCCCGGCCAGCAAACCCATTTCTCGGCCGATGCCGAGCGTTACGGGGTCGATCTGGCCACCGCGCCCATCGACAACTTCATCACGGAGTTCGTACCCTCGATTGCGGCCCACATTCACACCCACGTTGTCTTCGTCCAGCGCATCGTCAACCAGGTAGCCACCACCGGCAAGGTGCCGTAAGAAGCGCGAAGGCTCTCAACCGCTTTACGCGGGCGATTGGTATGCCTTAGTTCACCGTGAATGACAACTGGGCGGATTGTTGAATTGTGCCGGAAGTGGCCGTCACCGTGATCGTCGAGGTCACCGGCGTCACAACACCGCCGCTACCCCCGCCGCCACATCCGGAGAGCAGAGCCAAGCCACCTGCGGCTATCGCCATCAGCAATGCAACCTGCAAGCCGCGCCGCCTCCTCCAACTGAAGAAGCACGCGGCCACGGCCAGGACCGTCTCCGGCAAGAACGGCCGGGAGCCGCGATGCTGGTTCTGGGCCTGCGTTTGCGCCGTGATCGTGAGGGTAGTGCTTGTTGTTCCCGGAGGTGTCACGGTTGTCGGATTGAACATGCAAGTGGTGCCAGCCGGCAGTCCGGAGCAGGCGAATGTCACCGTGGACTTGAAGCCGTTCTGAGGCGTAATGGTTAGGGTAGTCGTCGCCTGCCCACCGGATGAGGCAGTGAGCGAGGAAGGCGAGGCGCCAACTTGGAAACCGAACAGCTGGTATTTCCACAGATCGTTGAGAGAACCCTTATTGCCTTTGCTGTCCAGACCGGAACCCGCCATGACCCATAAATTGCCACTCTTATCTGTCCAGGCCGATGATTGGTCGCGGGCCCCGGGCGTGTAGCTGCCGGCGCTCGTTGTCGCCTCGGCGAGCACTCCGGCCTTTGCGTCGGGGGTCTCGGTTGCGCGTCCTCCGGAGATACCGGTGGCGGAAGAGCCTTCTGTGGGCTGGTACACGCCCGCCTGGTTCGCAAGGTCGCTTCCTGCTACCCACGTCCATTCATAAGTGGAGGGGCTGAATTCCCAGAGGTCGTTGAGATCGCCATTCGTTCCAGCGGAATCGAAACCCTGGCCGCCAAAGAGCCAGAGATTGCCGCTACTGTCGGTCCAGGTAGATGATAAGACGCGGCTCCCTGGGTTGTTGCCGGAAGCGGCAGCACCCAATGTTCCGTAAACTCCGACCCAACCGCTGCCGGGTGCGTTGTTACTGCCACTTGGCGGAGTAACGACGCCCATTGTGTCGTCGCCCGCCATCCATGCCCAATAGCCCGTGGTTGGGTTGAACTCCCAAAGGTCGTTTAGATACCCCTCTCCATTGGGAGGAAAGCCAAAGCCGCCAAAGAGCCAGACATTGCCAAGTTTGTCAGCCCACATGGCAGCACTGTCACGGCTACAAGGAAGATTTCCGGATGCAGGCGTCTCGAGAGAACCGTAACTTCCGCTGCTTTCTGCCGCAGCGCTGCCGGTTATCCACGCCCATTCGTTGGTCGCGGGCTTGTACTCCCAAAGGTCGTTGAGATCGCCATAAGCGCCAGTTGAGTCGCTGCCGTATCCGCCAAAGAGCCAGAAGTTTCCGTCAGCGTCGGTCACAGATGCGGAGAAATTCAAGCTTCCTGGTTGCTCTCCGGACGTAAAATTCCCTTTCGGACCGTAGATGCCTTCAAAAGCGGCTTGGGAATTTGTTGGGGCATCTCCGCCCATCCAGGTCCATTCGCCTGAGTCGGGGTTGTACATCCAAAGGTCATTCAGATTATTGCCAATACTATCCTGGGCAAGATTCGTATCGTCTGCTGCGCCGCCGAACAGCCAGAGATTGCCGCTGGTGTCGGTCCAACCCGCTGCGCCACTCCGTCCGGCCGGCATGTTCCCCGGCGCAGCCACACCCAAGGAGACGTAGGTGCCGGGCTGGCCCTTGTTCGGTGCCGGAACCGTGTTGCTCCCGCCCATCCAAGCCCATGCGTTCAGGGAGACACTGTACTCCCAGAGATCGTTCAAAAAGCCGGAATTGCCGTTGGCGTCACTCCCGAATCCGCCGAAAATCCAAAGATCGCCGCTGGCATCGGTCCAACTGACCGCCCCTAACCGTGCTCCAGGCACGCTCCCCGCTGTAAAGCTGCCTGGCGTGTTATACACACCAGACTGGCCAGCGGTGGCGCTTCCGCTCATCCAGGTCCATGCGTTGGTCTGCGCAATCGCCGCTGGGCACATGAATCCCAGGACCAACACAACAATACAGAGCGCGGCCAGAGTTCCAGCCCGCGATTCGCGGAAGGCAGCCGTTATTAACTGGAAATCGTTTGAAATTAGAGGGCGACAGGAAGACGTACCTGAATTCATGACTTCTCCTTGCACGCATGAGTTCATTGCTGCTTCTTGCAGTGCATCATTGATGCGACCGTCCCTCGCTCACACTCCACTTGACCGAAGATTACGGAGGCACAAAATTCGAGAGCTTGATTTGCGCTCCCATTCTACTCCGAGATGATTCAAAGGAAGCAAGATCTATTGATGTGCTTTTTTGTTTTGAGTGAATTACACCGTGTTTGACGCCTCTTTTGCGGCTGTTCGAACGGCGATTGGCGATACGTACAGACCCCCCCGCCGCCCCATTCCCCGCGCCCCATCTACCATTCACCGCCCCATTTCCCCATTCGCTGCACCTTTCTTGGGTTGACCGGGGGTGCAAAGTACCCTTGCAATGAGTTCTTAGCCTCCGGAATCCCTCCCTGGGAAACCGCGAAGGCGCGAAACATAAGCAATGAGCCGGGCCAGACGCAACTCCCGGCGGTTATTTCCTGAATCGATTTCTGCACCGAAGGAGACCGCAATCATGTCCAAAGCCGTCAAGTATGCCGAGAAAGCCGCAGTCTACGCGGCCAGGGGAGCGTGGGTCGTCTACGAGCGGCTGAACCGGATCAGCCCCAACCCGTCGTTTACGCCTAAATGGAGCGACAAGCCCCTGCAGAAGAGCTGGCAGAAGGAGAAGCCGCCCCTCGGCTGGCCGCGCACCACGGATTCGCTCTGTCCCAAGTGCGTTCCCGAAATCCGCAAGCAGATTCTCGACGGCAAGCTGCCCGTCGACGTCCTCCTCAATGAGAAGGTGGGCGAAATCAAGGCCCAGATCATCGAGCGCGACGGCAAAATTCTGATGGTCAAGGACTGCCCCAAGCACGGCCACTTTGAAGACGTAATGTCGATGGATCCCGCCTTCTTCAAGCACCTCGAAGAAAGCTTCCCCGGCCGCGACGTGCGCGCCCACGGCGCTAAGGCCGACAAGCTGCACAACCATGGCACGTCCACCGTCACCCACGGCCGCGGCTCCGTGCTCACCATCGACCTCACCAACCGCTGCAACATGATGTGCGATCCCTGCTTTATGGACGCCAACCAGGTCGGCTTCGTCCACGAGCTCACCTGGGACGAGATCAAGCTGATGCTCGACAACGCCGTCGAGATGAAGCCCAAGCGGCAGATGAGCGTGCAGTTCTCCGGCGGTGAGCCCACGCTGTCGCCCTACTTCCTTGACGCCGTCGCCTACTCGCGCAAGGTCGGTTTCAACTCCGTCCAGGCCGCGTCCAATGGCATTGAATTCGCCAAGTCGAAGGAGCTCTGCCGCGCCGCCGCCGAGGCCGGCCTGCGCTACGTCTACCTGCAGTTCGACGGCATCGGCAACGCCGCCAACTCGCACCGCAAGGTCGGCAATCTCTTCGACGTGAAGCTCCAGGCCATCAACAACCTGCACGAAGCCGGCGTCGAGATCGTTCCCGTCACCACCATCGTCAACGGCATCAACAACGAGCAGGTGGGCCGCATCATCCAGTTCGCCCTCGACAACCCCAAGAAGATCAGCTTCCTCAGCTTCCAGCCCGTCAGCTTTACCGGCCGCGACGAGGAAATCACCGACGAGCGCCGCATCGCCCAGCGCTACACCCTCTCGCACATGGCGCACGACATCAAGTCGCAGGTCGGCTTCGGCGAACCTGAGCGCGACTGGTTCCCCATCAGCTTCATGAGCACCTTCTCCGACTGGGCCGATCTGGTTCACGGGCCCAGCGCCGAGTGGGGCCAGCTCTCCTGCGGATGCCATCCCAACTGCGGCATCGGCATGGCCATGATGATCGACAAGGAAACCAAGGAAGCCGCTCCCGTCACCGCCTTCCTCAACATGGGCCAGGTGGCCAAGGATCTTGCCAAGGTCAATGACGCCGCTCGCGGCAAGTGGCTTTCGGTCATCGGCTTTGGCCTGGCGCTGCTGCGCAACTACGATCCCTTCCAGGCGCCCACCCACTTCAAGATCGCAGACATGCTCAAGAAGATGGACAAGACCTTCAACGCCACCGGCAACAACTACGGCAGCGTCAAGGGCGACCGGACGATGGAAGACATTCAAAAGCGCCGCCAGGACCGCTGGAACTTCCTCTTCATTGCAGGCATGTGGTTCCAGGATCTGTTCAACTACGACTTCCGCCGCACCGAGCAGTGCATCATCCCCTACGCCACGCAGGAAGGCGAAATCAGCTTCTGCGCCTACAACACCGGCATCGGCTGGCGCAACATCATTGAGAAGATGCACATGACGGCCACTCTGACCAAGTGGTATGAGGAGCACGGCCGCCACGAGATCTTCGCCGGCGGCAAGAAGGTCGGCATGAACCACGTGGGCCACGAACTGGTGCTCAATATGGACCACGTAAACGCCGAGGCCAACCACACTCTCGACAATCTGGGCATCGCCAAGAACGCCCGCGAAGAGAAGCTCCGCGCGCGCGAAGAAAAAATCCGTCAGGAAGCCGAGAACGCCCGCATGGCCAAGCTCTACCGCGAGCACGTCCTCGGCGAAAAGCCCGTCGAAGGCCTGGTAAGCCTCGATTCCATCGCCCCCGCTCGCCCCGTCGCACCTGCCGCAAAGGAGCAGGAAGAAGGCGAGCTCGTCGCCGGGGACTAGTCCGTCCGGCCTCGCACAATTTAGGGGTGCCCCAGGTCCCTCGCATTTGGGGACCTGGGATAGCACGATACCAACCCTGGATACAGTTCCCTTCTTGCTTGGGTTTCACCGCAGCACCTTGGTCCTCTCAACACGAAGGCCGCCCGCACTTGCGAGCGGCCTTCGTGCTTCTGCACCGAACCTGGGGGCCCCATCTTCGGGGACGCCACAGACAGGTCTCCGTATGTGGGGTAGATCGAAGCTTTACTTCGGTGGGCCAGGAAAGACGGGCGCCTCTCAATTCGGTTTTCTGAGCATTCCGGCTTGTGTTACTATGCCTGGCATCTATGATTGCTAAATACGTCTCGACTTTGGCCGTCACAGTGGCCGCCCTTACGCTCCTCGCGGCTTCTCTCAAATTCGCCACCAACTCCCAGGTGCTTAGCGGAAACGCGGTGAACGAGAGTCTGAAATGGGAATTCACCGTCGACGACGAAATTGACGCAAATTTGGCGCAGTTTCTGCAAACCCACATGGGGTTCACAACCGAAGGCCCGCCACACATTGTGTCCGCGAGCTTCCAAGTCACGCCTAAGCAAGTGTCATGGACCGAGAACCACCGGAAATTTACCGCACCCGGCGCGGCCATGAGTGTTCAACTCGAGTGGAACACTCCCTCCGACTCCGCCAACGGCTCCCGTGGCTCCATCTATTTCAACTTTCCCGAGATTCCGGGACACGAAGAGCCCACCTTCATCATCCGATCCGGCCCCTATCAGGTAGACGGCGCGGGACGCTACGTAATTCGCCAGGTGACCACGTATCGAAGTGCGTTCCTGGTTGCGCTGGCGCGTTTTGAATTTGCTTTAGCGGCGGGTTTGCCGATCGGCATATTGCTGCACACACTCTGCTGGGCGCTCGTCTTACGAGGTGAGAAGCGCACACGCCTTTCTGCCCTGTTGCCGCAAGGCGCCGGGTTGCCGCAGACGTTTTATCCAGACCCCATTGCCGAGTGGGTTTTCTCGCTGCTTGCCCTCGGTCTGGGCGCATTCATGGGCAGCGTGGTGGCCGGTTTGTCCGTCGCAAACGGCTTTATGAGTTCTGGGATGGAGTATTTTGTCTACATTCCTCTCGCCATCGCAACGGCCGGCGCTCTTCTGGTGGCCTACTTCACCGGCAAGAGGGTCCTCACCGTGCGCGTGGAACCTGACGGCATCTCCTACGCGCGGGGCCGCGAAAACCTGCAGTGGACGAGCGCCGTCTGGAGCAATGTTGCCGGAGCGACGCAAAAATCCCGCACCTATCGCGGCAGAACGTCCTATTGGATCGAAATCGAGTTCAATGACAACCAGAGGAAACTCAAAGTCCCGCAATCGATTACGGACTACGCCGGCTTGCGCGATCTGCTGACGCGCATGACCGCAGGCCGAGTGAGAGGCTGAGTTCCCCGGCCAAGCTCACGGCGGTTGGCGGTGTTCGGGCGCGATGCGGCGACGTTGAGCGCCGCGCAGGCTCGCTAACAGTCAGGCCTTGAGCGCCGTGGCAATTGCGTCCCTCAAAGGTGTGGTCGGCCGTCCGATCAGCCTGGAAAGCTGATGGCTGTCGTCGAAAAGTGCACCGCGGCTGGCGGCCGCAGATGACCGGGCAAGCGAGGCGGCGATCAGCTCTGGCATTCCGGCGCCGGCCAGCGTGGCTTTGTACTCGGCTTCCGGAAGATCGCGGTAGGTCACAATTTTTCCCGACTGACGCGAGATTTCCGCGGTGAGTTCCTGCATCGTGAAAGCTTCGTCGCCGGCCAACTCGTAGATTCGCCCCGCTTGATCCTCTCCCGCAGTGAGTACGGCAGCGGCGGCTTCGGCATAATCGGCGCGCGCCGCCGAGGAGATACGACCCTCGCCCGCGCTTCCCAGGATTTCGCCCTGCTTTAGCACCATGGGGAGCGAGAAGGTGTAGTTTTCTGTGTACCAGCCATTGCGGAGCAGAACGAAAGGCACGCCGCTGGCCTTTAGGAGCGCCTGGGTTTGGCGATGCTCGTCGGCGACGGCAAGCTGTGAGGTATCAGCGTGAAGCACGCTCGTATAGGCGATGAGCCTGACGTTGGCAGCTTTTGCGGCGTCGATCACAGCCTTATGCTGCGGCACCCGGACACCAAGCTGATTGCCCGAGATCAGCAACAGCTTTTCCACTCCTGACAGTGCGGGAGCAAGAGTTTCAGGCCGGTCGTAGTCGGCCTCGCGAATGACGACGCCTTTGGCGGCGAGCTCGGCCGCCTTCGCAGGGGTGCGAACCAGCGCGACAATCTGGGCCGCCGGAATGGTTTTCAGAAGTGCAGTGATCACGAGCTGACCAAGACGACCGGTCGCTCCGGTGACCGCGTACAGGAAGCTTCCTGCTGGGCGAGCTGGGCTGGTTTCTGTGCTGGGCATATGTATGTGGCTCCTTTCGTCTTTCGAGCTGACTTCACCAGTGACGGTGAGTCAGTGAAGGCAAGATTCCTTGCCTCGCAGGTTCGCATCCGCCGTCATCACGGCATTCCGCTTATTACAGCAGAGCCAGAATAGCTGCACACAA
>CAWCXX010000044.1:0-78180 GCA_963799445.1 uncultured Acidobacteriaceae bacterium | reverse complement strand
AGATCGCGCAGAGGATGGCGCGGGAGATCGCGCAGGTTGCTACGCGGCCATGGAAGATCATGGAGGTCTGCGGCGGGCAGACGCACTCCATCATCAGGAACGGCATCGACCAGATGCTGCCGCCGGGAATCGAAATGATTCACGGCCCCGGCTGCCCGGTGTGCGTGACGCCGCTGGAGCTGATCGACAAAGCGCTGGCGATTGCCGCGCGGCCCGGCGTAATCTTTTGCTCGTTCGGCGACATGCTGCGCGTTCCCGGCACGGAAGGTGATTTGTTTCAAGTGAAGGGACGCGGTGGCGATGTGCGCGTGGTCTATTCGCCGCTGGACGCGGTGGAACTGGCGGTCAAGAATCCCGGCAAGCAGGTGGTCTTTTTCGGCGTGGGCTTTGAGACGACGGGGCCGGCCAATGCCATGAGCGTGCACCTGGCCAAACGGCGCGGGTTGAAGAATTTTTCCGTGCTCGTCTCGCACGTCCTGGTCCCGCCCGCGATTGAAGCCATCATGTCCTCGCCCGGCAACCAGGTGCAGGCGTTTCTGGCCGCGGGCCATGTGTGCAGCGTGATGGGTTATTGGGAGTATCCGCCGCTCGCCGAAAGATTTGGCGTACCGATTGTGGTCACGGGCTTTGAGCCGCTCGATCTGCTGGATGGCATTCGCCGCGCGGTGGCGCAACTGGAGGCCGGACGGCACGAGGTGGAGAATGCGTATAGCCGCGTGGTGACGTTCGAGGGCAATCGCGCGGCGCAGAAGTTGCTGGGCGAGGTTTTTGAAGTGACGGATCGCGCGTGGCGCGGGATTGGCGTCATCCCGAAGAGCGGCTGGCGGCTGAATGCGGAATACCGCGATTTCGACGCCGAGCAGCGCTTCAAGATCACCGGCATTCATACGCAGGAGTCGCCGCTATGCCGCGCGGGCGATGTGTTGCGCGGGGCCATCAAGCCGGCCGAGTGCGCCGCGTTTGGAAAAGAATGCACGCCGCGGCGTCCGCTGGGCGCGACGATGGTTTCAGGCGAAGGCGCCTGCGCGGCGTATTACAACTACGGGCGGTTTTTGTCGGCGGAGGAGCTGAAGGCAGCTACCAGCTTTTAGCTATTAGCTGTTAGCTTTTAGATTTTGGGTTTCAGACCGTATGAATTTGTATTTCGCGCTGCCAGGTTCGTACTATTTCAGGTTAGGCGCAAAAACAAAGGCGCGCCGAAGCTCCACCCCACGAACGAAGACCTGTCCGTGGAGACCCCCGGGGGCACCAGCAATTCAAGACGTTTCAGAGGAGGGATCGTGAAGACATTTGGTATTTTTCTGCTGCTCTTTGTTGCAAGTGCATCCGCTCAATCAAGCAGCTCTGCCTATCCAATTGCGGTCACCGTACAGGGTTCGTCTGTCGTCGATGTTTGCAATGTCAGCCAGGGATCGTCGCTCGACCTCATGTATATGAAACTCTCCGTGATCATTGAAGGAAGACACCTTGAACTGCGGGGGAATAAGCCTATACGGAATGGGATTCTTGCCCTCGGCGAGTATAAAGCCAAGCTGGTTACAGACAAGCACGAGAAGCCATACGTCTCGGATCAGGTCTACGAGCTTCAATATCCGGACGGAGCAACAGAGAGATTCACGGTGACTGGAGAAACGAAGTAGCGATGAGTGGGAAAGGGAGGATAGTGACAGCGGATTCGAACGCGAGAGGTGCAGACTTCTCCAACTGGTCCTGCCCGTTGCCGCTGGCTGATTATCCCACCATCGTGATGGGCCACGGCGGCGGCGGCAAGCTGGGCAACGAGCTGGTGGAGCATCTTTTTCTGCCGGTTTTTCGCAATGCGGCTCTGGAAAATCTGGGCGACGCAGCGGTATTGGATGCGGCGGGCGCTCGTCTTGCTTTCAGCACGGATTCTTTCGTGGTGCAGCCCTTGTTTTTTCCCGGCGGATCGATCGGCGAGCTGGCGGTGAACGGAACGGTGAACGATCTGGCGGTTTCCGGCGCGGAGCCGAAGTTTCTGAGCGCGAGCTTCATTCTGGAAGAGGGCTTTGCGCTGGCGCAACTGGCGGCGATTGTGGACGCGATGGCGAAAGCCGCAGCCACGGCCGGCGTCGAGATTGTCACCGGCGATACCAAGGTGGTGGAGCGCGGGCACGGCGACGGCTGCTACATCACCACGGCGGGCGTGGGCGTGCTGCGTGCGGGAATTCAAGTGGGCCCGCATCGCGCGCTGCCCGGCGACGCGGTGATTGTTTCGGGAACCATTGGCGACCACGGCATGGCGATCATGAGCGTACGCGAGGGGCTGGAGTTCGAGAGCCAGATCAGGAGCGACTGCGCGGCACTGAACGGGATGATTGCCGATGTGCTCGACGCTGCCGGCGCGGCGGTGCACGCCATGCGCGACCCCACACGCGGCGGATTGGCCTCAACGCTGAATGAGATTGCGCAGGCTTCCGCTGTGGGCGTTGTGATCGACGAGGCCCGCGTGCCGGTGCGGGTTGAGGTGCAGTCGGCGTGCGAGCTGCTGGGGCTCGACCCGATGTACGTGGCGAATGAGGGCAAGGCTGTGTTCTTCGTGGCGCCCGAGGCGGCAGACAGCTTACTTACCGTGCTGCGCGCGCATCCGTTAGGTCGCGAAGCCGCGCGCATTGGCCATGTGACCGCGGAACATAAGCGGATGCTCGTGGCGCGCACGGCGATGGGCGCAAACCGCGTGATTCCCACGATGATCGGCGAGCAGTTGCCGAGGATTTGCTGAGGTGACGACCGCGTGAATTTGTGTTTCTGGTTATGAGGTTCGTGCTATCCCAGGTCTCAAAAGCGAGACCTGGGGCACCCCAGCAAGAATTGCGACATTAAGAATTTTCCCTGGTTCGCTCTGGATATTTCAGAGAAAGCGAACTTGAAAATTTTCCAGTTGCCGAGGATTTGCTGAGGTGACGACCGCGTGAATTTGTGTTTCTGGTTATGAGGTTCGTGCTATCCCAGGTCTCAAAAGCGAGACCTGGGGCACCCCAGGGTTCGTGCCGAGTTAAGAGTGGTGAGGAAGGGATCGTGCTATCCCAGGTCTCAAAAGCGAGACCTGGGGCACCCCAGCAGGAATTGCGACATTGAGAATTTCCCAACAGTCGAATGCGATTTTGGCCGCGCTCAAAAGCGAGACCTGGGGCACCCCGGCAAGAATTGCGACATTAAGAATTTCCCAACAGTCGAATGCGATTTTGGCTGCGCTGTGCGCGGTGCGGACACATTGTCTTGCTTCGAGACAGCGCAAAGTACGTTGGTGATTGGTTGGCGCAAAATTAATTCGGAAGAGACCAAAGCTATCTAGAGCGTGTTTCATAAATAGGTTCGGCCTCAAGCTAAGTACTTACGCGTGAGGCTGGTTGGCTGATGAGCTTCTGTCATGAAGAAGCGGCAGAAGCTTGTGACGGATGAGCAGTGGGAGTTGATCGAGCCGTTGTTGCCCCAACCACGGCGCAGGAAGGACAACCGGGGACGGCCCTGGGCGTCGAACCGGGCTTGTTTTGAGGGGATTCTGTGGATTCTGCAGACCGGAGCGGCGTGGCGATTTCTTCCCGACGAATATCCCTCGCCGGCGACCTGCTGGCGGCGGCTGAAGCAGTGGCAGGACGAAGGCGTGTGGCTGGATGCGTGGCGTGCTCTGTTGGGCGCGCTAGACCAGGAAGGATTGCTAAAGTGGGACGAGACCTTCCTGGACGGCAGCTTCGCCCCAGCCAAAAAGGGGGCGATGCGGTCGGTAAAACCAAGCGCGGCAAGGGGACGAAGTGGATGGTACTGGTCAACGGTCAAGGTCTTCCGCTGGGAGTTCGGCTGGAAAGTGCCTCTCCGGCAGAAGTTACGCTTGCGGAAGCCACGCTCCAGGAAGTCCGCGTCCCGCGCCCCAAAGGCCGGCCGCGGCAAAAACCGAAACGCGTAATCGCCGACGCTGGCTACGACTCCGACCCGCTGCGTGAGCGATTGAAGAAGCGGGCCATCGAGTTGATTGCGCCCTACCGCAAGAACAACAAGCGGCGGCGCTATGAAGACGGACGTAAGATGCGCCGCTACAGACGCCGCTGGATCGTGGAGCGCACCAACGCCTGGCTTGGTCAGTTCCGCCGATTGCTTGTACGTCATGAGCATCTGCTCTCTACCTACTACGCCTTCTTCTACATCGCCTGCTTCTGGATCACGCTGAGGCGGTGTTTATGAAACACGCTCTAAGAATCCGGTCTACATTAGAAACAACTCAGACCGCGGAATCAACCTGGCGCGGCTACCCCACACGATGTGAAGAGCCACGCTCTCTCAGGATGTGCCGCCGCCAGCGCTTCCCGGTCTTGAAAGAGAGATCGCACAAAATTGGCCCGACAAGGTTTGTTCCTGGCCGGAGCGTTCGCGCTCGCGGCAACGGCATCGTGCGCTTCAGCGCAATCGCTCGTCATTCACGGATTGAATGGCATTGACGAAACGCAGGTGGTCACGCTCGAAGGCAACGTGCATCCGCTGGCGCGGGCGGAGTTCGACCAGGGCACGGCGGATGCCGGCACGCGGCTGGAGCGAATGGTGCTGCTGCTCAAGCCCTCGCCCGCGCAACAAACGGCACTCGACGCGCTGGTCGAGGAGCAGCAGAATCCGCGATCGCCGCTCTATCACCAATGGCTGACGCCGGCCGAGTATGGTGCGCAGTTCGGAGTGAGCGAGCCGGAGATGGCGCAGGTGACGGCGTGGCTCACGGAGCAGGGATTCACGGTGGACGAGATTCCGGCGGGAGGCCGACTGGTGGTCTTTTCCGGCACGGCCGGACAGGTGTTCGACACGTTTCATACGGAGATGCACGTTTATCGGGTGAATGGCGCTGAACATATTGCCAATTCACAAGACCCGCAGATTCCGGCGGCGCTGGCCGGCGTGGTGAGCGGTGTGGTCTCGCTGCACGATTTCAGGCGCAGATCGGAGATGAAGGCGCGGAGGGCGCTTGGTGCGCAGCCGCAGTACACGGCGGGCAGCACGCATTATCTGTTTCCCGCGGATTTTGCGACTGATCTACGACTTGAACCCGCTGTACAGCGCGGGGACGGCGGGGACTGGAAGCGCGATTGCGATTGCGGGGCGTAGCAACATCAACCTGAGCGACGTGGCGGCGTTTCGCTCGATGGCGGGCCTGGCGGCGAGCGGCCCCAAGGTGATTGTGGACGGAACGGATCCGGGACTGGTGGCAAGCGATCAGGATGAGTCGACGCTGGACGTGGAGTGGAGCGGGGCGGTTGCGCCGGATGCGGCGGTGAGCCTGGTGGCCGCGGCGTCGACGCGGACGACGGACGGCGTGGATCTGGCTGCCGAGTACATTGTGAACCACGCGACTGCGCCGGTGGTGAGCGTGAGTTATGGCAGTTGCGAGCGGGAGATGGGCGCGGCGGAGCTCGAGTTTTACAACAGCCTGTGGGAGCAGGCGGCGAGCCAGGGAATGAGCGTGTTTGTGGCCTCGGGCGACGCGGGCGCGGCCGGGTGCGAAGCAGGCGCGGACACGGAAGGGTCGGGGAACGCGGTGAACGGGATGTGCAGCTCGCCGTATGCGACATGCGTGGGCGGAACGGAGTTCAACGAGGGCGCGAATGCCGCGCAGTACTGGGCCACGGCGAACTCGGCGGGTTACGGATCGGCGCATGAGCTACATTCCCGAGGAGGTGTGGAACGAGAGCGCGTTGAACGGCGGGACGGGGCTGTGGGCGTCGGGCGGCGGCGCGAGCACGGTGTACGCACAGCCGGCATGGCAAGCGGAGGTGAATGGAGCGGGCGCGGCGAACGGGATGAGAGCTGTGCCGGATGTTGCGCTATCGGCCGCGGACCACGACGGCTATTTCATGGTGGAGAACGGATCGAATTGGATTGTCTCGGGAACCTCGGTGGCGTCGCCGGCGTTTGCGGGCGTGATGGCGCTGGTGGTGGACAAGCAGAAGCGGCGCGAAGCAGGGCAACGCCAATGCGCGATTGTATGCGCTGGCGGGCGCGGCTGCCGATCCATTTCACGCCACGCCTTCGGGCAACAACAGCGTTCCGGGAGTGGCGGGGTTTACGGCGGATGGCGCGGAGTACAACCTGGCCACGGGGCTGGGATCGGTGGACGGCGCATTGCTGGTGAATGGCTGGGGCGCGAATGTGGAAACCGGGCCGATCACCCCGCCGAGGAACGGCTGTTCGCGATTCAGCTTACTGCCCACGCAATGCCGTCCTACGCCGCGGACGCTGTTACCATAGCAGAGCTTCGCCTTTCGGAAGCTGGCATGCGGGGCGAGGGGCTCAGTCGAAGAGCGCGAAGGACTGTTCCATCCGCGCGGGCAATGTATCGGGGGCGTCGGGAAGGTTGTGGGCGATCTCGAGGACGGTTGCGGGAGGCATAGCGAGATCTTTGAGGGCTTTCGCCGTGGCAGGCCAGTCGATGGTGCCATCGCCGGGCCACAGGTGCTCATCCTTTAGGGCGTGGTTGTCGTGAACGTGAACGGAGGCGATGCGGGCGCCGAAGGTCGCGATGGCTTCCGCGATGCCGACAGTCATGTGCGCGTGGCCGAGATCGAGGCAGACGCCGACATTGTCAAGGTGGCCCATTTCGAGGATGGCGACGAGATGCTCGGGAGTGGTGACCTCGCTGAGCAGATTTTCGACCAGCAGACGGACGCCGAGCGGGCGGGCAAAGGCGCCCAGGTGCTCGAGCGCGGTGACCGCAAACTCGATGGCGCGCGGCGACCAGGTATCGTCGCGCTCGCCGAGATGGACGACGAGATTGCGCAGCGGAATGTGCTCGGCGGATTCGAGCGCGCGCTTGATCTCATCCATGGCTTCGATGCGGCGGGCCTTGTCGGGGTGCAGCACATTCACTCCCGGCGCGCCGGCGCGGCCCATCTCGCGGTCGGGAAAGAGCGGGGCGTGCATGGAGAAGGGCTGGAGCGGATTGGAGCGGAACCACTCGGCCAGTTCGGCGACGTGCTCGCGGCTGGTGTAGTCGAAGTGCTGGCGCGCGGCGAAAATCTCCACCGCCTGCGCGCCGGAGCGGGACGCAAGCTCAAGCAGGCCCGGGTGCAGACGGTGATTCAGAAATAGATGAGTCGACAGAACGCGCAGCATGTTTGAGAGCCCTCTTGCGCCGGACGGATGATGGAACGGAAACCGGACGCTATATGTTATTTTCGCATTTTTGCAAGGGTTCCACTGCACGGGAGGCTGTGGTGAGCGACGATTGGCGCGCATTGGCTCCGAGCTCACCGTCTATCATCAAAATTGTCATGAGGAATTCGAGAATTTGTGTCCGGCTTGTGGGGGTTTGAGCGCGTGAGTGATGTTTTGTGGATTGAGGGCAACCCGCCTGCGCCGCTCGCCATTGTGATTTGCCCGCATGGCGATGGCTGGCTTAAGGACGAACTGCTGCATATACGGCGCAGCGGCGTGGAAACGCTCGTCTCGCTGCTGGAGACGAAGGAAGCCGCGATGCTTGGCCTTGCGAAGGAAGGCGCGCTGGCCAGGGAAGCCGGAATGCAATTTCTCTCCTACCCGATTCCCGATGTGCATGTTCCGCCGAATGTTTCAACGTTTCGGTCGTTTGTGACTGGTGTGGCGGATCGGCTTCGCGCGGGGGAGCGGATCGGCATGCACTGCCGGGGAAGCATCGGCAGGGCTCCTTTGACCGCGGCGTGCACGCTCATCCACCTGGGCTGGAAGGCAACGGATGCATTAGAGGCCATTCAGGCGGCGCGGGGATGCATGATTCCCGATACCGAATGAGCAACTGCGCTGGATTCTCGAGTACAAGGCGCAGCCATGAGCGGGACGGGGCGCAGGCCGACCGTCGACCTCAGCTTTCCGCATCGATGGCAGGCAGAGGTGCTAGCTGGCGCGGCCGCTGATTCTGCCTGCGCGACACTTCGTTTATCCGCGAGAGGCGGAAGAGGTAGAGCGCGGCGCGCTGGAGGTGCTGATCCGGCCGGAAGGCGATGACGGACAGAAATTTCTGGCCACCTGCGCGCTGGGGTTTCGCGATCCTGCTGTGCCGACCGGCCTATGGTCTGCTCCAAGACCAGAAGAACTCTGCGCGGTTGCAGGAGGGTACGCGTACCTGATCGACACCACCGCGCCGGAGCGGTTCACGATGATCAATTACCGGCCGGTGCTGGAGATTCGGCCGATAGCGGCCGAGGGCTTGCTGCTTTTTGTTGGGCATCATTCGATTCTGGCGTGGGGACGCGAGGGGCAGGCGTGGGAGTCGGAGAAGCTCTCGGACGAGGGACTGACGATTACGGAAGTTGAAAACGGCGTGCTGCGCGGGACGGGTTGGGAGATGAGGACGGATCAGGAAAAGCCGTTTGCGATTGATTTGCGGAGGGGTATCTGTATCTAGGTTTCTGACCGCATGAATTTGTGTTTCGCGCGGCGAGATTCGTGGTATCCCAGGTCTCAAAACCGAGACCTGGGGCACCCTTTTGTCACGTTGAGTTTGCTTTCCTGAGAACCGAGCCAGCCGCCAGCAACTGGAAAACCGCTTTAAGGGCACCGGGCAGCGTCAATCTGCGGCAGAGTTTCGATTGACCGGAAGCGCCAGTTCCTCATACGCCGCGTAGATGCCTTCGAATACCGAGTCCCAACTGGCAGTGAGGGCGTAGGCGCGGGCAGCTTGGCGCATGGCGGCGTGCTGGGCGGGGTCGGCGAGGACTTGGGCGATGGCGGAGGCGAATCGATCATCAGGCACGATGCGTCCTGTTTCGCCGTCGCGCACAATCGTCTTCGGACCGCCATCGGGAGTGACGATGGCAGGCGCGCCGCTCGAAAGAGCCTCAAGCACGACGTTGCCGAAGGTTTCAGTATGCGAGGGGAAGACGAAGAGGTCCATGTTGGCAAAGGCCGCGTAAAGCGGTTCGCCCTTGAGGACGCCAGTAAACTCCGCTCGATGCAAGCGCTCGCGCAGCCAGTCCTCGTCGCCGCCGTGACCGACGACGAGGAACTTGAAGTTTTCCACTCCCATGCATTCGAGGTTCTGTTCAATCTCCACAAGCAGCCCGATATTCTTTTCGACTGAGAGGCGGCCGACGAAGCCGAGGATGCGCTCGCGGTCCTCTAAACTCCGCGTGCGCCTGGCCGGATGGAAGAGCTCCGCGTCCACTCCGCGGGGCATCAGATGGCAGGGTCGGCCGGTGGCTTTTTCGAGCTGCGCACACAGTTGGGGATTGGGCGCAAAGAGCACCTGCGCAATGGAGTAGAACTTAGAGGCAGTCGCCATGGCGAGGTCTTCAATCTTCTGTCCGGTGGCGGCGGAATGGCGCTGGGGCAATAGGCGCAGGAACCAACCGGCGCGGCGCGCGGCGTACTCGTGGACGTTGGTGTGCCAACTAGCGGCGAGAGGCAGGTGGAGGTGGCGCGACAGCCACGCGCCCAGGATGCCAATATCGCTGGGGCCGGTGATGTGGATAAGGTCGGGTTGGAAGCGATCGAGTACTTCACCGATGAGCGGAATATGGCGCAGAAACGCGGGATCGAAGCGCAGGTCTTTTTCGAGAGCGAAGGAGAGGAAGCCGCGTGGGAGCTCGAGGGTCCAGACGGGACCGTCTTCGACGACGGCCTGGGCGCGGTCTCCTGCGCGCACGCAAAGGAATGGCAGATTGCGACGGCGCACAAAGGCCTCAAAGTGGCGGCTGGTGTGGGCGACCCCATTGACTTCGTGAAACGAGTCTGGGAAATAGGCGACGCGAGGAACGGGAGCGGTCATGTTGGGAGCGAGCCAGCGGGTTAGCAAGTCAGTGAGTTAGCGAGTAAGCAAGTCAGCGAGTCAGCAAGTCAGCCCTGACGCTCACGCTCCTCACTCCACCCAAACCGTCAGAATTCGTGTTCGCCTAAGGCCAGGCGCAACTGGTGCGATTCGCTCCAGGCCATGCGCAACCCGCCGGAGACCAGGCCGCGGCCCATCAATTGTACGATGGCAATGACAACCGTCATATACCTGGGAGCCGATCCGTCGGGCCAAAGCTCTCTCAGCGGCCGAACCACACCGTTGGTGTCGGGATGGTAGACGCGCTCGTCCCAGGTACGCGAACCCTGCGGAAACTCGGGGTAGTGGCGGATGGCGTCGACAGTCGACTGCAGGATGCGATGCTTCCACGGCTCGGCGTATTGCGGCATGAAGAGCACATTGCTCTTTTTCTCGCGCCGGATCTCGTGGACGAACTCAGTAAAGCTGGTGGCGTTGGTCAGATTGACGTTGGCGTTGGGTTCCACGCCGTGACGGTCGCCGCCGGAGATGAGAAGCATGTTCCACTTTTCCGCCAGGCGCCGCACGCCGCGGTTCTCGTCCCAGTTGCGCAGCCCATTGAGCTCCAGCGCGTGAAGGTAGGCGCCGTTTTTCTGGAGAAACTCGTTGACCAGAAATGCGTGCTTTTCCTTCCCCACCAGGTAAAGGTCCCACAGGGGATGGTTGAAGACTACGAGCACGTTCGGCTCGTTGTGAAGAGCAACCAGAATCTCGGTCAGGCGGGCGTCGCTGGGATGGGCGGTGAACTCCTCAAGCGTCGCCATCCACTCTGTCGCGCGGGCGCTGGGCAGGTTGTGCACGCCGAGATGGAAGGACTGGCTGCCGTAGGGCGCGCTCCACTCGACGGAAACCGGAATCTGCCGCGCGCTGGGCACGGTGCGCAAAAGCATGGGCGCCTTGATGTTGTCATGGTCGGAGATGGAAACCATCGATGCCAGGTCCAGCTTTTCGATCTGCCGCGATTCCAGGTCGAAGGCCAGCTTGGGAGTCATGGGCGGCGTCCAGTAGCTGGCTGCGTAGTCGACGCGCACGCCGTGCCTCTGCTCGGCCCGCCGTTCCAACCGGGACAGCCAAGGGCGCATCACCGGATACTGGTTGCCAAAGTTGGCCAGGAAATCCAGGGTCTCTCGCGATTGGTTGGTGTGACTGTGCAACGAAACACCGGTCCTGAAGCCGTCGGGGGCATCCTTGTCGCGCCACAGATACGAGATTGAGGAAGTGGGCATCTCAGCTCCTTAAGTGATCCGCCTTCGTCTTCCGGATTTCCACAGCCAGTATCCCCTTTCAGCCGTAAATATCCGGTTAAGAACGTGCGAATTGCCCTTCAATTGATGCAAAAATGGAATCAAGGCAGTTACCGGAAATCCCGAAAAAACCGGAGAAAGGCCTTTAAATTCGGCGGCCTGCAGTCAGTCTCGCAGGCCGTCTTGCAATCTCTATTGTAGGCTTATCTGTCTTTCGCGATTAGCACGGCAAAGTCCAAATCGTCGTTTGCGGAGGGCCGGGTGGGCTTTTCTGGCCAATATGCCGGGTCGGGCAGATGAAGCAGGGTCTTCGCCGGGGCCTCACTGCTTTCTGGTTTTGGCAAGTTCCGGGCCGAGAAAATCGTCGATGTTCCAGCCCGCCATGAGATCTTCGTTGCGCGCCTCCTTTTGGTTTTCGGGGCGCACGGCCCGCGCGGAGGCCGTCTCGGCAGCCAGATAGTTCTCTGTCAGTCCCTTCTTGAGCAGCTCGAAGGCCTGCTCGGGCGTTTCGGCATATTGGAACAGCTCGATGTCCTTGGGCGAGATGGCGCCGGTATCCACCAGCGCCTCGAGGTTAAAGACCCTCTTCCAGTATTCCGGACCGTAAATGAGGACGGTGATCTTCTTGGCCACTTTCTGGGTCTGCGCCAGGGTAAGGATCTCGAACATCTCGTCGAGCGTGCCGAAGCCTCCGGGAAAGACCACCAGGGCCTTGGCGAGGTAGGCGAACCACAGCTTGCGCATAAAGAAGTAGTGGAACTCGAAGTTGAGCGAGGGCGTGATGTAGGGATTCGGCCTCTGCTCAAAGGGCAGCAGAATGTTCATGCCGATGGTTTTGCCGCCGGCCTCGTAAGCGCCGCGATTGGCTGCCTCCATGATGCCGGGCCCGCCGCCGGAGGTGACGACGAAGCGGTGCTTGCGCGAGGGAATGGTCTTGGCCCATTGCGTGAGCAGTTGGGCGAGGCGGCGCGCGTCCTCATAGTAGCGAGCCATTTCAACCGCGGCCACGGCGCGCTTGCGCTGCAGCTCGGTGGCCTTGCCCGAGGCGATCTCCGGAGCTTTGGCGGGCTGCTCTTCACTGGGAGCGGGGCGCGTGGAGCCGGTGTTCTCGAGAAGTTCGAGATCGTGATCGGCCTCCTCGCGGCCGCGAAAGCGCGCCGAGCCGAAGAAGACCACTGTGTCCTGAATCTGCTCGCGGCGGAATCGCGCCAGAGGCTCAAGATACTCGGATACGATGCGGATCGCACGCCCATCGGCGCTGTTCAGAAATGCGGAGTTTTCGTAGGCCAGCGGAGCGGGATCCAGCGGCGGAGGCGTTCCGTCACCGGGAATCACCGCGCGCGTCGCCGGGCTGAGAAGCCGCTATGGAGCGAGAATCGGCGCTAGTTTCTGGCTGGTTCCGTATTTTCTGTTCCCTGCCGGGGTCGCGCAGCGGGGGGGCGAGCGGGCTTTGCTCGCTGGGGCGGCTGTTCCCTGCCGGGGCCCCCGGTGAGCGGACTTTGCTCACTGGGGTGGCTGCCGGGGCCCCCGGTGAGCGGACTTTGCTCACTGGGGTGGCTGCCGGGACTCCCGGCGAGCGGTCCTTGCTCGCTGGGGTGGCTGTTCCCTGTTCCTTGTCCTTCATCGCTTAACCATCCCGGTGACGAATGGCGTCTTGAAACGCAATCCATAGATTCAAAAGACCCAGGCCCGATACCATGCCGCGCACCGCGCCGTTCATGGCAATGTTCGCGAGCGTGGGAAATTGCAGAAAGATCGGATTCTGGTCCCAGAACGTATGCGACCATGGCGCGTAGCAGACGGCCAATCCGATATACATGCGCAACATGACGCGCAGAAACAATTCGAGGCGCACGAGCCAACGGGGAATGCGATGCGGATGCGGCAGACGCGCGGCGGCTTGCGGCGCGGGTGCCGGTGCACGGTCCGGCTCCGGCCCAGGCACGGGAGCCGGGCTCACCGTGAGCGTTGACAATGGCGATTCCGGCCGCTGATGCATTCGTTTGCTTCTATCCGCTGTCCCCGATGTGCCTGCATTGCAATCACTTGCCGCCCAGAGTGGAAACAGAGTACGTATCTTTGCGTTAGGTCGTGAAAGTGGCTTTTTCTTAAGGAAAAAGCCACGCGGCTGAAGTGCTTCCGGGATACATCTACCCTGGTTCCGCTATATCGCCATCGCTCGGCGCCGGACGCGGGGAGCCAAGCCCGGCTTGAGGGACACCGTAATGCAACGGTAACACAGCGAGGCGGAAGCGGGCGGAGGCCGCGCCTCACCCGACCACGGGCAGGCCCGCGAGAGCCATGGCGATTTCTTCCTCCGGGTAGTCGTAGTTCTCCAGCTTGCCGGCCTGGTAGTCGATGTAGGACTGCATGTCGAAGTGGCCGTGGCCGCTGAGGTTGAAGAGGATGGTGCGCGGCTTGCCTTCCGCTTTGGCTTCGAGGGCCTGGCGGATGGCTTCGGCGATGGCGTGGTTGGCTTCGGGCGCGGGCACGATGCCCTCGGCGCGGGCAAACTGAATGCCGGCGGCGAAAGCGTCGAGTTGCTGCACGGTTGTGGCTTCGACCAGGCCCAGATCGATGACGTGCGAGACCAGCGGCGCCATGCCGTGGTAGCGCAGGCCGCCGGCGTGAATTCCCGGAGGCATAAAGGTGCTGCCGAGGGTGTGCATCTTGACCAGCGGCGTGAGATGGCCGGTGTCGCCGAAGTCGTAAGTGAAGCGGCCCTTGGTGAGGCTGGGGCAGGCGGCGGGCTCGACGGCCACGATGCGCGCGTGGCACTTGCCCTTGAGCTTGCGGCCCAGGAAGGGCATGACCAGGCCGGCAAAGTTCGATCCGCCGCCGGTGCAGCCGATGATGACGTCGGGCTCGTCGCCGGCCAGAGCCATCTGCTCGATGGCTTCCTGGCCGATGACGGTCTGGTGGAGCAGGACGTGATTCAACACGCTGCCGAGCGCGTACTTGGTGTTGGGGTCCTTGGCGGCCACTTCGACGGCCTCAGAGATGGCGATGCCGAGCGAGCCGTTGGAGTCGGGATGCTCGGCGAGAATGGCGCGGCCGGATTCGGTGGTGTTGCTGGGGCTGGCGGTGACGGAGGCGCCGAAGGCTTCCATCAGGGCGCGGCGATAGGGCTTCTGGTCGTAGCTGACGCGCACCATGTAGACCTTGCACTCCAGGCCGAGGAAAGCGCAGGCCATGGCCAGCGCGGAACCCCACTGGCCGGCGCCGGTCTCAGTGGAGAGGTGCTTGACGCCTTCCTGCTTGTTGTACCAGGCCTGCGGGACGGCGGTGTTGAGCTTGTGCGAGCCGGCCGGGCTGACGCCTTCGTATTTGTAATAGATGCGCGCCGGCGTATCGAGAGCCTTCTCAAGCCGGCGGGCGCGGATGAGCGGCGAGGGACGCCACTGCGCGTAAATCTGCCGCACTTCTCCCGGAATCTCGATCTCGCGCTCGGTGCTGACTTCCTGAAGAATCAGGGCCATGGGAAACAGCGGAGCCAGATCGTCGGGGCCGATGGGCTTGAGCGTGCCGGGGTGCAACGGCGGCGCCAAAGGCTTGGGCAGATCGGGGCATGATGTTGTACCAGACTTGCGGAATGTGGCTCTGCGGCAGGTTGTACTGGATGGTTTCCATGCGCAACATTTTACATGGGCGTCTGTGAATGGGACGGCGCGGCATGGCACGCAGGCGCGCGGGCGCGTTGTGGCGCTCGTCACAGCCGCAACCGAAGACGTGCCCGTAGGCTGAAGAGGTCCGGAGGGAAACTGATGCCAGCAATCGCCGTTGAGAATTCAAAAACCGTTGAGAACCTGCTTGCCGCCTTTGAAGGCGAATCGAACGCGCATGCCAAGTACACCGCGTTTGCCGTGAAGGCCGATGCCGATGGGCTGCACGGAGCCGCCAGCCTGTTCCGGGCCGCGGGGCGCGCGGAGCAGATCCACGCCGCCAATCATGCCGGCGTCATCGAAGCAATTGGGCGGCGAGGCCAAGTGCGAGATTCACCCCGTCGAGGTGAAGAGCACGCTGGAGAATCTGAAGACAGCGCTCGCGGGCGAACAGTACGAAGTGGACACAATGTATCCGGGCTTCATCGAAGAGGCCACGGCGCGCAACAACACGGCAGCCATCCGCACATTCGATGGCGCGATGGAGGCCGAGAAAGCGCATGCGCGGATCTACAGCGAGGCAATTGCGCTGCTTGAGGCCGGGAAGAAAGACGCGTGGGTCAATGCGGCGCGGACATTTTATGTCTGCCCGGTGTGCGGATACACGTCAGAAACTCCCGAGGAGCATGATCGTTGCCCGGTGTGCAACTTCCCCTGGGAACGGTTTGAAACGATCCAGTAAGGCTTTTCTCCTTCAGCTATAGCCCTTGTTGAGGTTGTGCAAGGTTGCGCTTTCTTGAGGAAAATCGCAACTTGGAGGCATTGCCTCCGGGATACAGCAGAAGGAGAAATGCGTTAGCGGCACGGCTCGTTGCTTCGTCGCAAGAAATCGGACGCAATTGCCAGGCTATCTTTGGCTCAGTTCGCCCGCGGCGACTTTGCGATTGAATTCAGCCGATTGATTGCGCGGTACGCTGAGCGACTGCCAGTGATCGCTTGCGAAATGCTTGGCCAGCAGCACAATCTGCCCCACATGATGCGCGTAATGTGCGAGCTGCCGGTTGGTGGCCTGTATGACGGAGTGCGCCTCGCCACGAATGGTAACAGTGCGGTCGAGGTCTGCATCGGTGAGCGGCTCGATGGCGTCGAAGACACAGGCCCAGCCGTTTTCCCACTCTGCCAGTAATTGGTTGCGCGTCGCGGGCGGTTCGACGAATTCGCTGTCGCGATTCCGGTTCGGCTTTTCTCCCTCAGTGGTCAGGAAGTCCGTCCAGCGGGAACGCATGTTGCCCGCCATGTGTTTCACGATGATTGCGATCGAGTTCGCTTCAGGATCGAGCGCGGCGAAGAGCTGTTCGTCGGTGACTTGCTCCATGGCGCGCTCAGCCAGCCGCTTGTAGTAGCGGAAGAGGGCCAGAGAGTCCTGAATATAAGATGTGGTGAATTCAAGCGCCATGGGGAGATTCTATTCCGGGCCAGCGTGGCCGGGCGCAGCAACAAGGTTCACGCCGCGAATGTCTTATCGCTCTGGTCGCCCAGCCCGGCGAGAAGGCCCGCAATGGAGATGTCTTCATCCAGAACTTCCCAATGCAGGCCGCGGATGCCGATCCTCACTTGCTCGCGCTGCTCCGGGGTGCCGCGCAACAAACGGGGGAACCACGCAAGGGGCACGCCCAGGGTCCGGCCGTCACTCAACTCCACCCACATGCTGTCCTCATCGAAACGGACGGCCATCGGCCTAACCGAAGAATTCATTCCATGCCCTCTCAATCCGGTCCCGATTCACCGCGACGATCCATGCCACCTCCCGCAAAGTGCGGGGCCTATATCCGTCATTGTAGGCTACTCGAACTTCCGGTCGCAGCCAGAATTTCGCCTCCAGGGTGTCTTTTTCAACGTGAATATGCGCCTGTTCACGGGGCGAGCCCTCGTTGGAATAAAAGAAGAACCTGAAGCCGCGTTCAAGAAAAACTGTGGGCATTACCTCATTTTATTGTTATTCCCGCTGTTCATGCCATGAAGCTCACGGCTCGTCGTTGTAGATGTGGACCTCGATCTTTCCGCCTTCGACCAGGCGAGCGCGGAACATGCCGGACGTGTTGAAGCTCCAGGCAAGCTGGCCGTCGGGAGTGAGGGCGATGACGCCACCATCGCCGTGAATGGGCGCAAGCTGCTTGTGGATGACCTGGTCGGCGGCCTGTTGCAATGTGAAGCCCTTGTATTGCACGAGGGCGCAGATCTCGCGGGCGACGGTGAAGCGGATAAAGTATTCGCCGACACCGGTGCCGGAGACGGCGCAGGATTGATTGGAGGCGTAGGTGCCGGCGCCAATGATGGGCGAGTCGCCCACGCGGCCGGGCATCTTGCCCTGCAGGCCGCCCGTCGAAGTTCCTGCGGCGACGTTGCCCTGCCGGTCAAGCGCAACGACGCCGACGGTGCCGTAGCTGTGGGTATCAACCGATTCCTGCCACTGCGCCACCGGCACAGCTTGGCTCGCAGGCGGCGCGCCGGCGGGACGCGGCGGGATGGGCTTGCCCTCTTCCTGCAATTGCTTGACCAGCGACTGCCAGCGGCTTTCGGTAAAAAAGTAGCTGGGATCGGCCTGCTCCATCCCGGCCTGGATGGAATATTCGTCAGCGCCCGGACCCACGAGAAAGACGTACGGAGTTTTCTCCATGACCGCGCGCGCCAGAGTAATGGGATAGCGGGTGTGGGTGACGCTGGCGACGGCGCCGGCTCGCATGGTTGCGCCATCCATGATGGCCGCGTCGAGCTCTGTTTTGCCGTCCGCGGTGAAGACCGCTCCACGGGACGCGTTGAAGAGCGGGTCGTCTTCAAGGATGCGGATGGAGGCTTCGACAGCATCGAGCGGCGAACCACCGCGATCGAGCACCGCGCCGCCAGCCTGGGCAACCTTGGTGAGCGCGGCGCGATAGGCCGCGGCGCCTTCCGGACCCAGCTTCGCGCGGTCGATGACGCCCGCGCCACCGTGCACGATGATGGCCCAGTGTCCTGGCGGCTTCTGTTGCGCCGATTGCGCCGCTGCACCGGTTACAACGGCCAACACGACCGCCATCCACATGCATTTTCTATTCTTGTTTCGCACATGCCGCCCCCTTTGCCTCTCATCGCAGCGCCTACCCCCGACCGGGCAGGCTCAGAGGTGCTCCATCCACTCTCTTGTGCCAGCAAAGCAGCAGGATTCCGCCGCGACCTTCGCTGCCTCCGCCAAAGCCTCAACGAAACCCGCGCCTGTTGAGGCGAAATGGCAGTACGCCCCGTGAAAGATGTCCCCTGCGCCCATCGTATCGACGACTTCGACCTCGGGGACACGCAAGGTTCCCGAAGATTGGCCGGAGGCGAAGTGGACAGGATTTGCTCCATCCGTGACGGCGATGTTCGCCACGGAGCGGTCTTTCAGAAATTGCACCACATCGTCTTTCGATGTGCAGCCCGGAGGCAGGAAATCAGCAGAGCAGATGGCAGTTTGGACGCTCTTGAGAAGCTCTTCCGTTCCATCCTTCCAGCTTCCGCCGTCCAGCACCACGGAAACTCCGTTCGCCCGTGCTGCCGAGGCCCATGCCTGGCATGCCTTCATGAAATGGCCATCGACCAGAGTGATGGATGCCCGTTCACAGAGTTTTCTGTTAACTTCAGCAGCCGGCGTGATGAAGCGAGCAGCATTGGCTGAAACCACGTTGCGGCGACCGGCTCTGTCAACTGCTGCTGAAGAGATGACGGGCACATCGCCGAAATCCGGATTGAGATCGATCAGTTGAACTGAGTATCTTTCGAGTTCCTGCCGAATGGCCTGAACCAGCGGATGGCGCCCTATGGCGCTAACCAGCGTTGCCTGGCCGCCAAAGTGCGCGAATGCAATGGCCGCATTGGTTGCCGGCCCTCCCACGAGGATGCTCTGGCTGCGCGCCGCGACTTTTGCGTTCGGCGCGGGAAACTCGTCCACGCCGTAAACGATATCGATGGTCGAGAGTCCGACAAAGATGCCCTGCGTCATGGTTCGATCGCTCATGGTTCGCCAGCCGTCATTTTATCCCCATGCGGCGAGGTTGGCGGGACGGAGGATATCGGCCGCGCCTCTAGAACGGAATTCCCGCTTGGCGAAGTCGGGCCAGACAGTGGAGAATGCTGGAGTTCCGCAAATTGAATTCCGGGTCGCAACTTGTGTTGTTTCACGAGCCGCTCCGGCAATTCAGAGGCCAGATAAATGCACTCTGTGTGGTTTGGGGAGTTCATGGGCACGCTGGTTCTGGTGCTGCTGGGCGACGGCGTGTGTGCCGGCGTGACGCTGCGCAAATCGTATGCGGCGGACTGCGGGCTGGATGGTGATCACGACCGGGTGGGCGCTGGGCGTGTTGTGCGGCGTGATGGTGGCGCAGGCGTTCGGCAGTCCGGGCGCCACATTAACCCGGCCATCACGCTGGCGGCCGCGGTGAGCAGCGGGAATTATGCGCTGCTTGCTGGTCTACTGGTCGGCGCAGATTGCTGGGCGCGATGTGCGGCGCGGCATTGATGGCGCTGCACTATGCGCCGCATTGGCGGCTGACGCCCGATCCCGCGGCCAAGCTGGGCATCTTTTGCACCAAGGCGGCAGTGCGCAGCCCGCTGGCGAACATCTTCAGCGAGATGGTGGGGACGGCGGTGCTGGTGGTCGTGGCGGGCGCGATCTTTTCGCACGGCGTGGCCATGAACGGGCCGGCCGCGGGGCTGGGGCCGTGGCTGGTGGGCAGCCTGGTGTGGGGCATCGGGCTTTCGCTCGGCGGGACCACCGGATATGCCATCAACCCGGCGCGCGATCTGGGGCCGCGCATCGTTCATGCGCTGCTGCCGATTCCCGGCAAGGGCGGATCGAACTGGCGCTATGCTCCGATTCCGATCATTGGCGATCTTGCCGGCGGAGCGCTGGCGGGATTGCTGCTGCACTACGCGCATCTGTGACGGCGAAGAGTGATTCGAATTTCGCCCGCCTTTTCCACAGCGAGTGCGGAGCGTGAGTGGATTTTCAATTTGGTTTGAAGCAGAACGATCACTCCAGGCAGGAAGCGACGACGGCCAGCGCGGCGATGGCGGCGGTTTCAGCGCGCACGATGCGCGGGCCCAGCGACGCGGCGCGCCAGCCATTGGCGTCGAAGAGGGCTTCTTCCGCGGGAGCCCATCCGCCTTCAGGGCCGATTGCGATTTCGAGCGCGGGCATTTCCTCGTTGGCTGCTTCGATGGCTTCCTCGATCGCGTGACGCAGAGTGGTGGTGCGCTCCTGCTCTGCGAGCACGATGCGCGTGGACGCAGAGGCCGCACGCACGCGCGCGGCCAATGAAACGGGATCGTGGATCAAGGGCACGTCGGAGCGGCGCGCCTGTTGAGCCGCCTCGTGCGCGATGCGGCGCCAGCGCTCGGCGCGCTTCTCCGCAGCCTGGGCCAGATGCTTTTCTGTTCGCCGCGCGACGACCGGCGCCACCGCGGCAACGCCCAGCTCGGTGGCTTTCTCGATTGCCCACTCCATGCGATCGAACTTGTAGATGGCGAGGACCAGCGTGACGGGCAGCGCGGGATCGGCTTCGAGCTCGCCGGCCAGGTTGAAGCGAACCTCGCTTTTTTCTCCGGCGAGGGTGAGTGCAGCCACCTCGGCATGAAAAACGCGACCGCCGGCCACGACGTCGGCCTCCATGCCCGGCTGGGCGCGAAGGACGCGCGCCAGGTGTTCGGCCTGCGCGCCGGCGATGGTGGCGGTAGCTTCGTCCCAATGTTCGGCAATCCAGCGGCGGCGGGTCATGGTTCTCTTGCTCGCACTTTCTTCATCGGTAGTGTACGGCGTTTTGCGGAGGATGCGCTGTTTTATCCGCATAAACACTAAGGGGAACGCTTTTGAGCGTTCCCCTAGAGTGTTGCCTTTTGGGTTGTTCGATCCGCTACTTTTTCTTCGCGGTCTTCTTTACGGCCTTCTTGGCCGCCTTCTTCGCGGGTGCCTTCTTGGCTGCTTTCTTGGTTGCCATTTGCCTATTCTCCCTTTTCGATGGGTTGCATCGAGTCTGCAATTAAGAAATTGCAGTTGATGAATGTATAGATTCATGAATCATCGATGTCAAGAAAAAAACGACGTAAGAGTGAAAAAAAGATCAACAGGTATTCGACGGCAAGCCGAGGTTCAAGAGGAATTTTCAGTCGAAGTTCGAAGCGCGAGACAAATTTCGCGAACATTCGGATCGCATTCGATGAATGCGCGAGGCAATGGGATTGGACTGAAGAGCGCGATGCGCAGCGTTCTTCGCCGCGGCTCTCAGCACTCGATCACATTGAACGCCAGACCGGTGAGGCGGGTTCCTCTATGGGGTGATGGCAGATTTTTCTCTTTTGCCGATCCCGCACCCTACTCAAGAAACTCACGAACAAAGCTGTTCTGGCTCTGGAGAATGTCGTTGAGGGAGCCATCGAAGATAAGGCGGCCTTCTTCGAGCATGAGGAAGGTGGTATTGGGGTTGGTGTGGCCGGCGGGAAGCGGGACCATGCGACCCTCTTCGGGATCGTAGCGGTGATTGCAGAGGGTGAAGGCGTCCTGCAGACGATGGGTGACGAGCAGGGAGGGGGTTCGGTGAACATCGCGCTGCTTGACGATGAGCTCGATGATGGTGGTGGAGGTGACGGGATCGAGGCCGCCGGTGGGCGAGTCGTAGAGGATCAGTTCCGGTTCGTGGATGAAGGCGCGGGCGATGGCCACGCGCCGCCTCATGCCGCCGGAAAGACTGGGAGGATAAAGGTGGAAGGTTTCTTCCAGGCCGACGAAGCTGAGCGCCTCGCGAACGCGGCTGTCGATCTCCTCGTCGGGGACGCGCTCCTGAATTAACTGGTAGGCGACATTGTCGCGTACGGTGAGGGAATCGAAGAGCGCGCTTTCCTGGAAGACAATTCCGGCTCGGGAGCGCAAGGGAAAAAGCTTCTGCTCGGGCATGCGGGAGATGTCCTCGCCGAAGAGCACGATGCTGCCCTGCTGGGGGCGAAGCAGCCCGATGATCAACTTGAGCAGCACGCTTTTGCCCACGCCGGCAGGCCCAAGCAGGATGCGCGTCTCCGCGGGCGCAACGGAGAACGTAATGTCCTGGAGCACCGGCGGACCGTCGAACGCGACCGAGACGCCGCGCAAGGCGACGACAGGGTTCGCATCCGGCGCTGGAGCCGGAGATTGAGGCGCGGGAGCGGCGGCGTGAATCATGTTGGAAAGATCGAGAGCAGCACGTGGGTGATGAGGAAGTCGACGAAGATGATGAGCACCGAGGAGTTGACCACGGCCTGAATGGTGGAGCGGCCGACGCCTTCGGTGCCACCCGTGGTTCTCATGCCGTAGAAGCAGCCGATGGAGCCGAGGATGTAACCAAAGAAGAGCGGTTTGACGAGCCCCTGAATAATGTCGGGGTAGCGGAGGCCTTCGTAGGCCATGTGGAAGTACTGAGTACCGTTCTGATGGTTGAGGAAGACGGTGACGGCAGCGCCGCCGACAATGCCGCAGGCATTGGCCACGATGGTGAGGAAAAAGAGCATGGCGATGCTGGCAAAGATGCGCGGCGTGACGAGCTTGCGCATGGGGTCGACGCCCAGAGCGCGCATGGCGTCGATCTGCTCGGTGACGACCATAGAGCCGAGCTCGCTGGCTATAGAGGATGCGTTGCGTCCGGAAACCATGATGCCAGTGAGCACAGCGCCGAGTTCGCGGATCATAGTGAGGGAGACGAATCGACCGGTGACGACCGTGGCGCCGAAGGCCGAGAGGGTGGCAGCGGACTGGAGGGCGAGCACGCCGCCGGTGAAAAAGCCTGTGAGGATCACGATAGGAAGAGAACCCCAACCGATGATGTCGGACTGCACGAGGAAATCGGTCCAGTAGATGGGGGGGCGGAAAAGATTGAGTAAAGCGCGCCCCGCGAACAGGGAATATTCCTGGACGGTGAGCACGATCTGTTTGGCGGTACGGTCGATCGCATTTATCGCCATATTTGCCGGCCTATGAGACGGAGACTTTGCGCCGCTTCCGAGGACAGGATAGCGCATAGGGGGCGCTAGTAATGGCGGTTGAAGCGATGCAAACGGCTCTTTCCTCAATAAATCAGCGTCAGCACAACCTAATAAGCGCTTGAATCAATCTCATTCTGCCGGGGATCGCATCTAACTTCATACAGGAGGCAACGATGCATCTGTTTCGCGTGCGGCTGATCCTCGCTCTGATCGCGGGCGTGACCTTGGTCTCCGTCGCCTCCACGTATTTCGACGTATTGGCCCACCGGCACGTCCTGCGCGAGGAGTTGGAGCGCCGCGCGCTGTGGATGGGCATGAGCATCCAGCCGGAGGTGCAGAGCGCGCTCAGAACGGGCGATGATTCTGCTCTGCCGGGATTGACGGAGTCCTTGAAGACCGGAACGGGCGCACTGGGACTGGCGGTGTATGACGCGCATGGAAATCTCCTAGCTGGCAGTGGTCCGCCGGACGTGATGCAGGCGCTTGCGCGGGGAGTGGTCGCGAAATCGCTGCAGAGAGGCGTGACGGTGGGGGCATTCGGTCACGCAGGCCAATGGCAATGGCTGGAAGAATCGTTCCCAATCCACGATGGGAACCAACTGCAAGGCGCCATGGCGCTGGTTTTGGACGCCGGCTACATCCATTCTGAAGGATTGGATCTTTGGCGGCGCAGCCTTTGGCGGAGTGTGGCGCTGGTGATCCTGATCGTCGCCATTACGGTGGGGATGGTGCGTTGGTTCCTCATGCGCCCGATGAGCCGCCTTGCGGAGCGCCTGCGCCGCCTGCGAACAGGCCACGCGGACAAAGCCGCGGGACAGGAGACCCCCAAACTTGGCCTTTTGTCGCCGCTGGCGCGCGAAGTGGAGACAATGGCGGAAAGCCTGAAGGCGGCTCGCGCTGCAGCCGCAGACGGAGGCCCGCCTGCGCGAAGCCGGCGAGCACCTGTGGACCGCGGAGCGATTGGCCGTACACATGCGCAATCGAGCCGGTTCAAGCCGCATTTTTGTGGTTTCAAATCGTGAGCCGTATATGCATGTGCGGCAGGGCCGCGAGATCGTCTGTGTGGTGCCGCCGAGCGGACTGGTGACGGCGCTTGAGCCAGTGCTGCGCGCATGTGACGGCGTATGGGTAGCCAGCGGCAGCGGCAACGCCGACTCCGCGACGGTAGACGAGTTCGACCGGCTGCGCGTGCCACCCGACGAGCCGCGCTACACCCTGCGCCGGGTATGGCTCTCAGAGGAAGAGGAGGCGCAGTACTACGATGGCTTCGCCAATGAGGGGCTCTGGCCGCTCTGCCACATCGCGCATACGCGGCCCATCTTTCGCGCCGCCGATTGGGAGTGCTATCAGCGTGTGAACCAGAGGTTTGCCGATGCGCTGCTGGAAGAGATGCAGGACAGCGCGGAGCCGGTGGTATTTGTGCAGGATTACCACCTGGCTTTGCTTCCGCGGCTGGTGAAGAAGGCGCGGCCCGATGCACGCGTGGCGATTTTCTGGCACATTCCGTGGCCCAACCCGGAGGCATTCGGAATCTGTCCCTGGCAGGCCGAGTTGCTGGATGGGCTGCTGGGCGCGGACCTGATCGGATTCCACATTCCGCTGCACTGCAATAATTTTCTTGCCACGGTGGATCGTGTGGTGGAGTCGCGCACCGATCGCGAGCACATGACGGTGCTGCGCCATGGACACACGAGCGCGGTTCGGCCCTATCCGGTAAGCGTGGCTTTCGATGGAACATGCGGCCGGCCGCGGGTTGGGACGATCGCAACGATGGCAGGAGGAGCGCGCCGCGGAGCGGCAAAGGCTGTTGAGCGAGTTTGGCGTGCGCGCGGAGTGCCTGGCGCTGGGCGTGGACCGGCTGGACTATACCAAGGGAATCGTGGAACGGCTTGAGGCTTTCGAGCAACTGCTCGAAGACCATCCCTGGCACCGGGAGCGGCTGACGATGGTGCAGATTGCCGCGCCCAGCCGGACGCGCATCCCCAGCTATGCCGAGCTGCGCCGCCGCGTCGAGGAGACGGTGGAGCGGATCAACTCTCGCTATCAGACCGCGCATTGGAGGCCCATCGTGCTGATCGAGCGCCAGTGCAACCACGAAGAGGTGAGGCGCTGGTATCGCGCCGCGGATGTGTGCCTGGTGACTTCGCTGCACGACGGCATGAACCTGGTGGCCAAGGAGTTCGTGGCCGCGCGCGACGACGAAGACGGGGTGCTGGTGCTGAGCAAGTTCACCGGCGCGGCGGTGGAGTTGCGCGATGCTTTGCTGGTGAATCCGTACGATGTCGCCGGCGTGGCCGAGACCATCCACAGCGGCCTGGAGATGGGCCTTGCGGAGCGCCGCGAGCGCATGCAGAGAATGCGGCGCCATGTGATGGAACACAACATTTACATGTGGGCGGCCAAAGTACTGGGCGACCTGCGTGAGTTGCGCCTGGAGCCGGCGGAAGGCGCGGAGTTGGGCCGGGTTGCGCCATCGGGCGTTCGCGGGGCTGAGATAGCGGCAGAAAAACTGGCATGAAGGTGGGCTTTGATTGGCGACAGCAGCCAAGAGAAGCTGGACGATTTCTTTCGCGCATTCACGGGCAGCGGCGAGGCCTGTCTTGCTGCTGGACTACGACGGAACGCTGGCGCCGTTCCGGGTCGACCGCTTCAAAGCGCGTCCGTGGGCCGGGGTGCGGAAGCTGCTGACGCGCATCCAAAACCAGGGGCGGAACGCGCATGGTCGTTGTCACCGGCCGCCCGGCCGCGGAGATTGCGCCGCTGCTCGGCGTGGATCCCGCACCTGAGGTCTGGGGCTTGCATGGGGCCGAGCGGTTGCACGCCGACGGCCGGCGCGAACTGGAGATTGTTCCGCCGGAGACTCACGCCAAACTCGATGCGCTGTGCGCGAAGCTTCAGGGCGACCACTTCGGCGGGCTGATTGAAGAAAAGCCGAATGCGGTCGCGATGCACTGGCGCGGCGTGGCGCCCGGAAAAGCCAAGGCCATCGAGAAACGAACGCGTGCGCTGTTTGAGCCGCTGGCGCAAATGGACGGCTTGACTGTGCTCGAATTCGAAGCCGGCCTGGAATTGCGCGCCGGCCGCGACAAAGGCGAAGCGGTCAGGATGCTTCTTGACGAGACAGGCAGCGAGGGCCCGAGTCCGATCGCGTATTTGGGCGACGACCTGACCGACGAGGCGGCCTTTCGCGCCATCAAGGGGCGCGGGCTGGGCGTGCTGGCCAGGCGCAAATGCCGCGCGACCGACGCGGACGTCTGGCTGCGGCCTCCGGGTGAATTGAAAGATTTCCTCAAGCGGTGGTTGCGGGCTTGCCGCCTTCTTGACCCGGTAAGGTAGAAACCCGAAATTCAATCCCACCCTTCGGCCATTTGTTCCGCAGTGCCCGCATTTACAATCGAATCTATATGATCCGCTTCTCGACAGCCGGAGAATCCCACGGCGAGGCCTTGATTGCGCTTGTTTCCGGGCTTCCCGCCGGCATCCCTGTCGATCTGGACTTTGTGAACCGCGAGCTGTGGCGGCGCCAGCAGGGTTATGGGCGCGGCGGGCGCATGAAGATCGAAACCGACCAGGCGCACGTGCTCAGCGGCGTACGCCACGGCAAGACCATCGGCTCGCCGATCGCCATTGAGCTGATCAATCGGGATTGGAAGAACTGGCAGGAGAAGCTGCCGGTGGAGGCCGGCGATCCCGCCAAGCATCGCGCAGTGGCATCGCCGCGGCCCGGACATGCCGACCTGGCCGGCGCGCTGAAATACAACTTCCCCGATGCCCGCTACGTGCTGGAGCGCGCTTCGGCGCGCGAGTCCGCCGCCCGCGTTGCCGCCGGAGCCTTTGCCAAGCTGCTTCTGCGCAATCTGGGCATCGAGGTCGCCAGCCACGTGATCCGCGTGGGCCGCGTCGAGCTTGAACGGGATGCGGCGTGGGAGGAGATTGCCGCGCTCGCAGCGAAAGAGGAAGTGTTGCTCGCCTGCGTGGATGCGGCCACCGAAGCACGCATGAAAGAGGAAGTGGAAGCGGCGACACGCGCAGACGACACCGTGAACGGCGTGTTTGAAGTGGTGGCGCACGGCGTTCCCGCCGGCCTTGGCGCCTACGCGAATTGGGACGAGCGCCTCGACGGCCTGCTTGCCTGGGCCGTGATGAGCCTGCAGGCCGTGAAAGCGGTCGAGATTGGCCGGGGCGTGGCGGCTGCGGCGTCGTTCGGCTCGCGCGTTCACGATCCCATTCATTATGCAGCCGAGAATGCCGCCGGGCAGGCCGACGCGCTTCACGCGCCCGCACAACAACGCCGGCGGCATCGAGGGCGGCGTCTCGAACGGCGAGGACATTGTGGTTCGCGGATACCTGAAGCCGATTTCCACACTGCGCCAGCCGCTTGAATCGGTGCGATTCGATACCCGCGAGCCCACCAGCGCAAGTTATGAGCGCAGCGATATTTGCGTGGTACCCGCCGCGGGCGTGGCCGCGGAAGCCATGGTTGCCCTGGTGCTTGCCAATCTGGCGCACGAGAAGTTCGGCGGCGACTCGCTGGTGGAATTGAAACGAAATTTCGATGGATACATCGAACAGATACGGAGCTATTAGCGGCAAACGATGATTCTGAAGATTGTGAAATATCCTGAGCCGGTGCTTCAGCAGCCCGGCGAACCGGTGACTGAGTTCGACGAGCGAGTTGCGCAAGCTGGTGGCCGACATGTTCGAGACCACGTACGCCTCGCAGGGCATCGGGCTGGCCGCGCCGCAGGTGGGCGTATCAAAGCGCGTCACTGTCATCGACCTGAGCCATGGGCAAAGACCCCGCGCAGAAGCTCGTGCTCGATCAACCCCGAAATCATCTCGAGCGAGGGCAAGCAATACGAGGAGGAGGGCTGCCTGAGCTTTCCCGATATCCGCGAGAAGGTGGTGCGCGCGGCCAAGGTCCGCATCCGCGCCCAGGATGAACACGGCAAATGGTTCGAGATGGACGGCGAAGAACTGCTTTCGCGCTGTTTCCAGCATGAGATCGACCACCTCGACGGAGTTCTGTTCATCTTTCGCATGAGCGCGCTGAAGCGCAACCTGAATCTGCGCAAGATTCGCAAGATGCAGAGCGAGGGCACCTGGTAAGGCTGGTATGACGAATGCGGCAAAGCACGCTCAAGCTGATCTTTTGCGGGACGCCGCAGTTTGCTGTGCCCACGCTTGAAGCGCTGCTCAACGCAGGACACGAAGTCGCTCTGGTGGTTTCGCAGCCCGATCGGCCCAGCGGGCCGTGATCAGCAGCTCACCGCTCCGCCCGTGAAACAAGCCGCACTGGCCGCCGGGCTGGCCGTTACGCAGCCCGAAAAGATCCGCAGCAATGCCGAATTCCGCTCGCAGCTTGAGGCCATCGCGCCAGACGCCATTGTTGTGGTGGCTTATGGCCGCATCATTCCGCCGTGGATGCTGGCGCTGCCCCGGCTTGGCTGCATCAATCTTGCACGCTTCCCTGCTGCCCAGATATCGCGGCGCGGCGCCCATCCAATGGGCGGTTGCCATGGGCGATGCGTACACCGGCAACACGACCATGCTGCTGGAAGAGGGCCTCGATACCGGGCCGATTCTTCTGCAGCAGACCATCGAGATTGGGCCCGAGCAGACCGCCGCGGAGCTTTTCCCGATGATGGCCAGCGCTGGGCGCGCCGCTGGTTGTGAAAAGTCTGGAGGGCCTTGTGAACGGAACGATTCAGCCGCAGCCGCAAAATCACGAGGGCGCAACGTTCGCCCCGCTGCTCGACCGCGAGGACGGCCGGATGGATTTTGCCGCGCGCACCGCAACGGAACTTTACAACCGCTGGCGCGGCTTTCAACCCTGGCCCGGCGCGTTTACCGCTCTCAACGGGAAGAAACTGATTGTGCATCGCATGGCGATCGCTCACGAGAGCTATGCAGCGCGGTTGGGCTTCGCTGAGCCGGGCTGGATTCTGGTGGAAGACGGCCGCCTGCTGGCTGCCTGCGCCGAAAATACCTGGCTCGAATTCCTTGAGGTGCAGCTCGAAGGCAAGAAGCGGCTCGAGGCCGCCGAGTTTCTGCGCGGAAATCCGCTGGCGGCGGATGCGCGGCTGGGTTGAGCGCCGTGCCTGCGATCTCGCCCGCGCGCAAAGCAGCCTTCGGCATTCTCCTGGCCGTTGAGCGGGGAAAGGCCCATTCCCATTCCGACGATCTGCTGCGCGGAAAGGAAGTCAGCGCACTCGCGCCCTCGGATCGCAATCTTGCCACGGCCTTGGTGCTTGGCGTTCTGCGCTGGCAGATTCGGCTGGACGAGCAATTGAAAGGCTTTCTCAAGCGACCGGGAGGAAAGCTCGATCGGGAGGTTCGGATCGCGCTGCGTCTCGGCGCGTTTCAGCTTCTCTTTCTCGATCGCATTCCCGCCCACGCCGCGATCGATGAGAGCGTGGAGCTGGCAAAACAATCCGGCCATCGCTTTGCTGCCGGCATGGTGAACGCGGTGCTTCGAAAGTTGGACTCGCGGCGGCGCTCCGCGCTTTGACTTTTCGGAGGAGTCCCTGCTGAATTGGCGATGGCGCAGGCGCATCCAGCGTGGATGGTCGAGCGCTGGGCGGAATTTTACGGCCTGGACGCCGCGCGCGCGATTTGCCGGCACGGCCAGACGCAACCTCGGCTGACCCTGCGCGTGGAGGGCCCCGCCGTTGAGGCCGAGCTGACTCAGGCCGGCATTCAACTCGAACCCGGCGCGCTTGCTCGCCGCTGCGCGCACTGTGGTTTCAGGCGATGTGGCAGCGACGGCGGCCGTTCGCGAGGGCCGCGCGCGCATGCAGGACGAAGGCTCGCAACTGATCGCGGAGTTGGCCGCGTGCGCCGCGAAGAATCGCGATCGAAAGGCGAAAAGCATCCTCGATGCGTGCGCGGCGCCCGGAGGCAAGACGCTCATCCTCGCCGAGCGCAACCCCGAGGCGCGGATTGTGGCCTGCGAGTCCAGCCCACAGCGGCTCGCCGCGTTGCGCAAGCGCCTGGCCGCGTATGCCGGCCGCGTGGAATGCCGCCTCGCCGACGCTGCGGTGCTTGCAAGAAGAAGTCGGCCTTCGATCTGGTGCTGGCGGACGTGCCGTGCAGCGGCACGGGAACGCTGGGCCGCAATCCCGAGATTCGGCACCGGCTGCGGCTGGAAGACCTGCCCCGGCAGGCCGAGCGGCAGCGTGCGATCCTGGGCGCGGCATTGCGCGCGGTGCAGAGCGGCGGGCGCGTGGTTTATTCGACCTGTTCGCTGGAGCCCGAGGAAAACGAGCAGGTGGTCGCCGCCGTGCTTGCGGAGAACGGCAATGCACGGCAGGTTTCGTTCGCATCCTGTATTGAGGCTCTACAACGCAGAGGCATTCTGACGGGCGACGGCGCGGAGCGGTTGCACAAGTGCCTGACACCGGAGGGCGCATTGTGCTTGTTACCAGGCGTTTTTCCGAGCGACGGTTTTTTTGTCGCGCTGATCGAAAAGACGGCATGATGCATACGCCATACCGGATTAGGAATTCACGTAAGGAATTTGATTCTGTGCAGGGTGCCGTTTACTTCCACCCCAGCAAGCAAAGTTCGCTTCCTGGGGACCCCGGAATGAAAACGGCACTTGAGAGCGTCAACCCACCCTACACAAATTCCTAATCCGGTGTAGGCGCCGCAATCGCGGTTGTGACTGCGATCGATGATTTTCGGTCTCTGTCTTTCTACCTTGCTACGGTCAGCTTGACCAGCGTGCTCTGATCCACGCGCGAGCCTGCGGCGGGCGATTGCGCCACGACCGCGCCCGGCTTTATCGGCTGCTCTGGGCGGCGCATTGCCGCTGCCGACCGGCGCAATCGGCACGTCCACAAAGTTGGGCAGCACCGAATCGATGCCCACTTTGGCCAGCGCTGCCCGCGCGCTCGCCAGCGGCAATCCGGTCAGGTCGGGCATGGCATAGCCGTCTGGCTCTTCATCGCTTGGCGCGGCCACGAGCAGATTGACGCTGGGCTGCTCTATGCCCAACGCATGCGCGGGCGGATCCTGCGCCAGCACCGTTCCCTCGGCGGCTGCCGCGTAGGGCAGGCGCGCGATCTCGCCAACCTCCAGGCCGGCGCGCCGCAACTCCAGTGAGGCCACACGCTCATCGGAGCCTACGGTGTCGGGAACGTCAACGCTTTGCGGTCCCAAGCTTTCGGCTACGCGTACGCGCCACTCCTTGCGTACCACCGTTCCCGCGGCGGGCGACTGCGACAGGATGTGTCCCGCGGCCACGTCGCCCGAATAGTAGCGGTTATCGACATCCAGATTCAATCCCAGGCCTGCGGTCTCGCTGCGGGCATCGGCTACGGTCATATTCTTTCAGCGCGGGCACCTGCACCTCAGCTCCGTGAATAGCAAAGTGCATGGTGACGATGGCAGCCATCAGCGCGACGGCCACCAGAAGCATCAGCAGCGAGGCCACGCGGAAGAAGGCGGCGATGGGGCGGGTGTTCATGATTGCGTTGGACGCTCGGCCAATAAAAGTCGCGCGCTATCGAGTATTATCCGGTCACCGGCTCGGGATGGATGGTGACGCGATAGACCTCAGGGCACTCCAGCTTGAAGCGGTCTTCGAGAGCGGTGATTACCTCATGGACGCGGTGCATGGGCAGACTCGTCGGGCAAGGTGCAATGGCAGGAAACAAATATGTGATCTGCCGAGCGGTTCACCAGAATCTCATGCACATCCACAATCTCGGCGATCGGCATCGCCGCCGCATGCATCGCCTGTTCGATGCGGCGATCGGTCTCTACCCGCTCTCCTGGCTGCTCGATGGTGGCAGGCTCGCTCTCGATATGCGTGAGCACCGAGTCGATTTCGGGAACGTTGCGCAGAATCTCCGCTTCCATAGCGGTGACAAAGACGTGCGCCTCGCTGAGGGGCAGGTTTTCGTCCAGCTCCAGGTGCTGCTCCACGCGCAACCGTCCATCGTGCGTTTGCACGCTCAGCTCATGCACTGACACGTTGTTGCGCGCGGCCACGGCGCGCACGCGGTCGAAGATGCTTTCGGTCCTGGTTTCGCGGGGGACGGTGTGGATGACCACATCGGTCCTGGGCAGGGCGCGATGCACTGCCTCAGTGGCGGCCTGCACCAGCTTGCCGGTGTGTTCGAAGGTGAATCGACGCGGCAGGGCCAGCGTGAGGTCGGCAAAGTAGCCGGCTCCGGCGCGCCGCACCCGCACCCGCTCCACGGCCAGCACGCCCTCCACGCGCTCCACTTCGCGTACCAGGCGGCGGCGGGTTTCGGCGGGAATCTCGTCCATGAGCGCGCCCACGGCTTCATGACCGAGCCGGATCGCCATGCGCAGAATCAGGAGCGAAACCACCACCGCGGCGCACGGGTCAGCGTACTGGAGTGCGGCAATCCCGAAGCGCACTCCCAGCCAGGTGGCGCCGAGACCGGCCAGCACTGCCGATGTGGCCCAGATGTCAGAGGCGAAGTGGAAGGCGTCAGTGGCGAGCGCCGGCGATCCGGTGCGGCGAGCCACAGCGCGCAGTTTTCGCGACCGCCAGAAATCCACGGCGATGGAGGTCGCGAGCACCAGCACCGGCCACACGGAGGGGTGCAAATCCACCGAGCGGTAGAAGATGCGCTGGATCGCTTCGAAGATGATCCACGCGCAGGAAATGGCCATCAAGCATGTCTCGCCAAAGGCCGAAAGATTCTCGATCTTGCCGTGGCCGTAGGTGTGATCTTCGTCCGCCGGCTTGTCGCTCACATTCACGGAGAAGATAGGTCAACGCGGAGCCGGCCAGATCCACGCCCGAGTGCGCCGAGTCGGAAAGCACGCCCAGCGACCCCGAGAGCAGCCCGGCGGCGAGTTTGAGCAGTGTCATCACCGCCGCAGCCGTCATGGAGAGCCAGGCCACGCGCCGCTTTTCCGCGGAGATCGCGGCGAGGTCCGGCATGGGCGATTCAGTGGCCGGCGAACTGGATACGGCGGAGGTCATCGCGTTCCTAGACTACAAGACCGGATTAGGAATTCACGTGAGGAATCCGAGAATGTGCGGGGTGCCGTTTTACTAAAGAAAACGGCATTATTGAGCATCAACTCGCCATACACCAATTCCTAATCAGGTGTAAGGCCGGACAGCGGTGTACAACCCGGCAATTCCGAAGGTGTAGGGCTGCCAGGCGCAGTCCACAAACCCAGCGGATTGCATCATTTGCAGCATCTGGTTGGGCGGCGGGAAACTGCCAACGGAGGTTGGCAGGTAATTGTAGGGGCCATCCTTGCCGCAGATCAGTCTTCCAATGGCCGGCAGCATGCGACGGAAATACAGCGCATAGGCTTTGCCTACAAGACCGCCCGGCTCGCTGAACTCCAGGATCCCCAACTGGCCGCCCGGCTTCAACGTGCGGTGGAACTCTTTGAGACCAGCCTCATAGTTGGCCAGATTGCGGAATCCAAAGGCGGTGACAATCAAATCGAGCGATTCCGCGCGGAGCGGCAGATGGAGCGCATCGGCTTCGAGCGGGACTGCGTAGGGCGCTTCGAGTTTACGCACGCTGCCGCCAGGCTTGCGCAAAGCCTGTTCGCCGAATTTCCGCGCTCCGAGGCGCAACATGCCCCGCGCAAAGTCCGCGGCGAGAACCGGCCGCGCGCCCGATGGGCGCAGCTTGAGCAGCGCCATCGTCAAATCGCCCGTACCGCAGCAGATGTCCAGAATGGCCGCCTCGGGCCGGGCCAGCACCGCCCGGAACCTGCGCGCCGTCCTTCGCCACCACAGCCGGTCGACGTTGGCTGAAAGCAGATGATTCAGCAGGTCATAGCGGGGCGCGATGGAGTCGAACATCTGCCGCACGGCATGCGCCGCGCCGGCTTCGTCCGCCGCGCCCGCTGGTCTGGCTCCTGTTGCCGGCATGTTTCGGTTTCCCTCGTTGAGGTCAAGAAGCCGCGAGCGGAGCTCGCTCTTTCATCGTATCGCTTCGATTCAGGGGGGTGTTTGCAGAGGCAGCCGCACCTGCGGCCCTTCAAGAAGCACCAAAAAGGGTATAGTCTTGAGATTGCCGATGGTTACTCCTTCCCCTCCCGCATCTCCCGCGCTGGCGCAGCACCCTCCGCTTACGGACAGCCATGGGCGTGTGATTCACGATCTGCGCGTCTCCATCACCGACCGCTGCAACTACAAATGCGTGTATTGCCGGACGGGCGAAGTGGGGGCTCAGTATCCGGAGCTGGGAATCGATGAATACCTGCGGCTGATCGGGATTTTCGTGGGCCTGGGAATCACGAAGGTGCGGCTGACGGGCGGGGAGCCGCTTTTGCGGCGCAGGGTGGTGGAATTGGTGCAGGAACTGGCGCGGCTACGCACGCTGGGCGGCGAGCCGCTGGATCTGGCCATGACCACTAACGGCCATCTGCTGGAGTCGCTTGCCGTTCCGCTCAAGGCGGCGGGGCTAAACCGGGTGACGGTGAGCATGGATGCCGTTGACGCGCCGGTCTTCGAGCGGATCACTCGAGTCCAGGGTAGCTTTCCCATCGTGCTCGCGGGCATTCGCGCCGCCCGCGCCGCCGGTTTGACGCCGCTCAAGATCAACTGCGTGCTGCTGCGCGGATTCAATGACGATCAGATTGAAGGATTTGCCCGTTTTGCGCGCGAAGAGAACGTGGTGGTTCGATTTATCGAGTTTATGCCTCTGGAGGAGGGCCGGCTTTGGACGCCTGAGATCGTCGTTACGCTCAAAGAGATCGTGGAACGCATCGGCCGGACACTGAAGCTGGTGGAGTTGCCGCCGCGCGAGCCAAGCGAAACGGCGCGGCGCTACACCTTTGAGGACGGCGTGGGCGAGATTGGCATCATCGCGCCCGTGAGCCAGGCCTTTTGCGGCGCGTGCAGCCGCCTCAGGCTGACTTCCGACGGCAAGATTCGCACCTGCCTCTTTTCCCAGGTGGAGCACGATCTCTACGGGCGCTTGCGAACCGGCGCCAGCGACGAGGAACTCCGCACCTATATTGTGGGTACCGTGCAACAGAAAGAGGCCCGGCATCATATCGGGGAGCCGGGATTCCTGAAACCGTCGCGGTCGATGGTGCACATCGGCGGGTGAGTGAACAGCCGCGTTGCATACGGGTTCACTGATCCTAAAGAAGGTGACACATAAGTGTTAAGCTGCCGCGCGCGCACAGGACAGTGTGGCAGAATGATGGAAAGACTCTCTCCCGCAAGGTTCAAAGATGCCAAATAAGACGGAAGGGCGCATCCCGCTCGCCGATCTGCTTGTCTTCCACCAACTGGCGCGCTCGCTAACCTCGAGCTTCGACCTGGACACCATTCTGCGCACCATCCTGGAGCACATGGAGCGGATTGTGGAGGCCGAGATGTGGGCGCTGCTGATGCTGGACGATGAGCGCCAGGAGCTTTACTATGCCATCGCTGCCGGCGGCAAGCACGAGGCGCTGAAGAACCTGCGCGTAAAGGTGGGCGAAGGCGTGGCTGGCTGGGTGGTGGAGCACGGCGAGACGCTGATCGTTCCGGAGACCGTTGACGACCTGCGGTTGAGCGAGGAGCAGGCTGCGGGGCCGCAGAAGGCGCGCTCGGTGATCGCCATGCCCTTGCGAGGACGCAAAGGCGCGTGCGGCGCAATCGAAATCTTCAACCCACGCGCCGAGCAGATGACCGATTACACAATTGCCATGCTGCACATTCTGGCCGATCACGCGGCCATCGCAATCGAGAACGCGCACGACGTCACCAGCATCCAGCAATTGACCATCACCGACGACTGCACCGGCCTTTACAACGCACGCCATCTTTACGATGTGCTGGACCGCGAGCTATTGCGGTGGAGCCGGCGAAGAGTGCCGGTGAGCCTGGCGTTTTTGGATCTGGACCGATTCAAGCTGGTGAACGACGCGCATGGGCACCTTGTCGGCAGTGGGCTGCTGCGGAACACCGGCTGCCGGCTGCGCGATTTGAGCCGCAAGCAGGACCTGTGTTTCCGCTATGGCGGCGACGAATTCGTCATCCTGATGCCGGAGACCGGCGCCAGGGCCGCAATGGAGCTGGCCACGGCGCTGCATGACGCGTTGATGGAGACGGAATTTGAGATGGAGAACGGATTGCGCCTGAGAGTGAGCGCCAGCGTGGGCCTGGCGACGGCGCCGGACGACGGCAAGACGGTGCACGCCATAATCGGCACCGCCGACGCGCGCATGTACGAGGTGAAGATAGATGGCAGGGGGACGGTCAGAGGCAGGTGAGGGGCGTGAGTGCGGGCCCACATGGGTGCAAGTGCGCGGGATTGCACGCCGAGCAAAACAGACTCTGGTGCTCTGATTTCGTAGGTTGGCAATGATCTTTCGACAAGTGCAGGCGTGGACGCCCGCACTACAGGCGGCCTGGAGGCTGCTACGTACCGGTCATTGCAAAACCACGCGGCGCCGACTCTAGATATCCAGGTTCTTCACGTCGAGAGCGTTATCTTCGATAAATTTTCTGCGCGATTCGACATCTTCGCCCATGAGGGTGGTGAAGATGGCGTCGGTTTCGGCGAGGTCTTCCAGCTTGACCTGAAGCAGAGTGCGGCGCTCGGGGTCCATGGTCGTTTCCCAGAGTTGCGTGGCCGTCATCTCGCCCAAGCCCTTGTAACGCTGGACGGAGTACTCCTTCTTACCCTGTTCGACGATATAGGCGAAGAGATCGCGGGCGGTTTGCTTTTCCACCGGTTCGCGGAGCATGCGGGCGGTGCGGCGGTTGATTTCGTCTGTCAGCTCTGAGTCGCCTTCTTCCTCAATTTCGCTGTCAATCGGATTGGTCCTGCCGGCTTTTGGAACTCCGGTTTTTGCCGCTTCGGCGGCCGCTTCCTTCTGAGGAGGCGTCTTGATTTCCTTCTTGGTGGCGTACTCCACCAGGAAAGGCGGCTCGAGGAATTCCTTGATGAGCGAGTACTTGGCCATCATCTGGCGGAACTCGGGGCTGGAGGCAAGCGTCCAGTCGATGCAGCGCGTGGCGCCCTGGGCATCGGTGAAACAGATCGACCAGGTGTGATGCTCCTCGTCTTCGACCGGCTTGCCCACCTTGAACTGGAACTCATCGGCCAGCTCGACCAGTTGCGCATGCAGCGCGGATATCTTCTCCGGAACCTCGTCGCCGCTCTTCGAGGCGAAGTCGGCGCGGTGCGTGAGCTCGGCGCGTGCCAGCATCTCGGTGAGTTTTTCGTTGCGGATGCGCTTATCGACCTTCTCGACAAAACCGAGGTACTCGTTGAGCGTGGCCATGAAGCGGGTGAGATCGGCGCCCTCAATGCGGCCAGCAGTCTCTCCGTGGCGGACGACCATGCCTTCGGCGGCGCGGTTGACCATGACCTTCACAAACTCGCGGTCGTCCTTGATGTACTGCTCGAAACGGCCCTTCTTGATCTTGTAAAGCGGGGGCTGCGCGATAAAGATACGGTCGCGCTTGATGAGCTCGGTCATGTGGCGGAAGAAAAAGGTGAGCAACAGGGTACGGATGTGCGAGCCGTCCACGTCGGCGTCGGTCATGAGGATGATTTTGCCGTAGCGGATCTTGGCGGCGTCGAAGTCATCCTTGCCGATGCCGCAACCGAGAGCGGTAATCATGGCGCGGATTTCCTCGTGGCCGAGCATCTTGTCGTAGCGCGCCTTCTCGACGTTGAGGATCTTGCCCTTGAGCGGCAGAATGGCCTGGAACTTGCGATCGCGGCCCTGCTTGGCGGTGCCGCCTGCGCTTTCGCCCTCGACAAGATAGAGCTCGCAGCGGTCGGGGTTGCGCTCGCTGCAATCGGCCAGCTTGCCGGGCAGTCCGCCGCCGTCGAGCGCGCCTTTGCGGCGGGTCAGGTCGCGGGCTTTGCGCGCCGCTTCGCGGGCGCGGGCCGCTTCAATGGCTTTGTTGATGATGCGGCGGGCGACAGGGGGATTTTGCTCGAGGTACATGCCGAGGCGCTCGTTGACGAAGGCCTGGACGGTTCCGGCGATGTCGGAGTTGAGCTTGCCCTTGGTCTGGCCTTCGAACTGCGGCTGCGATAGCTTGACGCTGACTACGGCCACCAAACCCTCGCGGACGTCGTCGCCGCTTAGGTTCTCCTTCATGTCTTTGAAGAGGCCCAACTGCTGGCCGATGGCGTTGATCGTGCGGGTGAGCGCGGTCCTGAATCCCGAAAGATGCGAGCCGCCGTCGACCGTATTGATGTTGTTGGCGAAACTGAAGACGGTGTCGGAGTAGGTGTCGTTGTATTGCAGCGCGATATCGATTTCAACTGCATCGCGCACGGCTTCCATGACGATGGGCTTGTCGTGCAGCACGGTTTTGCCGCGATTGAGGTGCCTTACAAACTCTGCGATGCCGCCCGCGTAGCGGAACTCGGCGTGGCGGGATTCGCCGGTCTTGGCGTCGGCAGTGCGCTCGTCTGTGAGCGTAATTTCGAGGCCCTTATTCAGGAAGGCCATCTCACGCAGCCGCTGGGCCAGCGTGTCGTAGTTGAACTCGGTGGTGACAAAGATTGTCTTGTCGGGCAGAAAATGCACGCGAGTGCCGCGGCGCTTCGAGGTTCCGGTCATTTGCAGCGTGGAAGTGGGAATGCCCTTCGAGTAGCTCTGCTCGTAGGTATGGCTGGGCTCGCCGGCTTTTTCCGGGCGCCAGATTTCGACCTCGAACTCCTCGCTGAGCGCGTTCACGACACTCACGCCGACTCCGTGGAGGCCGCCGGAGACTTTATACGTTGAGGCGTCGAACTTGCCGCCGGCATGCAGCTTGGTGAGCACGACCTGCACGGCGGGCATGCGCTTGCCGTCAGGCGTGTCCATCATGTCCACGGGAATGCCGCGGCCGTCGTCGACCACGGTGATGGAGTTGTCGACGTGGATGACAACATCGATTTTCTTGCAATAGCCGGCGAGAGCCTCGTCCACAGAGTTGTCAACGACTTCGTAGACAAGGTGGTGCAACCCCATCTCTCCGGTCGAGCCAATGTACATGGCGGGACGGAGGCGCACGGCTTCAAGGCCTTCAAGGACTTTGATGTTTTCGCCCGTGTAGTTGTCGTTGTCGCCGTGCATGGAAGTGCTGCTCAGAACTTCAGTCGCCATAAAATTCCGTTCGCAAGGGGTTGCCTATCGAGGGTCAACCGGGGCCGATTCCGGACGCTGCGGCGGGACTAACCACTTGAAAAAAGAGGGGACTCTCAAGCGTGCTTGCCTGAGCTGATTTTAGCATGCGGGAGGGGGTGGCGGCAGGACGCGGCGAAAGCGCAAAACGGGTTACCAAGGGGGTATAGGCTATGATATAAAGTGACGATAGTAACCACACCCCATTCTAGTTGGTTATATCAATGAAAAAGATAGACTTATTTATAAAATCGAGATACGATTCTGCCGGAAAGTGGGAGCGATTCCCTTTCACATTGTAATTCATGAGGTTACCAAAGATGAAAGCCGCAATTCGCATTTTTGCACTGTTCGTAGCCTTCACCGGCCTTGTTTCCGCATCCTTCTCTGCGCCGCCATCGCGCGCCCTTCCAGCCCACATGCCGGTTGCCGTGAGCGATCCCGGGCCGATGCTTCCGTATCCTCCGCCGTGTGCCTTTACCGATAGCTGCCTCGTTTCCTCCCCGTCGAACCGGTAAGAGGGTGCGTTGCAAAGAGCCCTGCATAGCACGAAAGTGCTAGCAGCGCGTTACCCTTTGGTATTTGAGCAATAAGGCAGATTGGCGCTATTCTAAGGGCGTCCTTAGAATCTGAGTCGGTCTCTATGCTTTTGAACTTCGCAATGTCGGCGATGAGCGCGGTCGAATTTCTTTTGTGGGCCGCGCTCGCGTTCCTCTTTTGGAAGAAAGGGTTGCGTCGCCGCTTCCCGGCGACCAGCGTTTACCTGACATTGCGCGCTGTGTCCACAGTGTTCTTGCTGACCGTACTCCGAACCGCGGCTCTGCCGTGGGGGCGGAGTCATCACATCCTCCACTTTTACGTCTACGGCTATTTTGCAATTTATCTGGCGAGTACTGTGTTACTGTACTTCATTTGCATTGAGGTCTTCCGCTCCGCGCTTGCACCATTCCCGGGGATTATGAGAATCGGAATCGTGGTCTTTCGCTGGGCCGCGGTGGTGTCAGTGATTGTGAGCCTGACCTCGACCACTTACCCGAAAAATGGCCTGTTGATTATGTACGATATTTCATATGGGTTGATGCGCTCGGTAAGCGTGCTTGAGCTCTGCCTGCTTGCCTTCCTTGGCCTGAGTATGAATGCATTGCGCCTGTCGGTGCGCGACATGGCCTTTGGAATTGCCCTCACTTTTGGCATCATGTCGGCGGGCGATTTCATCGCTTCCTCCTGGAGTTCCCACATTACATCGGTCAACGACCCGGTGCAGTTCGTCGGGGAGTCGTTACTGCTGGCAGCGCTGGCAGTCTGGCTGATTTACTGCTTCCTGCCGGAGCCGACCCCCAGGCCAGTGGTGATGCCGGCAAGCTCGGCCATTTACCGGTGGAACGAGATCGCCTCAGCACTGGGCCACACGGGCACAAAAGTTGCTGTGCAGCAGCCCACGAACAGCTTCTTCCTCTCCGATGTGGAGCGCGTTGTGGAGAAGGTGCTTGCCCGGAATATGAGCAGACGGGAATCGGAGACGTAAAAGACAGGAAAAAGCTAAATGGAATAGAAATCGGCGTAGGGGAGAGTCGTCTCTTCTCGCCTGCCACGCCACCGGACATGCGGGTCCTCATCCGGCGGTTGGGAGGGTGGCTATGGAGCAGCGAACAACCTTGAAACTCCAAGCGCGTCGAAGTAGGCGATAGGAAACGCAGAGCTCAGGCCGCGGCGGTTGGGGGTGTGCCATGGACGGTGAGCACTCCCAGCGGTTTTGGCGGCCAGGTCCTTGTTCACCCCTTGTGCACACAGCTTGTTGAACCGCACTGGTCCGCGTTTCCTTTGTTTCCAGACCGCGGATGGCAGCCTGCGCCGTATCCATTGGTCCAGCCGCTCCAGCACCGAGGGCGTTTCGCAGAAGCTGAAGTAACTCTTCCAACCAAGTAAATAGCTGGCCAGTTCCTTCGTCATCTGCTCGATGATGATACTCCGTGTCCGGCCCGTTACGGCAAAACCAGAGAAGGTGTGCCCCATTCAGCTTTCTTTGAAGGTCGCCGCTCCTTACGGCAAAACCAGAGAAGGTGTCCCCAATCAGCTTTTTTTGAAGGTCGCCGCTCCTTGGGGTCGCGGCGACTTAAGTGCAGCGGCTTCGGGTTACAGCATCTCTGGTTTTGCTATAGCTCCCGCACCTTCCGCTTGAACCGCATCACGGCCTTGGCGGCAATACGCCGCTTCGGGTTCTGTGCGTGGGTCAGGTTGAAGCCGAGGAACTTGCGTTCCGCCGGTCGAGCCACTGCACTCTTCTGTTCGCTGACCTTGAGCTTGAGCCTTCGCGTGATGAAGCCAGTGATGCTCCGCTTCAGCCGCTCCCCTGCCGCACGGCTGCGAACGTAGATGTTGCAGTCGTCCGCATAACGCAGCCTCGCGAGGTAAGTTCAACCGCCCTCAACGCGCGGCCGCCGGATTTACAACCAGCGCCTTTGATGGATGTGGACTTCGCAGTCATCTGCGCGCTCGTCCGGCGCCGCATGCCTCATCTTCGGTTCTTGTTCATCGGCTCGCATCTTTGCTCCGCGCTGCTTTCAGGACCCACCTCGCAGTGGCCCCTTGCGCTTCGCTATCACTTCTCCTCCATCAGAATGTGAAGGGGACTTGCACACCCAAGCTGTTAAACATGCTCGGCACATAAAGGAAGAACCCCGGCCGGAGCCGGGGTCCATGTGGACGGAGGAAGCCGGATTACATAGCCGCCACGAAATCAGGGACCATGCCGGCTGCGTATTCTTGCAGCAACTGGGTCGTGCGAGCGGCCATGCCGGTGTACATTGCAGCGGCGCGGAAGGCATTCACGCGAACTCCTTCGCTGGCCTGCGTGAAAGCGTATTGCGACAGGGCCATGAGGACGCAGACGCGAATCTGCATGGCGTCGCTGTGCAGCGTTTCAATCAGCAGGCGATCGACGCCTTCGCAATGCTTTGCGGCGTAATCCGCCATCTCCAGCATCACTCGCGCATTCTGATACATTACCCAGAGGCCTTTCGGGCCCTCCATGCGCCGCCAGGCGTCTTCCGGCGTGGCGCTCAAACCTTCCTGCCAAAGGAAGTGATCGCTTAACTCGCGCGCGCTCCATTCAGAGCGGAGGCGAGCCACCAAAGTCTCCCAGGTTTGCGAATTGCGGCGCCGCACGCTCTTGCGCCAACGCGCAAGATAAAAGGCAATCGCAATCAGAACCGCAATTTGGAGCACGGGAAACGTCATGATCGATCCTTACATTCGTACTTTTCGGTTACCAGTATTCTGGTGGCCGGTCCCTGAGCCCTTTTATCTACCTTCTATTTTTAGCAGAAAACAAGGCACTTGTGTACTGGAAAAACGGCTCTGAAATACCTCTTTTGGGGGATATGGGCCTGCTCCATCGGACAGTGTACTAAGGTAACCAACGAGGGAAAAACGCCTCGGAAGATGGAAGAAATGGCTCTGCGCAGACTGAGCAGACCGAGTCGAACGCCCTCCAATACTATAAAATTCTGAATAAATCATTCCAAAGGAGCAACACTCAAGTGGCGCAACGCACATTGAGCATCATTAAGCCGGACGCTGTCCGAAACGGCGTGGCCGGCGCCATTCTGGCCGAGATTGATAAGGCCGGTTTCCGCATCGTCGCCATCAAGAAAGATTTCGTCTCAAAGCGCGCAGCCGAGGGCTTTTACGCCGTCCATCGCGAGCGGCCGTTCTTTGACGATCTGACAACCTTCATGTCTTCCGGTCCGATCATCCTCATGGTTTTGGAGGGTGACAACGCGATTGCCGATCTGCGCAAGCTGATGGGCGCCACCAACCCCGCCAACGCCGAGCAGGGTACCATCCGCAAGAAGTTCGCCAGCTCCATCCAGGAGAACGCCATCCACGGCTCCGATGCGGAAGACACAGCCGCCTTCGAGATCGGCTATTGGTTCGCGGGCTGCGAGCTGATTTAGCCTGGCGCCCGCATCATACCGAGACGGGCCAGTGAGGGTAGGTTTCCGATGGCTGATAAAAACGCTGAACTCGCCGCGCTGTTTCTGGAATCCTCGCGGAAGACGCTGTTGGGCGAGTACTGGCCGCGCCTCCGCGAGACAGTCTCTCCGCTCACTACGGAGCAGATCTGGTGGCGGCCCAACGACGCGAGCAACAGCATCGGCAACCTGCTGCTGCATTTGAACGGCAACGTGGGCCAATGGCTGGTGGCTTCGTTTAACAAGGATGAAGACAAGCGCGACCGGCCGGCGGAGTTCGCTGCGCAAAGCGGGCTCAGAGCCGTTGAGCTCCTGGCTCGGCTCGGAGCTACGCTCGACGAAGCCGGCAAGGTGCTTGAACGTCTTACCGTTGACGAGTTGCTGGCTCCGTGCGAGATTCAGGGGCACCGCACGCACGGCCTGGGTGCCGTCTATCATGTGGTGGAGCACTTCGGGATGCACTACGGACAAATTCTCTATATCGCCAAGAACCTCACTCAAAAAGATTTGGGATTTTACAAGGAACTGAACAAGACCGGCCGAGCATAGGGGAAGGTGCTAAACTTTCTGCCGAATCGCATTGACGTTAATTGTGGAGGGCGGCGAAATGGGTAGTACGTGGCCTGAGGTAGGCAGTCAGCGGACGGCTCCGCTGGAACTCAAAAAGGGAGTTGAACTGCACGGACGATATGTTATTGCAGAGCTTTGTGGGGTTGGGAGCTATGCAACCGTCTGGAGGGCAACAGACAAAGACCAGAATCGAGACGTTGCAATCAAGAGGCTTATCCCGCAACATGGCAACTCCTCAAGATTGGCAGAGGCGCTAATCGCGGAGGCCGAAAAGGTCAAAAAGCTCACAGGCCACAAGAACATCGTTCAGGTCTATGAAACATTCAGCGTGGGAGGAGAGGGCTTCCTCGCAATGGAGTACGTCGACGGGGGAACACTAAATGACCAGCTCAGGCAGCACGCGAAACAAAATACCTGGATCGACCAAGACGAGGCCCTTGATTACATCAAGCAGATGCTCGAAGGTCTGATTTTTGCACACTCCTCTGGCCTGTATCACCGCGACATCAAGCCATCTAACATTCTCATCTCCAAGCTCGGGACGGTTAAGCTTGCGGACTTCGGTCTGGCCAAAGCGATGTTCGAGGAGGGGCTGAAGAATCCAGCGGACGGCCTAGCCTGGACGGGAACCCCGTATTACATGTCATACGAACAGGCATCTGGCGAGGAGCTGAATCACCAGACCGACATTATGTCGGCCGGAATCGTTGCATACCTTCTGCTCACCGGTCATCACCCTTTCAATCATCCGTCTGGGGTCCTCGCTGTCAAGGAATTGATCGGCGACAAGAATTATCCGTGTCCGAAACCGCTAGGCTGGGGCGGCAAGCCGCTGAATCCCGTACTTGCCGAGGTTTTGCATCGCCTTCTCCAAAAGGACAAGTTGGTCAGGTATCAGAGTCTCGTGGAACCATTGACTCTGCTGTCAAAGGACGATTCGGTTCAGTGCAGGAGATGCACCTCTTCAAACCCCAAAAGTAATCTGTATTGCGGCCAATGCGGGAACCCGCTGTCGCCAGCAGGTTTGGCTTTGCAGGCTGAGCCCGGCTCAGAACTAGCCGAGGAAACCGCCGAGCAACTAAACGCAATGGGTTTTGAACGCACACGGAACAATGATTGGGACGGCGCAATTCGTCTTTATCGAAAGGCCCTCGACAAAGATCCGAGATATGCCGGCGCCAACGCAAATCTCGGCTTTGCGCTGAACCGGAAGGGTCAGTACGGAGAGGCAATACAAGCTGCCAATCGAGGCCTGGAATCTGCTCAGGACGCGGGCATTAAGCACAGGCTTTTCGACGTCAGAGGCTTCGCCAAGAGCTGCCTTAACGATGCGCAGGGCGCAATCGCAGACTTCACATCCTCACTGAACCTTAGGTCAAACCCGCGCGTGTATGTGCACAGGGCCGAGTCAAAGGCGGCAATCGGCGACATCCCCATGGCGTACGAAGACGTTCTAGCAGCGCTGGAGATAGACCCCGATTACTATCCCGCATCGAGGTTGCAGCTGCGGCTGGACAAATTGCTGTAGCCCGGCGTGGCCTTCACGGGTGGCCCCTCAATTCTCTGCTTGCCGCTCGTTGCACTGTGTACTCAAGTTCAAATCACGGTTTCCGGGCAACGGCGACGCGCGGAATCTTCTGTAAGTCTTCAGTAAACTCGATGCCGCTGAATCCCGCACCCGCGAGCAGCGGGTGGATTACCTCTTGCTGCCCATGTCCGATCTCGAGCACGGCAAAGCCGCCAGGTACGAGTGCGCTGAATGCAGCGGGAATGAGACGGCGGTAGATTGCAAGGCCGTCGGCGCCTGCGAAGAGAGCCTGCTCGGGCTCGTAGTCGCGCACCTCGACGGAGAGCGTATCGCGGTCGCCTTCCGGCACGTAAGGCGGATTAGAAACGACAAGATCGAACCGCTCCCCAGCGACAGGCGCCAGCAGATCGCCTTCGAGAAAGCGCACTCGCTCCGCAACGCTGTTTCGCTCCGCGTTTTCGCGCGCTACGGTCAGCGCGGATGCGGAGATTTCCGTAGCGGTCATTTGCGCAGCAGGCAACATGGCTGCCAATGCCACGGCAATCGCTCCCGAACCGGCGCCGACATCGACGATCCGAGGCCGGACGAAACCGGCGGCCAGCGCAATCGCCTTCTCCACCAGGTGTTCCGTCTCCGGGCGCGGGATGAGCACATCGCGGTTGACACGGAAGTTGAGCCCGTAGAACTCCGTCTCGCCGGTGATGTATTGGATGGGCTCGCCTGTGCGGCGGCGCTTGGCCAGAGCGCGCAGCACAGCAGCGGCATCGGGCGCAAGAGGCTCGTCCTCGTGGGCGATGAGCCATGCGCAATTTTTGTCCGGGTCTTTTCTTTTGCAGAACCTGGAGCAGCAGCGCCTCGGCGTCGCGCCGCGCCCGATCGGGATGCGCTCCCTCGGCAAGCAACGACTCGGCCTCCGCGAGCAGTGCGCGAATTGTGCCGGGATCGATTGGCGCGTGCTGCATCGGATGCGAACGATGATCCTAAACCGGATACCGCTCCAGCGCAATGGCATGTTTGGCCACAGTGCGGCTCAAGCCCACCACGTCAGCCGGGGTGAACCGCGCCAGCCGCCTGAGAATCGCCAACTGCGTGCGCAGTGCGTCGCCTTCGCCGCACGCCGCCAAAACGCGCCGCGCCGCCTGCTCGGCCAACCCCATCGCCTCGTCCGCCAACAGCCCCGTCATCGCCGCGGCAACTTCGGCCGAGTTGCGTCCCGCGCGGGCCAGCTTCTGCGCCCGCAGCAGCGCCGACTCCAGCGCATAGACGTGGCTGATCACGTCGGCCAGGTCGGCCATAATCTCCTGCTGCTCCTCAAGCCCGGTCATGAAGCGCTGGCTGGCCACGCCCGCCGCAAACAGCGCCATCTTTTTCACCGCCGCCAACACTGCGGCCTCGCGCTTGAGCAGCCCGCCTGCGCCTGAGTCATCGCTGAACGCGGGCGGCTCCGTCACTTCACCCATCACGCGCTTGATGGCCTGGAGCAGCGGCAGCTTTCCACTCACTGCCCGCTTCATCAGCCATCCGGTAATGATCTGGCGGTTGATCTCGTTGGTGCCCTCAAAGATCCGGTTGATGCGCGCATCGCGGTAGTAGCGCTCCGCCGGATAATCCTCGACGTAGCCGTAGCCGCCCATTGTGGCAACAAGTTCGTCGACCACCATCGAGAGCATCTCAGACCCATAGACCTTCAGGATCGAGCACTCCACCGCGTACTCCTCAATGCTGCGTGGAACATCGACGGGTCTGGTGTGAGCCGGTCGGCGCTCGGATTCCGCCAGTTTAGCGTCAATAAGGCCTGCCGTGCGGTAGGCCATGCTCTCGGCGGCATAGAGCTGTGCAGCCGAGGAGGAAATCTTGCGCTGGATCAAGCCGAACTCCGCAATCGTCTTGCCGAAAGCGCGGCGCTCTTTAGCGTAGCGAATCATGTTCGCGAGCGGGTGCCGCGCACCGCCGATGCATGCTATGCCCAGCTTGAGGCGGCCCAGGTTGAGCACATTGAATGCAATGTGGTGGCCCTTGCCAGCCTCGCCCAGCAGGTTTTCTTTGGGGATTTTGCAATCCTGCAAGACCAGAGGGCAGGTAGACGAGCCGCGAATTCCCAACTTGTGTTCCTCTGCGCCCACCGTAAGGCCCGGTGTGCCGCGCTCGATGAGGAATGCAGTGAACTTTTCGCCGTCAATTTTGGCAAAGATCGTGTAGAGTCCGGCGATGCCGCAATTTGTGAGCCAATGCTTTTCGCCGTTGAGAATGTAGTGCGAGCCGTCGGCCGAAAGCGTCGCGCGGGTGCGGATGTTCATGGCGTCGGAGCCGGAACTGGCCTCAGACAATCCATAGGCCCCGATCAACTCGCACGTCGCCAGCCTGGGCAGGTAGCGTTGCTTCTGTTCGTCGGTCCCGTACCAAACCAGCGGCAGCGTGGCGATGCCGACGTGCGCGTTAAAGGCCGTGGAAAAGCTGGCCTGTATCGAGAGGTGATCGCTGATCAGCGTGGAACTGACCTTGTCCATCCCCAGGCCGCCGTACTCCTCGGGAATGTCGACCGCAGTGAATCCAAGTTCCGCGGCCTTGCGCAGGATCGCCTGCATGACGCCGGGCTCTTTGGCCTCGATCGCCGCGAGCTGGGCAGAATCTCTTCGCGCGCAAACCGGGCCGCGGTGGCCGCGATCTGGCGCTGCTCCTCGTTCAGATCTTCGGGAGTGAAAATCTCTTCCGGCGTGCGGGATTCGAGCAGAAAACTGCCGCCGGCGGCGGCTGCAATGGGGGAAGTGGCAACAATAGGGGATGTGGCGACGGTGGACATAGGCTTGAGCGCCCTCCTGTCAATTCGAGCCCAACGGACGGGACCCTGTGGGCAAGCCTCATGATAACGGTTGACGAAACCGCAACTTTCAGCCTAAGTAGTTGATGCGAAAATCCGTCGCCGGATTCTATTAAGCCGCAGTTGTTCCCTTTCCTGCGTGAACCTGATCGGTGGGTGGCCACCCGCCCATCAGGTTCACGCTGAGGCCAACGTCTCCCCATTTCCTCGAACCTCGGTTAGCCTGCGGCCCGCTAGCGCGTGGATTCAAACAGGAACCATGCGCGCCGCTCGGCTTCATCGATCCACACCTCGATCATGCTCGTCGTGGCGTAATCGTTGGCGCGATCAGTCACCTCGTGGGCCGCGCGCAGGCTGTCAATCAGCGACCTATTGTCGCTGTGCAGCTCCACCAGCATGTCGTGGGCCGACACGAACTCCTGGTCGTTGTCATGGATGCGCTGCAGCCGCGCGATATGGCCTATGGAGCGGACGGTGGTCCCTCCGATCTTGCGCACCCGCTCGGCCAGATCGTCGGTCATGGCGAATATCTGCTCACCCTGCTGATCGAGCAGCAGATGATAGTCGCGGAAATGCGGCCCGCTCATGTGCCAGTGGAAGTTCTTGGTTTTGACATAGAGTGCGAAGACATCAGCCAGCAGAGCGTTCAGCACGCTGGATAGATTCTTCACCTGCTCCGGCTGAAAGCCGTCCGGATTGCTGACTTTGGCCGCTCTCGATTCCTGGCTGGTATGGGTTGACATGGATTCTCCTTTGCGCGCACATCGTGCCGGCACAATCGACCGCTTATTTGTCACACAAAGTTTTACGATGCCGCACCGAAGCGAAAGGTTGGCTCACTCGCTGCGCTTAGAGGCTGAGAGTCGGCGGAGCACTCGCTCAAGACCATAACGCCGCCAGACTGAAACGGGCGCCGCGGAGGTTGACGGCGCCCGTTCGACAGTGCGGATCCGGTGGAAGAACTAGACCTTCACCGCAGGGTGTGTAGCGTAGTGGAGCAGCGCGGCAACGGCGCAGCTTGTAAGGCGCGTCTCTGCCGAGTCCGCGCGGCTGGTGAGGATAGCAGGCACGCGGGAGCCAAGCACGATGCCGGCCAGTTGCGCGCCGCCCAAGTATACAAGCTGCTTGACCAGCATGTTGCCGCTCTCGAGATCGGGAACCACGAGGATGTCGGCCTGGCCGGTGACGGGCGAAACCAGCTTTTTGATTGCGGCGGCTTTCGCGCTGACGGCAGTATCGAAGGCAAGCGGGCCATCGAGGATGCCACCAGTGATCTGGCCGCGGTCAGCCATCTTGCAAAGCGCGGTGGCGTCGAGGGTGGATTGGATCTTGGGATTGACGGTTTCAACCGCGGAGAGCAGCGCGACCTTGGGCTCGGGAATGCCAAGCGCATGGGCCAGGTCGATGGCGTTCTGCACGATATGGATCTTGTCTTCGAGCGTGGGTTCAATGTTGATGGCCGCGTCGGTGATGAGCATGGTGCGGGCGTAGGCCGGCGTATCCATGATGAAGACGTGGGAGACGCGGCGCGCGGTGCGCAGGCCGGTGTCGCGGGCCATGGCGGGCCTCAACAGCTCGTCGGTGTGCAGGCTGCCCTTCATGAGGGCCTGGGCGTTGCCGGCACCGCGGCACATGGCCACGGCCGTCACGGCGGCCTTTGTCTCGGTATTCCGCCTCTACAATCGGGAACTTGCTGATGTCGACGCCGATCTTCGCAGCCAAGGCCTTCAAGGCCGCTTCCGGGCCGATCAGGATGGGCGCGATGAGGTCGGCGGCAGCGGCTTCAACAGCGCCGCTGAGGGCTACGTCAGTAAGCGGCCAAACCACGGCGGTGGTGATGGCCGGGAGATTTTTGCAACGCTCGATGAACTTTTGAAAGACGTGGTAGTCGGGGGGATGGCCGACAAGCGGATCGACAGCAACGGCTTCAGCCAGCGTGGCAAGGTCGCTCATGAATCGATTCTCCGGGCCGGCGCAATATAGGGTTAGCCGGGCCTTACTCGTATTGTCGCGCCGTGGCAAGGATGCGCGTGTGCCTTCGGTCACACTACGGGCAAGTGCCTTTTGATTGCGGTAGCGCCGCTGCTCGTAGTTCATAGTTTTCAGTTCCCAGTAGACGTGCTTACACGGTACACGCAAACAGCGGCAGATCGCGGACCATTGAAGGCGGAAGTCCACTGCAATCTGCTCACTGACCACTGAGAACGATGAACTGCGAACTGCTTCTTGAGTTACCCTGATTGCTTATGGGCCAGATCCGCATCCTTCCCGATCAGGTTGCCAACCAGATCGCCGCCGGCGAGGTGGTGGACCGGCCCGCTTCGGTGGTGAAGGAGCTGCTGGAGAACGCCCTGGACGCGGGAGCCATGCGCATCCGCGTCGAGGTGGAGGGCGGCGGAAGGCGCCTGATCCGCGTCTCCGACGACGGCCAGGGCATGAGCCGCGACGACGCCCTGCTGGCCTTTGAGCGCCACGCCACTTCAAAGCTGCGCACCGTCGACGATCTGCTCTCGATTGCCACACTGGGCTTTCGCGGCGAGGCGCTGCCGTCCATCGCCTCGGTGGCCCGCGTCACGCTGGAAACTGCCGACCGGATCCAGTCGCGGACGGCGAACCCACTGGCAGTTGGCACGCGGATCGAAATTGCCGGCGGCAAAATTCTGCGCGTGGAAGACGCTGCCCTGCCCCGCGGCACCACGCTCGCCGTCGCCGACCTCTTCTTCAACACGCCGGCGCGGCGCAAATTCCTGCGCGCCGAGGCGACAGAGCTCGCGCACGTCACCGCGCTGGTCACGCATTACGCGCTGGCCCATCCTGAGAAGCACTTCGAGCTCATCTCGGCCAGCCACACCATCGTCTCCGCGCCGCCCGTCACCCGCACCGCCGAGCGCATCTATCAGATCTTCGGCAAAGAGACGCTGGGCCAACTGCTGCCTGTGGCCGCCGAGGCGCCGCTTGAGCGCGCCGGCCTGCCCGAACCGCCGCCGTGGAAGAAAGATCCGGACGAGCCCTCGCGCATTCCCGGCACTCTGCGGCTCACCGGCTTCTACTCCAAGCCGGAACTGCAAAAGCTGAACCGCAACTCCATCTACATCTTCGTGAACAAGCGCCTCATCCGCGACCGGCTGCTGATGCACGCCATCACCGAGGCTTATCGCAACGTGATTCCGCCCACCAGCTTCCCCGTGGTGCTTTTGTTCCTGGAGATGCCGCCCGAGGAAGTGGACGTGAACGTGCACCCCGCCAAAACCGAGGTGCGCTTCCGCCAGCAGAGCCTGGTCCACGACTTTGTGCGCGACAGCCTGCGCACGGCGCTCGTCAAGGCGCGGCCCGCCGCCGGTTTTCTGGCCGCGCTCGACTCCCAGCCCACGGCCAGCCCTTCGCTGATGCCGCCTGCCGCCTCGCCGTCTGCCGGGGCCTGCCCAGAGTGGCGCAGCTCGGCGCTCGCCGCCGGACTCCGACCCGGAAGCCTTCGCGGGCGCTGCGTGCCGACAGCCGAGTCCATTCCAGCCTGACCCCGCGCGTGCCGTCGCCCGTCCCCGGCAAGCTGCCCTTTGAAGGCGGAGGCCTGGAGGACGGGCAACGTCCGAATCCCAACGCTTTGACCCCCGCAGCTTCGATCGGGAAGCGCTGGGGCGAAGCCGCAAAGGCGCTCTTTACGCCGGCCAGCGCTCCCGACACCGGCGAATGCAGCCCAAGTCTCAGCAATTCAGCGGCATCCGGGCCAACGCAATTCGGGACTGACCCGGCCGCGGCCGCAGCCCTGGTCGAAGCCGAGCAGGCCGCCGCCAGCCTGAACCGCCTGGGCTCGCTCAAGCCGCTCGGGCAGTTGCGCGAGTCGTTCATTCTGGCCGCAGGCGACGATGGATTGTGGATCATCGACCAGCATGTTGCACACGAACGGGTGCTTTTTGAGAAGATCCTGCGCGACCGCCAAGTGGAGAGCGTGCAGCGCCAGCGCCTGCTGATGCCTTTGCTGGTGGAGCTGAAGCCCGAGCAGATGGTGGTTTTTGCGCGCATCGCCGAGGAGCTCGAAAACAATGGCTTTGAGGTGGAACCCTTTGGCCCACAGACACTTGCGGTGAAAGCGGCTCCGGTGGGCCTGGAGGGCGCGGCCCTCGAGCGCACGCTGGGCGAGGTGATCGAGCAATCCTCTGCAGACTCTGACGAACCCATGCGGAATGAGGAACTTAACCGCCTCCGCACGCGCATTGCCGCCTCCATTGCCTGCCATTCGGCCATCAAAGTGAATACCGCTTTAGATGAAAAACGTATAGAATGGTTATTGTTAGAACTTGCAAAGACCCGCCACCCAACCAGTTGCCCGCATGGACGTCCAATAGCTTTGCTGTATTCCTGGAAGGAGATCCAGCGGGCCTTCCACCGTATTTAGGAGAGATGGAAGGTGGCCGCCCCGCTCTCAGGAGCGAGGGGTTGCAGGGTGTGATTACCAACCTGGAAGCGAGGTTTTTTCTTTGACAGCGGAACAATTGGAAGCATCGCGCTCCGAAAGGATGCGCCAGAACGGACTTGGGGCGACCACATTAGAGGACGCCCGGACGTGGCTGGAGGAGACGGGATTGTGTCTTTTCCTGCCGAGGCGGCAATTCTCCTCCTTCATCGCGCCATCCTTTGTCGAAGCCGTAGCCGGTGAGCGGAATCAGACCCCGGCCGCCAAGACCGTTGCCCTGGCGGAAGATTTGCTCATTCGCCTGGAAGCGGATGGTGTGGCAGTCCGGCTGAACCTGCTGGGGCAGCCCGGCGAGCAGCCCGACTTCGTTGTGGCGGCGATGGGTATTGCCCTACGTGTACGCTCTTCGCGGCGATCGCGACTGGCGGCGCAGCCCGCAATTGACCGGATCGCGCCAGGTATCTCAGCTGGCCATTCAGGCCTACAAGCTGCTGGAAGCCGGCGACGCCACCATCTCGCAGTTGAAGCACGCGCTGGGGCGCGAGGTGTCGGAATCCGCTGTTCTGCGCGCCATCACCGAACTCTGGCAGCAGCTGCGCATCATTCCCGTCGTCTCCGCTCCCGGCAAGCCTGCCCAATGGCAACTGCTGCGGCTGCGTTTTCAGAAAGCGATTGCTGAAGGCGCGTCAACCTCGCAAGTCACCGCGATCTCGGTGCTCGCCTCCATCTACCTGCAGGCCGTGATTGCCGCCAGCATGGAAGAGGTGGAGCTGTTCCTGGCCCCGCTGACCGCGCGCAGCAAGGTGCGCGAAGTGCTTCGCGGACTGGTGGCCACGCGCCAGGTGCATACCATTTCCTTCGGCCACGCGCCGCACTTTTACGTAGCCGGCACGCTGCCGGAATTCACTGCGCCTCCCACGGCCTATGCCAGCTCGTCCATGCCCGCTTCAACCTACTTCCTGCGTTCGTACGAGCATGAGGATGAGGTGCGCGAGCCAGCAAAGCCGGCATCGACTGCCGCAACCGCGCCAACTCCAGCCGGAGTGCTGAAAACGGTATCCGCCGCGGCGGAGCCAGCGCTCCCTATCGCAGCCGAGCGTCCTGCGCCAGCCAGCGAAAAGGTGCCTGCGGCGCGGCCCCATTTCAGCCGTCAGCCCGCTCGTTCCCGTGACCGCAAGCCGTCGCAGAGCTCCGCGAGCAGCCGCGTGGCCCGGCCTACCGGCCGCGACGCGCGCGCCACATCAGCGCGGTCAGCCGGAGCGCGCTCGAACGGCAGTTCCCGGCATGCGCCGGCCGCGCGCTGGGCGCACAGCGCGGCGAAGAGCGCCAACGGCAAGCACAACGGCACACACGCCGCGAAAAGCTTCCGCCAGCGGAGGCCGCTTCAATGGAAACGGCATGCCCGTCCAGCCCGGCCGGCAAACGGCGCTTCGAGCTTGCGAAACACGAAGCCTTCCGCGGCGAGGAGTCTGCGCAACGGCCACGCCACCGCCGGGAAAGCCGCGGCGAAGCCTGCGTCCAGGCGCGCCAGCTACCTCCCGGCCCAGCCTTTCCAGAAAAGACGCGCGCCCGGATGTACGCAGCCGCACGCGGCAGCCGCAAGCCGGCTTTGGCAGCCGCCGCCAAGGCGGGCAACAGAACGCGGTACGGCTTTACCGCTTCTTCAAGACAGAGAACGAAGAAACGCGGATGAGCGCGGAAGAAAGCCGCATAACTTCTCCTGAGCCGGGCCGCAGAATCATCGTCGCCATCGATGGTCCCGCGGGCGCGGGCAAAAGCACCATCGCCCGCCGCCTGGCCCTGCATTTCGGCCTGCTCAATCTTGAAACCGGCGCCATGTACCGCGCCTTCGCCCTCAAGGCCCTCCGGGCCGGTCTGCCTTTGGATGAGAGCAAGGGCCTGGAAGAGGCTAGCCGCCGAAACTTCCATCCGCCTCGACGCCGGCGAGGATGAAAACCGCGTTCTGCTCGATGACGAGGACGTAACAGGCCTGATCCGCAATCCGACCGTCACCGACGCTGCCTCGCGCGTGAGCGTTTTTCCGGCGATACGCGCCTGGATGGTCCGCTTGCAGCAGCAACTCGGCGCTCAGGGCGGGGTGGTCATGGAAGGCCGCGACATCGGCACCGTCGTCTTTCCCCATGCCGAGGTTAAGATCTTCCTCGACGCTGCCCCTGAAGTGCGCGGGCAGCGCCGCTATAGTCAGCTTGACCGGCTCGGGCAGCAAGGCGTCTCCGCGTCCACTCCGCCGCCAGAAGAGATCGTCCGCGACCTGCGCGCTCGCGACGAACGGGACCGCAACCGCGCCGATTCGCCGCTGAAACCTGCGCCCGACTCCGTGATTCTGGATTCGACCCACATGACGCTGGAAGAGGCGGTCGCCGCGGCCCAGGCCATCGTGGAGTCAAAGCTGGCCTCCAGACTCTAGAGCAGAACCAGAATTCACGTGCCCAAACGAAGAGTCTTCATTGGGACTTTTTCCTGATGAAAAAGCCACTCAGAGGGCGTGCCATCGGGTACACCTATTCTGGTTCTGCTGTAGCCCTTGAGAGACGATTGCAACGAAACTGAGGCAGCACCCAATCCCCCTCCCCGGCCAAATGCTATAGGCTCTTAAGTGTATGGAGTTGACCTGCAGCCGTTGCCACCAGACTGTCGAGACCGCGGATTGCTATTGCCCCTTCTGCGGTCTGCCGCAGTTTGTCTACACAGCTGAGGACTCCGCCGGACCGGGCCAGCCCGAGCGGTGGGGCGAGGCCGCGCGGGATGCAGGCAGCATCGACTGGAAACAGGCTTTGCGGCCGGTCCTTCTGCTGGCCATCCCGGCCGGACTGATCTGTTCGCTCCTCTCTCCGGTGGGAATCTTCGGCCTGTTGTTGATGGCCGCATCCAGCGTGTGGGTGGTGTCGCTCTACATGCGCAGCCAGCGGCCAGCGCGGATCACGATTGGGGCGGGCGCCCGCATCGGTCTTGTGACCGGAGTGGTGGGCGGATGGACGGCCGCGGCCGTGACCGGCATCTCACTTTATGCTATGCGCTACTGGCTGCACCAGGGCAATGTCTTCGACAATTTCTGGCAAAACCTGGTGAACCAGCAGATGAGCCAGCAATGGACATCCATGGGAGTCGATGCGCAGACGATCACCCTTGCCAAATCCTGGATGCTTTCCCCGGAAGGACGCGCCGGGTGGGTTCTTTGCGCCATTACCCTTCTGATGGCTACGCTGCTTCTTTTTGCGGTCGGAGGCGGCGCTCTGGGCGCGCGCCTGCTGGGCCGTCCCCAACGCTCTGCGGAGTAGATGCATCCCAGATCGAGCAACCGCTACATCATTGAATTTCTAAGACCGCGCTGACTCGCTGCTTCACCGCGCGCGCTCGTTGGCTACGGCGGTTCTCCGATTCCTGTGGAGTTATTGGATCGAGCAATGTGGCGTTTTCTTAAGGGAAAACGCCACTTGACCGCATCGGCTTCGCTCTACACCAATTGGAGAACCGCCATAGACGCTCTATTGCGCGTTCGCCGTCCCCGCGCTCTGACCTGTACCCTGATTCGCCTTCGGCGGCTGGTTCTCCGTCTCCACCATCGGCGCCGGGCTCGCTTCCACCGGCTGCCTCCCCTCCCAGCAATACGCCGGCACATTCGCCATCTGCTTCTTGAAGACCGCAAAGCTTGCATTGTCCGGCCGCAGCGTCGACCAGTAACTCTGGTTGCTCAAGAGCGGCTCATGGCGCGTCACCACCTGGTTTTCGAGTATTTTTATTCCGCAAAGCAAATTGTTCTTCGGCTGCAGAATGGTTTTTTGCGGATCGTGTTCTGCCAAGCCCTTGTCCTTCTCCCAATCGAAGTCGCACCCGTAGCGCTGGCTGTCCATATAGGTGAGCTGCAGCAGGCCCTCCTGGTGCACCGGGCGGTGAGTCACATCGTCTGCAACGTCCACTTCCGTTTCGGTGTGATGCACATCGGCGGTCGGCTTCAGCCCCGCTTCAGCTCCGGCCAGCGCCTGAAAGAAATATGCCCAGAATGCGCGCCGCTCGCCCTTGCTCAAGTGCCGGAAACGCGGGCAGCAGTGTCCCCACCTCGCGCGCCTGCCGCCTCGAGAGCAAATCCTCCGGCAGTGCCTTCTCAATCATCACGTCCCACGCCGGATCCCACGTCGGCTGATCGAGCTCCGCTTTCTTGATGGCAATCGGCGTTGGCGGAACCGGTTTCACCTCGTCCGCGAGCTGCATCTGCTGAGCGCCCTCCACCTGCTCATCTCCCCCGCGTCCTGCCAGCACGGCCACGCCAACTGCCAGCCCCACGATCCCCGTAATTGTCCAAAAACCTCGCACCTCATCCTTAGATGCACTTCGTTTTGTCACGATAAGTCACAGTATCCAAAGGTCTTATGAGTTAGAAAAACCCCGGTCCAGGCCCTGTTTCCCCGCCGCCTTGCCCCGAATGAGACCATGGGGCATGAAACAAATCGTCGCCTTCGTCTTCGGACTCGCCCTGATCGGCAACGCCATGCTGTTTGTGCCCCAGGCCCTCGCCGTTTGGCGCAAAAAGAGCGATCAGGGCGTCTCGCTCGTCACGTTCGGTGGTTTCTGCATCCTGCAGGTCATCGGCGTCATTCACGGCATCTACCAGCGCGACAATTCCCTTATCGTCGGCCTGGGAGCCAGCTTCCTCACCTGCGGCACGGTCACTTTCCTGACCGTGGTTTACCGCATCCGACGCTTGCGCGCCGTCAAGGTGCGCCCGCCAGCCTGACTTACAGGACCGGGCCGGAACATGAATACGCGATCTTTTGTTCCATCGCAGGATGTGGAAGGATTCGTGCGACAGCGGTGTGCAAGCCGCGGTATACTGCTTTTCCACAGCGATATAGGCCGTAAAGGGCGGAGTGAGCACTCCGATTGCGCCACCGCCCAAGGCTGGAGGAGGGCCCGATGAAAACTACCGAGACTATCGACCTGGTGCTCAAGCAAAAGAAGTTCAACAAGATCCTGCCTATTTCCCCGGAGCAGACGGTCCGCGAGGCCCTGTCGCTGATGGCCGAGCACGACGTCGGCGCTTTGATGGTCATGTCAGGGCCGAAGCTGGTGGGCATCGTGTCGGAGCGCGACTACGCGCGCAAGTGCATCCTGTTGGGCCACAACTCGATCAGTACCAAGGTGCGCGAAATCATGACCAGCCCGGTCGTTTCCGTCACCCCGCGGCACACTGTGGACGACTGCATGAACTTGATGACGCAACGCCACTTCCGCCATCTGCCCGTGCTGGAAGGCGACAAGGTGATAGGCATCGTTTCCATCGGAGACATGGTGAAGTGGGTCATCTCCGGCCAGGAGCACACCATCCAGGCGCTGGAGGGGTACATCACGGGAGCGTACCCGGGATAGGGCCTCTCTCAGGATGGGAAAAATACGGCGGGTGACACGTGGAACCGCCTGCTCAAATGCTCAATGTGCGTCGTGTTCAACCTGCGCTTTCCCGAGAGAACTTCGGAGACCACGCTTTCCCCGCCCAGTTCCGCGGCCAGATCGCGTTGCCTCAGCCCGTGCCGTTCGAGCAGGAAGCGGAGCACATCGGCCGGTGACGCTTTCGGAACCGAATATTGTTCCTCTTCGTAGCGCTCGATCAGCAGCGTCAACAGTTCGATGGCCTTCAACTGCGCACGTGTGGGGCGCGGCTCGGCGGTCAGCCGGTAGAGAGCTTTGGTATAGTCCGCAAGCTGCTCCTCTGATTCGATCACGTGAGGAGCGCCGCGCTCGATCATCCTGGCCGGGTTCGCTAAAACTGTAGCCATTCCGCTCTCCGTTTCTGTGTTAACGCGCACCATCGGTCGTACTCTTTGTGCGTCATGAACGACCCGATGTAGACATGCCCCAGCGTCAACCGCCCATCAATCGCCTTTGCGTAATGAACCGCCGCGATGAGCCGATAGCGATTGCGCCGGATATTAAAAACCACAAAACCGTCCACATCGTCGGCGTCGGGAAAGCTCGCTCGCAGCTCTCCAAAATTACGCCATCGGGCTGCTTTCACGATCTTGATCCAGGCGCCGATCTCCCGGCTGGCCGCACGATACCTCTCACACGCCTCTTGCAGGCGCTTGACCGTGATGATGTGCACAGTTTTACTTTACTTCGCAATTTGCGAAGTGTCAATGATGGGTGAGGGAAAGTTTGGCAAGACACATGTGGGCAGAGAACAGAATGACAGAAGAATGCGCGAGCGCGGTGGCCGACTTCGCGAATGCCTCAGGGCCGTTCCCGTAATCAATGATTGAGAACAGTGGCCCTACTACCTCCCAATACGACTCCATTGGATCTGCCCCCAATTATCTTAAAATTTACCCCAGAAACATCCCCGCAATCGAAGCCGAAATCAGGTTCGCCATTGTTCCCGCGAGCATGGCGCGCACACCGAGCCGCGCCAGGTCGTTGCGCCGCTCGGGAACCAGCGCGCCGATGCCTCCGACCTGCATCCCGATCGAGCCCAGGTTGGCGAAGCCGCACAGCGCGAAGGTGGCGATGGTGAAGGAGCGCGGAGCCAGCGAGGCCTTCAGCGCGCCCAGCCCGATATACGCGATCACCTCATTCAGCGCCATGCGCGTGCCCAGCAGGTTGCCGATGGCCATGCAGTCGTGCCAGGGAACGCCGATGAGCCACGCGACCGGAGCGAAGGCATAGCCAAGAATCTGCTCCAGCGAGCCGGGAACCCAGTGCATATAGGCAAGGCCGTGCGTCCAGCCCAGCAGGCTGTCGAGCAGCGCCACCAAAGCAAGAAAGCTGATCAGCATGATGGCCACGTTCATGGCCAGCTTGCCGCCGTCGATGGTGCCGCGCGCGATGGCGCCGATAAAGTTCTCGTCGGCATGCAGTTCGCTCTTGGGAATCACCACCTTGCCCTCGGTGGCCGGCACATCGGTTTCGGGAACCAGCATCTTGGCCATCAGAATCGTTCCTGGCGAGGTCATGATGACGGCCGAGAGCAGGTGCCGCGCCTCTACGCCCTGCGAAATGTACATGGCCATGATGCCGCCCGAAACGTGCGCCATGCCGCTAGTCATGATGGTCATCAGCTCGCTGCGCGTGGCCTTCGACAGAAACGGCCGTATGGTGAGCGGCGCCTCGGTCTGCCCCATGAAGATGCTCGCCGCCACGTTCATGCTTTCAGCGCCGGAGATGCGCATGGTCTTGAGCATGACCCACGCCATGGCGCGGATGATGATCTGCATCACGCCGATGTGGTAGAGGAGCGCGAAGAATGCGGAGATGAAAATGATGGTGGGCAGCACCTGGAAGGCAAAGATGGCGCCCTTATTCGCCCCCAGCATGTTGCCGAACGCGCCGGAATTGGGAAGGCCAAGCTCGCCGAACAGCACCTTGGTTCCGGCAAAAGTGGCCGACAGCATGTTGGTCACCACGTCTCCGGCCCAGCTCATCACCTGCTGCCCGAGGCCGAACCGCAATACAAGGAAGGCGAAGCAGAACTGCAAACCGATTCCCCAGGCGATGGTGCGCCAGCGAATGTGTCTGCGGTCAGTAGAGAAAAGCCATGCGGCCAGCAACACCGCCAGAATTCCCAAGATGCCTGTGAATCGAGCCAATGCGGTTGCCTCCTCAAAGCAGTGGTTAGTGGACAGTGATCAGTGGTCAGTCCATTCGGCAGGATCAGTCGCGTTCACACACGGGCCTGATCGCCAATCCGGTAACCAGAGGATGAAAAATGATAACCGATTTAAGAACAGCGATCAGTGATCGGTGGTCGGTTTCTTGACAGGAACCGTCAAGCCCTCGCGCGGCCTTGATCGCCAATCCGAAGCTAGAAGATGAAAAATGATGAGCACTTTACCACTATTCCCTATTCCCTGACCACTGACCACTGATCACTGACCACTGTCTTTCAGATACTTCTCCGCCGCGTCGCGCGCAAAAATGCGGCTCACCAGCGGAACCACTGCGCGCGGCGGACTCTTGGAGAAGCGAATAGCCTGTTTGAGAATTGCCACCGGCTCGGCCAGCCTCTCCGGCCTGGTGGCGTAGATCGTCGCCAGCGGTTGTCCGTGCTCCACGCGCGCGCCGCGCCGAGCATGGAACTCGATACCCGCGTGCGGATCGACCGGTTCTTCGGCTTTCTCGCGCCCCGCGCCGGTGCGCTGCACGGCCCAGCCCAGCGCGGTCGTATCCATCTCCGCGACAAATCCGCTTTCCCAGGCGTCCACTACCACGGTCGCGCCGGGCTTGTGAAATGCGGGATCGTCGAAGACGCTTGCGTCGCCGCCCTGCGCCTCGATCATTGCGAAAAAGATGCGCAGAGCAGAGCCATCCGTCAGCGCCGCTTCGGCGCGCTTGTAGCCGGCCTCCGGCGACTCCGCTTGCCCGCCGAGATGAATCATCCATCCGGCCAGAATTAAAGACAGCTCGCGCAAATCTTCACTCCACGCAGGCCGCTGCCCGCGCAGCAACCCGACCGACTCGACCAGCTCGATCCAATTACCGGCCGCGCGCCCCAACGGCTGGCTCATGTCCGTCAGCAGCGCCACCGTGCGCGTCCCCGCGGCCTCGGCCGTGGCCACCATCAGCGCCGCCAGAAACTCGCAGTCTTCCAGTTTGCGCAGAAAAGCGCCTGAGCCGGTCTTCACGTCCAGCACCAACGCGTCCAGCCCCGCCGCCAGCTTCTTGCTCAAAATCGACGCGCAGATCAGGCCCGGATTTTCGACCGTCCCGGTGCGGTCGCGCAGCGCATAGAGCACGCGATCTGCGGGCACCAGCGTCGGTGTCTGGCTCACGATGGACGCGCCGCATTTCTCGAGCACTGCCTCGAATTCGGCAAGCGTGAGCGCGGTGCGGTAACCGGGAATCGCCTCCAATTTGTCCAGCGTTCCGCCGGTGTGGCCCAGCGCGCGGCCGCTGATCATGGGCACGGCCACGCCGCAAGCCGCCGCCAGCGGCGCGACGAGAAAACTGGTTTTGTCGCCGACCCCGCCCGTGGAGTGCTTGTCCACAGCTTGCCTGCCCAGCCGCGCCGGCGAAAACTTCTCGCCCGAGTCGCGCATGGCCAGCGTCAGCGCGCGCGTTTCGCTGAGCGAGAGCCCCTTGATCCACGCCGCCATCAGCCACGCTGCAAGCTGGTCCGCGGGAATCGAGCCAGCGGCTGCGCCACGCGCCACAAATTCAATCTCGCGCGCATCCAGCGTGCCTCCGTCGCGCTTCTTGCGGATGATGTCGATCATGTGCAGCGGGGGAGCGGAGTCGGGAGGCATGGTTTTTGCTCTGAAGTGCAAGGCAATAAGAATACTGCATGAGACACGTCTCGATCAGAGACAGTCAACCGGCAGAGACTCAATCGAAATCTTCTTGAGTACGTCCGTGGAATTTTGCGATGCAAGCGGGCCGCTGAAGTGGAACGCCACGTAGACGTCATAGCCTGTACAGTACCAAGGCCCGGTCTCAAAACCGATCTTGGTGATTTCTGCATCGGATGCGCCTTGTTCAAGACAGCAAATCTCGCCGAATTGGACACCCCTCGCTCGCAGGGAGTCTTGGGCCTGCGCCCGTGTCATTCCGACTTTTACGGACAAATTGTAAGACTGGAGAATCGACTGATAAATGGCCTCGCGGTGCGAAACCCCGACTTGTTCATTCTGCTTTTCGAATCTGCTGAGGACAAACCAGACAACGGCGCAGGTTATTACATTGGAAGCAAAAATCGTCGTTATCGCCGTCCACCGCTTCATTGCCGTCCTCCCGTCGTAACCTCACTTCAATTTCATCTCAGCCCCCAGCGGCAGCAATTCGCTGAAGGCCATCGTCCGCATTCCGTCCGCCATCGGAAACGCCACCGGAGCGTCGGGCAGAATGAATTCGGCGAGGACCTGCCGGCAGGCGCCGCAGGGAGGACTGGCCAGGCCGTTGAGGTTCGCAATGGCCACGGCCGCGATCCGAATCTCCGGCCCGAATTGGGAAACCGCACGCACCAGCGCCGCCCGCTCCGCGCAAATCGTCAACCCGAAGCTCACATTTTCAACATTCGTCCCCGTCACGATTTCGCCGTTGGTGAGCTGGAGCGCGGCGCCTACGCGGAACTTTGAGTAGGGCGAATAGGAGTTTTGCGCGGCCTTCCGCGCCCGTTCCACCAGCTCTGCGAGTTCCGGCTCAGTCAGTTTCGTCATTTCAGTGCGTCTGCCCTATGTTCGCATGAAGCAAGGATAAGAGGCTAAAGCATTTCGACGCCAGATGTATACCCTTCACCGGCCGGCAGGCGCTACTTTCTCGTTGCCTTGTTCCCCCGGACCCTTGTTCCCTGTCTTCCTCAAGTTGAGCGCCGTCTCTCCGATAAACCAATTGGTGACTTGCCATGCGGGGTGCGCCATCCCGGCCGGCTGGATGAGTGTGGGCCATGGACGATCTGACGAGGGAGTTCCTGATTGAGAGCCAGGAAGGTCTGGACCGCATGGAGCGGTGCCTGACCGACCTGGAGCAGCGGCCGCGCGATGCGGCCCTGCTCGGCGAAATCTTTCGCTCCGTGCACACCATCAAGGGAACCACGGGGTTTCTGGGCTTCAAGCGCCTCGAAAAACTGGCACACGCCGGCGAGAACCTGCTGGGCCTGCTGCGCGACGAGAAAATGATCGCGGACGCTGCCGTCATCACCGCGCTCTTGCAACTGCTCGATGGATTGCGCGGCATTCTCAGGACCATCGAGACCGAGGGAGGCGAGGGCAGCAGAGACGACGCTACGCTCATCGAATGGCTGGAAGAGTTGCAGGCCCCGGTGCGAGCGCAGAAGCTGGTACATGCGAAGGGCGGTACGCCGTCCGCGCAAGAGTATACCGGCAGCGAGCCTCCTGCACAAAGGCCTGTTGCGCCGGCCACGGCCGCGCCCGCGGCAGCTCGTTCGCCCGCTCCGTCCGGGGCTGCGCCTTCCAAGCCCGTGCCCGAGCCGACGGAAGCCACGCCCGCCGCAACTTCCGCTGCGGCCGCCGACACCGGCAAAGCACGCACACAGGCGGCTGGAACCACAGCGGAAAGCACCTTGCGCGTCGACGTAACCCTGCTCAACCGCATGATGAATCTAGTGGGCGAACTGGTGCTTACCCGCAACCAGGTCTTGCAGGCCACGGCCGCCGATCCCAACATGACCGTGCTCTCGCGCCGCCTCGATATGGTCACAGCCGACCTGCGCGAGTCGGTGATGAAGGCGCGCATGCAACCAGTCTCGAACGTTTTCTCCAAGGTGCCGCGCATGGTCCGCGACCTCTCCCAGTCGCTGGGGCGGCGCGTCTGCCTGCAGATGGAGGGCCAGGAGACGGAGCTCGATAAGAGCCTGCTCGAGGCCATCAAGGACCCGCTCACACACGCGGTACGCAACTCACTCGATCACGGCATCGAACCGCCCGATGTGCGTCAGGCTGCGGGCAAGAACCCTGAAGGAATGTTGAAGCTGCGCGCCAGCCATGAAGGCAGCCACGTCATCATCGAGGTCTGCGACGACGGTGCGGGCATTGCTGTCGAGAAGGTGCGCCAGAAGGCCATCGAGCGCGGGCTGATTACGCCGGAGCGCGCCGCGCTGCTCCCCGAGCGCGAATTGCTGCAACTGATTTTCCTCCCCGGCTTCTCCACTGCCGCAGCCGTCACCAACGTGAGCGGGCGCGGTGTGGGGATGGACGTAGTCCGCACCAACGTGGAAAAGATCGGCGGCAAGGTCGAGATCGACTCGCGGTCCGGCCACGGAACCACGCTGAAGTTGCGCATTCCGCTCACGCTGGCCATCATTCCCGCGCTGATTGTGCGCAGCCTCAGCCAGAGTTTCGCCCTGCCTCAAGGCTCGCTCTCCGAACTGGTGCACATTCCGCCCGAGCGGACAGCGACAGCCATCGAATGGATCGAAGGCGCGCCGCTTTACCGGCTGCGCGGCCGGCTGCTCCCGCTGGTCTTTCTTGAACATTTGCTGATGCCTGACCGCGAGTGCAAACTCGCCTGCAAACTGGCCGAGGGCCGCGACAACTTTATCGCCGTGCTGGACGCCGACGGGCGCTGCTTCGGCCTGGTCGTGGACTCGCTTGCCGATCCCGAAGAGATCGTCGTCAAGCCGTTAAGCGCGGTGCTAAAAGATATCGGCCTGTACTCGGGCGCGACGGTTCTCGGCAGCGGCGACCTGGCGCTGATTCTCGATCCCGGATCGATCGCCGTGCGGGCCGGGGTGACCATGAGCAGCAAAGACGAGGCCGCAGGCGCAGTAGAGGAAGAAAACGAGGACGACGGCGCCAAGAAAGAGTATCTGCTGGTTGAGGCCGCCGGACGTCACGCCGCCGTGCCGCTGGCCGATGTGCTGCGCATCGAGCAGCTCCCCTTGTCGCGCATCGAGTACATCGGCTACCGGCCCGTCCTCAACTTCGAGGGCCAGTTGCTTCCGGTCGAGGATGCGGGCGGTATTCTGGCCGCGGCACAGGAGCATCCCGAGGCTCAGATTGTGGTGGTGGTATGCCGCGAAGGCAGCCGCCATGTAGGCATCGCCGTCTCGCATGTACTCGACGTGGCCGCGGGCAGCAGCCTCTTCGAGGCCGGCACAGGGGAGCGGACAGAAGGCGTCACTCTGCTTAAGAATCGCGTGACCGGCGTGGTCGATCTGGGTGCGGTGGCTCCGCTGCCGGCCGCTGAAAACTCGCCTGCGGAGTGGACGCAAAAGGCGGAGGCAGTCGCATGAGTACGACGGGAACCGCATTGCATCGCAAGCAGAAGGCGGAGGCGCTGGTTGAGGTTTGTTCCGTACGCCTAAGCAACACGCTGTTCGGCGTGCCCATCACGCACATTCTTGAGATTGTGGGCGCCACAAAGCCCCAGCCCGTTCCATTGGCTCCGGACTATGTGGGCGGCCTGGTTCACTATCGCGGCGACGTGCTCACAACCGTGAGCCTGAGGCAACTGCTGGACCTTCCGCCGCACGAGGGCGCGCAGGACATTCTGGTGCTGGAGAGCGCAGGGGGAATTTTCGGGCTGCTGGTGGACTCTGTGGGCGAGGTGCTGACAGTATGCACAGCCGACTACGAGCCCAATCCCTCGACTCTCGACGAGCGCCGCAGGGGCTTGCTGGCCGGGGCCTACAAACTGAAGGACAGCCTGCTCGTGATGCTGGATCCGGACAGGCTGGACCCATTGCATCTGAGCGCGGGCGCGGGCCAGGCGGCATAGGAGGTAAACGGCGCCGCAGGCGCTTTTGTCAGGAGGAAACCATGCGAGCACTGATCGTCGACGACTCCCGTTTTGTGCGGGACTTTCTGCGCGGTCTGCTTGAAGAGAAGGGGATCGAGTGCGACGAAGCGCCCGACGGCCGCGCCGCGCTGGAACATCTGCACACCGGCATGCACTTTGACCTGGCGCTTGTGGATTGGAACATGCCGATCATGAATGGGCTTGAGACGCTGCTCCAGTTGCGCGCCGATGGATACAGCGACCTGAAGGTAATGATGGTGACCACGGAAGCGGAGAACGACTATATCCTGCGCGCTCTGGAGGCCGGCGCCGACGAATATCTGATGAAGCCATTCGATGACGAGGCGCTCCAGGAAAAACTTGCCCTGCTCGGCCTGGTGGAGGCCTGAGCGATGGCGGCCAGCCGGAAAATTCGCATCCTGATTGTTGACGACTCCGCCGTCATGCGCAGTCTGCTGCGCTCGGTCATCATGTCCAATGCCGGCCTTGAGGTGGCCGGCGCCGCGGGCGATGGCGAAACAGCGTTGAGCGTCCTCCAATCTCTCCGTCCCGATCTGGTCCTGTTGGATGTGGAGATGCCGGTGATGGATGGCTTGGCGACCTTGAGAAAACTGCGCGCGCAGGGGCACAAAATGCCGGTCATCATGTGCAGTTCACTCACGCAGCGCGGCGCCAAGGTCACGATTGAAGCCCTGGCCTGCGGCGCCAGCGACTATGTGGCCAAGCCGGCCGGCCATGCCAGCCGCGAATCGGCCATCAAGGCGCTCTCGCAGGACCTTTTCTCAAAAATTCGCGCCCTCTTCATCCAGCAGCAGCAACAGTTCTTTCCCGGCGGCGCGCGGCCTTCGCAGAGTCCTCTTCCGGCGCCTCCGCTCGAAACACAGGCCATCTCTTCCATTCCAGCGGCGCTGGCCATTGGCGTCTCCACCGGCGGACCCGCGGCACTGGAGATTCTGCTTCCCGCGCTGCCGCAAGGCTTTCGACTGCCGGTGCTCATCGTGCAGCACATGCCGGAACTCTTTACCAAACTTTTTGCGGAGCGGCTCAACGGCCGCTGCCGCCTGCCGGTGCATGAGGCCGTCGAGGGTGAGCCTGTGCGTCCGGGAACCGTCTACATCGCCAAGGGCGACTGGCACCTGGAGGTGCTGGCTGCGGCGCACATCGGCTCTGCGGCAACTCTACGTGTGGCCCAGGGGCCGCAGGAAAACCACTGCCGCCCTGCCGTTGATGTGCTTTTCCGTTCCATGGCCGCCGTTTATGGACCGGGAGTGCTGGCCGTGGTGCTCACCGGCATGGGCTCGGACGGCCTGAAGGGCTGTCGCGCCGTCCGTGAACGCGGCGGCAGCGTGCTGGCCCAGGATCGGGCCACCAGCACGGTTTGGGGAATGCCGGGCGCCGTCGCCCAGGCAGGCCTGGCGCACAAAGTGCTTCCACTCGACGCCATCGCGGGAGAGATCGTCCGCATGGCCAGCCGGGCCGCAGCCCCGCCTGCCCAACATTGCAACGTTCAACACGATCTTGAGCGAATGGTGGTGTAGAGATGGAACCCGCTGTCGCCGCCGCCGACTACGGCTATTTGCGCCAACTCGTCTTCGACCTCTCGCAGAATGTTCTCGACCCCTCGCGCGATTATCTCTTCGAAGCGCGTCTCTCCAAGCTTCTGCGTAACCAGGGCATGAGCCGCGTGGACGAACTGGTGCACAAGCTGCGCTCCCAAAAGAATTCCGAACTCGAGCGCGCCATCGCCGAGGCCATGACCATCAACGAGACCAGCTTCTTCCGCGATTTGCGCCCCTTCGAAACGCTGCGCACCGTCCTGTTGCCGCCGCTCATCGAATCCCGCCGCCGCACGCACACGCTGCGCATGTGGAGCGCCGCCTGCTCCACCGGCCAGGAGGCTTACAGCCTGGCCATGCTGCTTCTCGAGCACTTTCCGATGCTCGCCGGTTGGAATCTCTCCATCGAAGGAACCGACCTGAACAGCGAGGTGGTCGAGCGCGCCCAGGCCGGCCGCTATCATCGCATCGAGATCAACCGCGGCCTTCCGGCGCGCTGCGTGGTGAGGTTCTTCGATCACGTAGGCGAGGACTGGATCGTCAAACCCGCGGTCCGCAAGCTCTGCAACTTCCGCCAGGCCAATCTCTGTGGTCCCGAGCCGCCCTTCTACCGCTCCACCGACCGTTTCGACGTGATCTTCCTGCGCAACGTGATGCTCTACTTTTCGCAGGAGACGCGTCGCACGTTGCTGGCCGGCATTCACCGCCTGCTCGCTCCCGACGGCGTTCTCTTTCTCGGCTCGAGCGAACAGCCCGCCGATCCTTCTCTCTGGACTCCGATGCTCACCTGCGGCACCTGCCACTACCGCCCCCGCCAGGCCAACTGACGTGCGGCGAGTAAAAATTTCCAGCCACCAGAAGTTCTTTCACCCTCCCCTCGGTGAGCCAAAAAAACAACACGAGCCAATTCACTGACTTCCGGCCTCCGGCACATGGCACGCAACGTGCTCCACAAACACATGGGGTAGTCTCATCGTCCCCACCTGGAGGCATCTATGTTGGAACCCTCGTCGATCTTTGGGCAGAAGCGCGTAGCTGCCGTTGCCGCTTCCATTGCCGCTGCCTTAGCGCTCGCCGCAGGCCTCGGCGGCTACGCGATTCATGAGCATCACAGTGCGCAGAACTCAGCGGCGCAGAATGCGCAGACAAGCGCTGCGCTCAGCACCACCCGGCAAGAGGTCAGCGACCTCACCGCCAAGGTGAATATGCTCGTCTCGCGCAGCGAAGCGCCGCCCGCTCCGCCGGCTCCCTCCGCCCGCATCGCAACCGCCGACAAGCCCACAGCAGCCCGCCGTCCGCGCGTGGACCCCCGCTTCAACAAGCTGCAATCGCAACTCGACGCGCAGGGCAAGGAGATTGACCAGACCCGCAGCGATCTCGCCAGTACGCAGGGCGACCTGACCAACACGCGTACTGAGCTCACCGGTTCCATCGCCCACACCCACGACGAACTGGTCCTGCTCGAGAAGAAGGGCGAGCGCAACTATGTCGAGTTCGACATCGTCGAGTCGAAGGGCTTTTTCTTCAAGTCGAAAGATTTTCGCCGCGCGGGGCCGTTCGAGATTTGCCTGAAGAAAGCCGACAGTAAGCATCAGTTTGCCGACCTCGAACTGCTGGTTGACGATCGCACCCTGTCGCAGAAGCACGTCAATCTCTATCAACCGGTCATGTTCTCCACGCCCGGCAGCCCCCAGCCGGTCGAAGTGGTCATCAACGAGATCAGCAAGAACCACATTCACGGCTACGTCAGCGCGCCCAAGTACAGCCAGTCGGACCTGGCCTCCATGTCGAATCCGCCGTCAAATCCAGCCGGCAACGGCGCAGCGATAGCGGACAGCGGCCCCGCGCAAACCTCCGATCAATCTTCGGATGCGACCGCTCCCAGCAATCAGCCTCGCCAGAAGCTTCCCAAACCGCAGCCATAACGTCATGCTGCTTTGGAGCCAGGTTAGATAAATTACGTCATATTTAGATTCAAGTCATCATTTAGATTCATGTCATCCCGAGCGGCGTTTGGCGCAGGACTTCGCGCCAAACGCCGCAGAGGGGCAGCCGGACTCTCTGGACGCAAATTTACCCGAGCCTTTGTGCCCATCCAGGCGCCGAGGTGCCGGGTACCCTCTGCCCTGGGCCGGGCAACGCGGCTTCATCGCGGCAATGGTGGGAAAGCACAAGCCCTGACCTTTCCGAATTCGGCCCTTCCACTTACACCACGCCGATCAAGAGTTCCTGCGCTATCGGCCGGTCTCCACCACACGCCGGCACAGCACAAGCGTGGAGAACTCCCGCATGTGCTGGAAGTGTGGGTTCGCGTTCACGCGCTCGAGTCGGTACGGATGGAAACAGGCCACGGCGGATCGATTGTATCGGAAGGGCACGAAATGCCGTAATAATTGAAATCGTGACTCGGCAGAATTTCGATGTCCTCATCCTCGGCGCCGGCGCCGCGGGCCTGATGGCCGCGATCGAAGCGGGCCGCCGCGGACGCCGTGTCGCGGTGCTGGAGCGCGCGGAGCGGCCGGGCAAGAAGATCCTGATCTCCGGCGGAGGCCGCTGCAACTTCACCAACCTGCACACGCGGCCCGACAATTTCCTCTCGGCCAATCCCCACTTCGCGAAATCGGCGCTGGCGCGCTACACGCCCGCGGATTTCATCCGGCTCGTGGAGCGGCACGGCATCGCGTATCACGAAAAGACGCTGGGCCAGCTCTTCTGCGACGGCTCGGCGCAGCAGATTGTCGACCTGCTGATGACGCGAATGCGCAGATGCCGGCGTGCGCGTGCTTCTGTCGACGGCGGTCACGCGAGGTGCGGCGCGACGATTCTTCGGGAGCGTTTACCGTCGCCGCCGGCGAGGATGTTTCACGGCGCCCGCGCTCATCGTCGCGACCGGCGGGCTGTCGATTCCGAAGATGGGCGCGACGGGGTTCGGCTACGACATTGCGCGCCAGTTCGGCATTCCCATCGAGCCCTGCCGTCCGGCGCTGGTTCCGCTGACGCTCTCTGGCGCGGAGCATGAGCATTTCGCTGATCTGACCGGCGTTTCCGCGCCGGTGATTGTGGCCTGCGGCAAGCGCAGCTTTCAGGAAAAAATGCTCTTCACGCATCGCGGGCTGAGCGGACCGGCCATCCTGCAAATCTCGTCGTATTGGAAGAAGCCCGAGGCGATCCGCATCGACTGGTCGCCGGAGCAGGAGCTGCTCGCGCCGTTGCGGGCGGCGAACGCGCGGCGCGATCTGGCGGCGGCGAAGGCGGCGCTGCGCGCGCATCTGCCGGTTCGGCTGGCGGATCGGCTGCTTGAGGTCGCCGCAGCCGCAGAGCTGGACGAATCACGCGCTCGATGAGTTGGAGCGCCGGCTGCATGCCTTGGCGTTCACGCCCAGCGGCACGGAAGGCTATGAGAAGGCGGAAGTGACGGCGGGCGGGGTGAGCACGAGCGCGCTTTCGGCGCAAACGCATGGAGTGCCGCAGCCTGCGCGGGCTCTACTTCATCGGAGAGGTGGTGGACGTCACGGGCCACCTGGGCGGATTCAACTTCCAGTGGGCCTGGGCGTCGGGCGCAGCCGCAGGCCGCGCGGTCTAGAGGCTGTTATTAACTTTCCCACGGCCGGCGCTGGGAGCCAAATTTTCTCAGTTCAAGGAGTGAGGAGCGACGCATACCGGGTGTCTGCTAGCGACGAACGACGACGAAATGAGGAAAATTGGCCCCAGCCCTCCGGGTTGCGGGGCAAATCGCGCCATACTTCGTTGTCGCCCTCGACTTTGGAACCACCAAAGCCTTCGGGCTCCGTCTCGTCTGGCGCGATTTTCCCTCGCAACGCCGACCGCGCGAAAGTTAATAACAGCCTCTAGCAGCAATGGTACTTTCGCAACTTCGAATCGGAGTGGCGGCGGCCCGTTTCCGGGAAGAAGACTTACCACGAGCGGGGCTTGCCCTAAAGCCTCGATTCTGATCCCTCGACCCCTGATCCACCGACCACTGATCACTGTTCTTCCAGCAGCCGTTCCACTTCATCGTGCAGGCGCGCGGTGATGGCGGCCTCGGTCTCTTCGGGGCGGAAGCGGATGGCTTCGCCCACGCGGACCTCAATCGTCCCTGACCGGAACCAGCGGCGGCTGCCCGTCTTCAGCTCGCCCAGGCCGCGAATCGCCGATCGGCAGCACGGGCGCACCGCATTGTTTCGCCAAAAGCCCGATGCCGGGCCGGAAGCGCGCCAACTGGCCCTCGACCGATTGCCGCCCCTCAGGAAAGACGAGCACGTTGTAGCCGCGGTCCATGGCTTTGCCGGCATGGGTAAAGCTGGCCTGGAAGTCGCGCTGGCGCGGCAGCGGAAAGACGTTGAAGAGCGCCGTGATGAGCCAGTAGATGGGCGGCCCGACAAAATAGAAGCCCTTGTGTCCCGGCGGCCACTCGGGATTGCGGCAATGGCGGTAATCCTCGAGCATCTCGCCCGCCATGGCCGCGGCGATGTGGCGCCGCACCGGCCCGGCGAGCGCGTATTCCACCAGTGCGGCGTCGAAGTCGGTGACGTGATTGGCGACGATCAGCAACGGCCCCTGCGGAAGCGGCTCGCCGGGGCCCGATGACGCGCGGCGCGGCCAGCAGCCACGTGAGCGGACGCATGATGGCTTCAATGAAGGCCACGCGAATCCACTGGACCGGCTTCCACCACGGCCACTCGGGATAGAGAAACTTTGGGCGCGGCGGCTCTTGTGGAGGCCGCGGACATAGTGGTCGCGCCCGGGACAGTTCCGGTTTGCGCTCCAGCTTGCGGTCCAGTTTTCCCCCTTGCGCACTCCGGATTGCCTTGCGCTGCTGGCTGCTGGCTTGTCTCGGCCAGCGGTGCGCCTTCGCCGCCACGGTCCCGGCAGCGCCGCCGGCCACCAGCCTGCGCAGTTCGCCGAGCGTCTGCACCTCTTCAAGCAGCCCGCTGCCTGAGACAATGCCCAGCCGCTCCTCGATGGCCGCGGAAAGCTGCACGCGCCCCAGGCTGTCGAGGTGCAAATCTTCAGTGAGGCGCAGCTCGTCGCCCACGCCGAGGTGGTTTTCGCCGGTGATCTGCGCGATGAGGGCGAGCAGCCAGTCGGATGAGGGCGCAAAGGCGCCTTCAGCGGCGGTGTGCGCCATCCCGTTGCTCGACCGTCGAGGCTGCGGCCTGGATCCTGGCCAGCCATGCGGCAACCGGCTTGCGCCTCACTTTGCCGGTTGAGGTGCGGGGCAGGTCGGGTTCGGGCCACAGCACCCAGCGGCTGATGCGCTGAAACTCCGCCAGCCTGGCATTGGCGCGCTCGATGGCTGCCTCGATGCGTTCTCCCGACCCGCGGCAGGCCAGCACGGCGCAGGGCTCGGGACCGGCGGGAGTTTCCATGGCCACCACGGCGCAGGCCGCAACCTCAGGCTGCTCCTCGATGGCCGCTTCGATGTCTTCGGGATGGATATTGAGCCCGGAAGCAGTAACGATAATTTCGCTCTTGCGGCCCAGGAATCGCAGCTCGCCCGACTCCTGCCGCTCGGCAATGTCCCCCGTCGCCAGCCACTCGTCCTCGCGCGGCCGCAGCGCGCCGCCAGTCCAGGTAGCGCTGGAGATCACGGCGCCGCGGACAAGAACTTCGCCGTCGGGAGCGAGCTTGACCTCGCGCCCGGCGAGCGGCTTGCCGATGGTGCCCTTGGCCACATGGAAAGGATGATTCAGCGTGATGAGCGCGGTGGTCTCGGTCATGCCGTAGCCCTGCACGAGCACGAATCCGAGCGCGTTCCAGAACTGCTCCAGCGGGCCCGGCAGCGCGCCGCCGCCGGAGACGAAGGCCCAGAACTTGAGGCCGAATTCGCGATGCACCGCGCGGAAGCGCCACCAGCGGAGCCAGGGATTGAGCTTTTGCGAGCCGGCGGCGCGTTCGGCAAGGCCGGGATGGGTTGCCTCCAAATGGGTCTTGAGCAGCGCCAGCACGCGCGGCACGGCGGCCAGCACGGAGATGCGCTCGCTGTGGATCAGTTCGATGAGGCGCGGAGCGGCGAGGCGGCTCTCGAAGTGCAGCTCGGCGGTGAAGATGGGTGGAACCCAGAGGCCCATGGTCTGGCCGAAGACGTGGCTCAGCGGCAGCGTGTGCAGAATGCGCAGCGGATGGACGAGGCGCTCGTAGCGCATGTAGGGCTTGGCGCCGTCTTCGATGGGCCCGACGCTGGCCAGCACGTTGCCATGCGTGAGGACGATGCCTTTGGGGTCGCCGGTGGTGCCGGAGGTGAAGAGAATCTGGAGCGGGGTTTGGTGCGACAGGCCGGAGATGGCGCCCATCTCCGCGGCGGGAAGCTGGCTGAGCCAATCCTCGAAGGCGAGCGCGGGAATGGCGGGTCCGGTGTGCGCCGCAGCCAGTTTTCTCAGCAGGAGCGCATCGCCGACGGCGAGCCTGGGGCTGACGTCGGCGGCCACGCGCGCGGCAAAATCGGCGGTTCCGGCGGCGTCGAGGGGGACGGCCAGCACGCCGCGCAGCAGGCAGCCGTGAAAGGCGGCGATCCACTCCGCGCTGTTTTCGGCCCACAGCAGCACGCGGTCGCCTGCTCCGATGCCCTGCCCGGCCAGAAACGCGGCAAAACGGCCGGCGAGCCGCGCCAGTTCTCCATAGGTGGTGACGCGGCGCCGGTTGCCCTGGTAGCGCACCACGGCAATCTCGCGGTCGAAGCGGCGAAAATCGTCGATCAGAGTAGCCAGGTGGTCGCGCATAGATTGTTCGGCAAGAATCATGGTACGCGATGAAGCTGCCTCTGCGGGTTGCTGCCGAGCCGGGCCGAAGCGGAAATGAATGCGGGCAGTGCGCGGTGATGGGATGGCGGCGCGTGCAGAAAGTGGCGGCAATTGCGTCTGCCGGCCTCGGTTTGAAGCACGACCGGTGCGCCGCAGGCCGTCGTACACTGCTTACTAGGGCTTGTGGCGAACGCTGGTGCAGACCGCGCCAAAGTTCAAGATAGCTTTAGGATTTCCCTATGAAAAAACTCGCCATTGGCCTTTATGTTTTGCTTACCATCGCTTTGATGGTCTGGGGCTATTACCAGGCCATTTACGTCGCGCCCAACGACGCGATGCAGGGCGAGATCTTTCGCATTATTTACTACCATGTGCCTTCGGCGTCGGTCGCATTCGTGTTTTTCGCAGTCAGCCTCGTGGGGTCGATTGGGTACCTGGCCTCACGGCGCAACTACGCCGAGCGCGCGCAGATGTTTGACGCCTGGGCGCTGTCCGGAGCCGAGGTCGGGGTGGTTTTCTGCACGGTAGTGCTGACCACGGGACCGATCTGGGGCCGGCGCGCATGGGGCATCTGGTGGACCTGGGATGCGCGGCTGACGACCACGCTGGTTTTGTGGCTGATTTACATGAGTTACCTGCTGTTGCGCCGGTTTGCCGCCGGGCCGCAGGTGCAAACGCTGGCCGCGGTGCTGGGCATCTTTGGCGCGCTCGACGTGCCCATCGTCTATATGTCGAACCGCTGGTGGCGCACGCAGCATCCGGCGCCGGTCTTCGGCGGCGCGCAAGGCTCGGGAATGGACCCATCCATGGTGGGCGCGCTGCTTTGGAATATGCTGGCGTGGTTCGCATGGGGAGTGCTGATCCTGGTGTTGCGCTACCGGGTGGAACGGCAGCACCAGAAGATCGCGGCGGCTGAAGCAGAGGCGGCGCTGAGCGCCTGATTGCAGCAAGCTGCGCTGAACCCTGTTCGGAGCAGGAAGCTAGTCCGAGACCAGGAAAAAGCCAAAGCCAGGAAAAGAACGAGGGAAAGAATGGATCAAGCAGCGATTCTCGACCACCAATTCAGGGTTGCAGCATACGTGATCACCTGGGTCATTCAACTGGGCTATTTAGCGTGGCTGGGCCTGAAATGGCGGTCGCAAAAGCGCAGATCGGCGCGATAGACGCGGCTCCGGTTCATCGGCCGGAACCCCTGAGCATTGCATCTCTTAACAGATACATAGAATGCATTTCCATGATCCTTCGATCTCGATTCGCCTCTCTCAACCACCATGACGCAATAGCACCTCTGCGTCACCCGGCAAGGTTTTCGTGCTATTTCAAGTTTTCTCTTATCCCGCCGATGATTCATTTGTAGAACAGCTACAAAACCTTTCTGCGGTCGCAGTACGACTGTGCGGCCTTGAGGAATGGGCTTCTTTTTGAAAAGGAAGCCGATTCGCGCTCGAGGGATTGTCGTGCTGCAGCTTGAGGATAGCCCTGGACGCCGCACGAGGAGAATTCCTATGCACGATCTTTTGATTGCTCTCGCCTTTATCGGTATGGTCATCGCTCCCGCGATTGTGGCCACTAGACATATGGGAGCCACAGACGACTCGAAGTGAGCGGCGCGGCTGCGAGCTCTGATGCGCGCCAGCCCGCGAGCTGGCTGCATCAATCCGTCTCCGGCAGGAGAAACTTCCTTCAGTGGTTAACTGGCTAAAGCGGAACCAGAGTAGGTGCACCCTTGCGTTCAGTCGTGAAAGGTGGCTTTTTCTGGGGAAAAAGCCACTCAGCTGACGTGCTTTCGGGGTACATCTACTCTGGTTCCGCTGTAGGCTGAAGCCCAGCCATCCCATTCTTGCGCTTGACTATGTACAGGCTGAGGCCCGAACTTTTCAAAACGCGCCCTAACTGACTCACTACCCGAAATTGCCCTTCGCTTGCCCAGCCGGTAGACTGAGGGATCGGGGGTCAGTCATGTTGGTTGTGATGAAGGCGCAGGCGACCGAGGAGGAGATTCAGGCGGTCTGCGACCATATTGTGCAGTTGGGCTTCCGGCCACATCCCCTTCCCGGAGCCCAGCGCACCGCGATCGGCATCACCGGCAATCAGGGTGAGGTCAACCGCGGAAATCTCGAATCGCTCTCCGGTGTCGCGGAGGTCATCCGCGTCTCAAAAGCCTACAAACTGGCCAGCCGCGATGTGAAAGAGGAAGACACGGTCGTCCGTTTTGCGGGAAGCGATGCCGCCATCGGCGGGCGCAACCTCGCTGTCATCGCCGGTCCCTGCTCCATCGAGAGCCGCGAACAGGCTTTTGCCATCGCTGGGCAGGTGGCCGCGGCCGGCGCGCAGTTCTTCCGCGGCGGCGCCTACAAGCCGCGCACTTCTCCTTACGCTTTTCAGGGCCTGGGCCTTGAGGCGCTGAAGATCATGGCCGAGGTGAGGGAGAAATTCGGCCTGCGCATCGTGACCGAGGCGCTCGACACCGAGACCCTCGATCTGGTGGCGGAATGGGCCGATGTCATCCAGATCGGCGCGCGCAACATGCAGAACTTCACGCTGCTAAAGAAGGCGGGCCTTTTGCGCAAGCCCGTGCTGATCAAGCGCGGCATGAGCGCGACGCTGGAAGAGTTTCTGATGGCCGCCGAGTATGTGATGAGCGAGGGCAACTACGAAGTGATTCTGTGCGAGCGCGGCGTGCGCACGTTTGCCGACCATGCGCGCAACACACTCGACCTGAGCATAGTGCCTGCGTTGCGGCACACGAGTCACTTGCCCATCCTCGTCGATCCCAGCCACGGAACCGGACGCCGCGATTGCGTGCTGCCCATGGCCAGAGCCGCGGTGGCCGCGGGGGCCGACGGCATCATGGTGGAAGTGCACGATCACCCGGAAAACGCACTCTCCGACGGCCCGCAGTCGATTTACCCCGCGCAATTCGCCACCATGATGCACGAGATCGAGCAGATCGCGCCCATCGTCGCGCGCACGTTAGCGCGGGGAGTAACCGCTCCTGTTGCCGCGGGAGCAAAATGACAGCGCGGCCCAAAAACAATGGACGGTGAATGGTGGCGAGTGAAGAAGGCGCAGAGATCGGAGAACAGAGATCGGAGATCAAAGGCCTGATCCGTATTTCTGGCGCCTGCCTGCTGGCGCTGTCTCTCACCGGCTGCCGGACGCACGATTTTCCGCAGTATCCGCCGAACTATCGCGAGTACGCTTATGTGACCAACGGAGGCAGCGACACTGTGACCGTGCTGGACGTGGTGAACGTCCGCGTGGATCGCGAACTGCCCGTGGGACGGAATCCCGTCGCCGTAGCAGCCAGCCCCACGCGCAACGAGATCTACGTGGTGAACTCCGGCGCAGGGGACGCGAACGGGTCGATCTCAGCGGGCTCAATTTCGGTGATCGATGCCGAGCACAACACCGTCGTGGCCACCATTCCTTGCACCGGCAGCCGGTCTCGATCGATCTCGACGCAGATGGAAACCTGGCGTACGTGGCCAACTCCGGCTCCAACTCTGTTTCGGTTGTCGATCTCAAGGCCCGGCGCGAAACGGCGCAGATCGGCGCCGGCGAAGAGCCCGTGGCTGCGCGCCTGGCGCCGGATGGCAAGACGCTGGTGGTGGCCAACCGGCGCGGCAACTCCGTCACGTTGATCGATCCTGCCAGCCGCAAGGTGCGCGCCGTCTTCGAGGGCTGCCCCGGCGCGGCCGGCGCGGTGATTCTTCCCGATTCTTCCAAGGCCTTTGTGCCGTGCTCGGCCGGCCATCAGGTCATGGCGATCGCTTTGGCGCGGCCGAATGCCAATATGGACGCCCGGCCCGCCCAGCCCGATCAACTGGAGACGCTGATGGACGTGGGCCGCGCGCCCGTCGATCTGGCCATGAAGCCCGATGGCGGCGAGATCTTCGCATCCAATTCGCTGTCCGACTCCGTCTCGGAGATTTACAACACCACTGACGAGGTCGGCGACACGTACATGATTGGCGCCGATCCTGTGCGCGGGCTGGTTTCGCGCGATAATTCGCTGCTCTATGTGGCCAACCTGCGCTCGCAGGAAGTGAGCGTGTACTCGATCGAAGACGGCAAGCTCGCCGGCTCGATCCATGTGGGCGACGGGCCCACGGCGCTGGCTTTTTCGGCAGCCGGGCACCTGCTGTTTGTGGCCGACAGCCGTTCCGGCGACGTGGCCGTGGCGCGCACCGCAACGCAGTCGCTGTTTACCCTGCTCCCCGCCGGCCGCGATCCGAACGCCATTGTCGATAAGGCGTTCAACGTGCAGTGAACGCGTGCGGCAGCTCTCAAGGCGAGTCAGCGGCAGGGTGAAGCTGCGGGGCAAAGGCTTGGGAAACGAAATGAATCACGATGGTGAGTTTGTTATTCGGAAGCCCGTTTCCCAATACCTATCTGCTTTTCACGGCGGAAGCTCTCTCGAATGGGACGTCTATCGTGGCGTGTTATTGCGCAATTCGAAAAGATGCACGCACCAGAGAACTGCCTGTGCTTGCGCCGCCGTGAACCGGCTCACTCTGAGGTAAGAGTTGGCGACCACACGTCCTCAATCCGGTTGACCATCTCAGACCAGGTGGCTATCGCTAAGTCGGCCGGCCATATTTCCACGGCCGGATCGGGTTGCCGATCTCCCGGTATGGCTACCGTTCCGCCTCGG
>CAWCXX010000043.1:0-63084 GCA_963799445.1 uncultured Acidobacteriaceae bacterium | reverse complement strand
TCATCTTCGCCTCTTATTTGGACTTTTTCCGCAGCCTCTTTAGCCGGCATTTCTCACAGCTTGCACAAAACCGTAGCGCCGGCCTCCAGGCCGGCTGTACTGAGGGCCTCCCGGCCCTCGGTGCCTTCGCCAGACCCTCAATTGTCGGTAGTTGCACCACCTGTGAGAAATGCAGGTTAAGTTCTAAAACCAGCCCCCGCAGGGGGCGTAAGAAATGTGCGCTGTCATCCAGGCAGTCAGAAGATAATCGGCATTCTGCATAACGCACTACACTACCGGCTTTTTCCTCTCCGGGGTCCCCTGCGACAGGTCTTCGTCGCAGGGGTGGTATCCGGGGTCCTGCGACAGGTCTTCGTCGCAGGGTGGAAGTAAAAGCCGCCGTTCACAACTTAACGCAAGGACGCGTTTACTCTGGTTCCGATCTATAGCGGTTCTCCAATTGGTGTAGAGCGGAACCGATGCTGCCAAGTGGCTTTTTCCCCAAGAAAAAGCCACACAGCACGATGCTAGAAACACCACATGCATTGGAGAACCGCCGTAAAAGACCCATCGCCGGCGGCCCCCTCCCGCTAGCTTTTTGCCGCTCCCGGCGTCCATCCATTACAGCCTGCAAATCAAGGCGCACTGGGGTCGGCAATGCGGCCGCTGGGTTATTCTTTCCTCAGAGGAAATCAAGTTGATGCGTTTTCGTTTTTTGGCCGGACTGCTGGTTCTCGGCCTGACCGCGGGCTGTAAGGCCCAAATCAATCCGCCTTCGGAGCTCGACCCTGCACTCAACCATCGCATTGAGGTGTTGGTCCGCTCCCAATTCGGTTTGCCTCCCGATTACGATTTGCACATTGGCGCGCGAAGCCCGAGCCAGTTTACGGGCTACGATACCCTGCCTATCACCTTCACGCACGGTACCAAGTCGCAGGTGATCGACTTTCTGATCTCGACCGACAACACCAAGCTGGTTCATTTGGACACGCTCGATCTGACCAAGGACCCGGCCGACGCCATTCCCATTGCCGGACGCCCCATCCGCGGCAATCCCGCCGCCAAGGTACGGTCATCAACTTCGACGACCTGGAGTGCCCCTACTGCGCGCGCATGCACCAGGAGCTGTTTCCGGCCACGCTGGAGCACTACAAGGACCTGGTGCGGTTCGTCTACAAGGACGATCCCCTTACCGAGTTGCACCCCTGGGCCATGCACGCCGCCGTGGACGCCAACTGCCTGGCCGCGCAGAGCGGCGAGGTCTACTGGACCTACGTGGATTACCTCCACTCCCACGGCCAGGAGATCACGGGCCAGGACCGCGACGCTGACGAAGAGCTTTGCGGCGCTGGACCGCATCGCCCGCCAGGAGGCCACGCTGGGCAAGCTCGACGACGACCAGCCTCGACGCCTGCATCGCGAAACAGGACGAAACGCAGGTGAGGGCCTCGGCAAAGCAGGCGGATGGATTTGGGGATCGATGGAACGCCGCAGCTCTTATGTGAACGGCGAGCGGATCAACGGCGGCGTCTGCCTCAGGATCAGCTTTGGATGGTGATCGACCGCGCCTTGCGCGCCGAGGGCGAGCAGCCTCCGGCCTACGCCGCCTGCGGCAGCTTCAGCCCGGGGCAGCCGAGTCGCCGGCAAGTAACGCGCCGGGGACTATCCCGCGCGCCGGTTTCGGGATTTATCCTTGAATGCCTGGGGTTTTACGGATCCCGCAGGAGAGATCAGCTTGCAAGTCGCATCGATTTTTCAGCGCGCGTTCCCGTTTTGCCTTGGCTCTGTTCTTGCAGGCAGCGCCTCTGTTCTGCCGTCTTATCCGGCTGCCATCGTTCGCCTTCGTCGGATGTAGTGGCCACCGTCAACGGCAAGGAGATTCTGCGCGCCGATCTCGAGAGGAATTACCAGATCAGCCTGGGAGACAACCCGCAGAGCCCTCGCCCCAGGAGGCTGACATCGTGCGGCTCAATGTTCTGCACCAGATGATCGAGGACGAGATCCTGCAGCAGCGCGCCGCCAAGCTGAATCTTGACCGCCAGCGATGAGGACGTAAACGCGAGGCTCACCGAGATCAAGGCGCCCTACACGCAGGAGCAGTTCGACAACCTGCTCAAGCAGCGCGACCTGACCCTCGACGATCTGAAGCGCGACCTGCGCCGCCAGCTGACCAACGACCAAGCTGCTGAACAAGGAGATCGAGTCCAAGATCAACATCACCGACGCGGAGATTACCACCTACTATGCGGCGCACAAAGCGGAGTTCAACCTGATCGAGCCGCAATATCACTTGGCGCAGATCGTGGTCACCGACCGGCCCGCGCAGCAGGCCGGCAACCTGCAGAACAACAAGGCCTCGGGCGACGCCGACGCGAAGAAGAAAATCGAGGCTCTGTACAGCCGGCTGGAAAGCGGCGAGGATTTCGGCGCCGCTGGCCGATGCAGTTCTCAGAGGATCCCAACACCGCCTCGAATGGCGGCGATATGGGCTTCGTGCTGGAGTCGCAGCTCAAGACGCGACCCGGAAGTCTACAACGCCATCAGCAAGCTCAAGCCCGGCCAGTTCACCGACGTCTGCCGATCTACGATCCACCGGGCACAAGATCGCCGGCTATGCCATCTACAGGTTCCTGGGACGGGAGCCCGCCGGACAAAGAGTGCTCACCGATCCCAATGTGCAGCAGGCCATCCACCAACAGCTCCACGAGAACGACGAGCAACTGCTCCAAAATGCCTACCTTGAAATGCTCCAGGACGAAGCCAGGGTACACAACTATCTCGCCGAACAGATTCTGAAGCAGGGCGCGCAGTAGGGCTACATCTTCAACCACCGGCAAATGCGGTGAAAAAAGTAAACGGCCTCGCGCTGAGCAGAGGCCGTTTTGTTGTTTCGCAAGTAGAAGCGCACCCAAGGGTCTTTGACAACTCGATTTAGCACCATCTGGGGTGCCCCAGGTCTCGATTTCGAGATCCTGGGATACCGGGATACAAATGTACGAATTCATGTTGTCAGAGACCTAGTGCATCTGGCCGCTTCGTCCATGGTGATGCCGCCGGGACCCTGGTTCTTCTTGGCTTCGTTGGCCTTGCGCGTGCCCATGGCCTTCGTGGTCCAGTCCTCGGCCTGCGCCAGGTCCTGCGTTGACCGCGGCGGCATCGCCGTAGTCCACGTCCGCCTTGCTGCGGTAGATCAAGGTTCAGGTACTGCATGGCATCGTCGTAGTTGGGGCGATTGTCCACGGCCATGGTGAGATACTTGAGGCCTTCATCGACCAGCGGCGCGTTTTCCTTGGCCAGCGGCTCCATGACCTTCTTGGGAGCCTTCACATTGCCCTTGCCATCGTCGTTGAGGCCGGCGGCCTGCAAGCGCCTTCAGCATGTTCTGGTGCGCCTTTGTCCAGTCGATGACGCCGATCGTATAGGCCGCTTCGGGATCCTTGGGATCCACCGCGAGAACCTTCTTCTGCCATGTCTTGGCATCTGTCCAGATTCTTGATGCTGAAATAAATGCCCGCGATCTGCTTCATGCTGTTGACATCGTTCGGGATTTTTGGCAAGAACCTCCTTGAAGATCTCGATGGCCTGGTTGGCGGTCTTCAGGTTTTCCGGCGTCGTCATCCCCGGCACTACGTTCTGCGCCAGCGCCGTGGCCAGATAGGTCTTCGCCATGGGCAGGGTCGGATCGAGTTCCGTAGCCTTCTGGAAGTGCTCGATCGCCTCCTCGTAGTGAGCGCTCTTGTAAGCTTCCACTCCCTTGTTCAACTGGTCGCGGGCCTCAAGCTGGTTGCACCCGCTCATGGAAAGCACCATGCCGGCCAAAGTCACCGCGAGCACCCAAAAACGTGCAGGTCCATTCATGTTCTTATCCTTCTCCTTCAGGCATAGGCCTGCGGGCCGCGCCTGGAATCCTTCGCAACTGGCCGCGGGCGGGGAGTACCGTAACCAGCAGTAGAAAAATTGTACTTTTACCGCGTCCGGTCATGCTCCGGATACAGGCCGGCCTACTGGCCGGCCTGGATCTTGGGCGTCATCAACCCGATGTGATCCACGTTGGCGGCCCTGCCGATATCGATGACATCGGCGATGTAGGCGAAGTTCACATCGTCGTCGCCCTTGACGAACATCACGCGCTCGGCGCGATTGGCATAGATCTCAGTCAGCTTCGGCAGCAACTCGGCGTGCGTCACATCGGTCTCGTTGATCTTGTACGCCGGGGCCTGGCCGGGGCGATAGAGAACCTGAACCACGATGGTGCGGTCGTTGGGCTGCTGCTGCTGCTGCGGATTCTTGGGCGGCTGGGGCACCAGCGCATCCAGGCCCTTGGGGGTCACCGGCACGATGACCATGAAGATGATCAACAGCACCAGCAGAATGTCGATCATGGGCGTAACATTGATTTCGGACATGCGCCGCACCGCCGCCATAGACATTGCCATGGCTTAAACTCCTCGTTTCCTCAAAATCGTGTACAGAGACATCCGGGCGCGGCGCTTACTCGCCGCCCGCGAGATTGCCTTCGCTTCTTCTGCGTCAACAAGCCCACTTCTTCCACGCCGGCCGTGCGCACGTCGTCGATGGCGTCTTCCACCGCCCGGTACTGCGCGCGCGCATCCGCGCGAACATAGATCGTCTTGTCGGTCTTGTCGGCCAGCTTGTCGCGCACCAGGCTGCCGAGTTGGGCGGGATCGACCTTGTCCTGGCCGAGGAACACCGCGCCGTCGCGCGTGACAGCGACGACGATGGCGTCGTCCTTGTCGGCGTCGGGCATGGCGGTGGGATTGTCCACCTTGGCCATGTCGATCTGCACCTTGTTCTGCAACATGGGCGTGATGACCATGAAAATGATGAGCAGCACCAGCATCACGTCCACCATCGGGGTGACGTTGATGTTGGAATTGACTTTTCTGCCTTCGTCGCGAACTGCAACTCCCATTTTGGGACTCCGTGCGTTTGAATTTTTGCCGGAACCGGTCCGGCCTTGCCCGAAATTCAAGCACCCAGCGCGCGCATCAAAGCGCCGGGCAGGAGCGATTTCTCTCTCCCGCCCGGCGAATCTCTCGCTCGAGCCGGCAGCCGCTTCGCTTAGCGCTTGTGGCTCTGCTTGATGAAGTAGTCGACCAGCTCGCTCGAGGAGTTATCCATCTCCACGTCGAAAGCCTCGACACGTCCGGTGAAATAGTTGAACGCCATGACGGCGGGGATGGCCACGAGCAGGCCGAACGCCGTGGTGACCAGGGCCTCAGAAATGCCGCCCGCGACCGCGCCGATGCCCGAGGTCTTCTGGGTGGCGATCGCTCGAAGGCGTGCAGAATGCCGACGACGGTGCCGAACAGCCCCACGAACGGAGCGGTGGCGCCGATGGTCGCCAGAACTGCCAGGCCTCTCTTCAGCTTGGCGTGCACGATGGCCTCCGCCCTCTCCAGGGCGCGGCCCGCGCTGGCGATGGTTTCCTCGGTCGCCGTGCCGGCCGATGCGCGGAACTCCTGCAAGCCGGCCGTGACCACCTCGGCCAGGTGCGACTTCTTGCTGCGGTCGGCGATCTTGATGGCTTCTTCCAGCTTGCTGTCCTTCAGGGCGCCGGCCACCTTGGGCGCGAACTCGCGCGACTGCTTGCGGGCGGCATGAGAAGTACAGGTAACGGTCGATCATGACGGCCAGAGACCAGACCGACTCGATGAACAGAAGGATGGCCACGCTGCGCGCCATCCATGCCATGTGCTCCCAAAGCTGCATGGGGCTGAAGCCGACGGTCTGCTCTTCCTGAAACAGGGCCAGACTGTTGACCGTGTGCGAAGCGAAATGCGAGAGCTGAGCGAGAATCACTGAATCGTTCCTCCTAAGGAGATTCTTGTGTGTTGAGATGAACCCGCCGCGGCGGGTAGTGCAGGGGAATGCGCGCTCTTTGGGGATTCGCATTCGGGTCAAAAGCAATGCTCCCAGCCAAAAATGCGGCCGGGAGCCAGAGTTTGCATTACCCACCCAGGGTGAAGATCACGTTGACAGTGGTTTCAACTTCCACCGGCTCATTGTTGAGCAGGTAAGGCTTGTAGCGCCAGGTCCTGACGGCGTCCAGGGCCGCCTGCTGCAGCATCGCCGGTCCGCTGACCACGTGCAAACCTTCGATCGTTCCCTTGCTTGGAGATAGTGGCCTGCAACACCACCGTCCCGGATACGCGGGCCGCCTTGGCAATGGGCGGATAGACCGGCTGGGTCTTCTGAATCAGCATGCCCACGGCCACGCCGGCCGAGATATTGACTTTCTTGGGCGGCGCTGCCTTCACCTTGGGGCCGCCGGTGTCGCCGAATATGCCGCCCATGACGCCCGAACCGCTGCCGCCCATGCCTTCCATACCGGCCACGCCAAAGTTGGAAGGCGGCGCTTCCTTCTCGGCGACCATGGTAATGTTGTGCGGAATTTTGGTAGGCGCCGTCAAGCTGATTGTTCATCATCTCCGACTGCACGTGGACCATGTGAACTTCAGGCGGAGGCGGCGGTGGGGGCGGAGGCGGCGGCGGCGGCGGCGCAAAGAGAAGCGTCTGCATCATATTCGCTGGCAGCGCCTCAGGATAGATCAGCGGAATCAGAACCAGCATAATCACAACGATAGAGATCGCCTGAAGCGTGCAGAACATCCATCGGTAAACTTTCTTGCTCTTGATCCTGCCTCCCGATTCGAACGTGGAGTCCGCAAACATGCCGGACGGCTCCGGCTCCGGCCGCTTAAACCAGGCCACGAGCAGCGCCGCTATCACGCCGATTATCCAGAGGGCGCAGCAGATAATGCTCGACCCCGGTTGGAAACGTATAATTGTCCACTGCGAGGACAAATATGATCACTACGACCGCAGTGAACTCCAACGCGAACAATATGCCCGCAAGCTTATCCATTTTTGTTACGTTATTCAGACAGTGCAAGCGCACAAAAGATAAATGCACCAACCGATAATTGCTCGTGTCCAGCATCGATACCACCTCTTGCCTAGCCGACCGCTCACAACGCTCGCGAGAGCCGGTACCGCTACTCCTATTTTAGACACCGCCGGAAACGGAAATGTTCCCGGGGACAAAATAGTCGCCTGGGACCGTATCAACATATTCGGATCTTCGCGCCCGCTGCAAAATGCTGCAAAAATGGTGCAAATTTCGTGTCCATGCCACCCCGCCTCTTTGGCCCGTCGGTCCCTGCGGCGGTACCATTTGAATCGCCTGCTGGCGCCTGAAAAGCCTCCTCTGCCCGGCGCCTGAAGAGCCTCCTCTACTACTAGTAGATGCACGCGGCATCAAAACGTCCCTACGTTCTTACCCTTTCGGCCGTTTTGCGGCCGGGAGAGAGACGGCTCTGCCTTTTTTCGCGCGCCACTCCTGCCAGGCCACCAGCATGGGGGCGGCCACGGCAATGGAGGAATAAGTGCCAATCACAATGCCGACCACCAGGGCAAACGAGAAGCCGTTCAGCACCTGGCCGCCGAAGATAAACAGCGAAAGCACGGTAATAAAAGTGAGGCCCGAGGTGAGCACGGTCCGGCTCAACGTCTGGTTGATGCTGCGATTCACCAGGTCGGGCAACGACTCGCGGCGGCTCAGGCGCAGGTTCTCGCGGATGCGGTCGAAGACGACGATGGTGTCGTTCATCGAGTAGCCCACCAGGGTGAGGATGGCGGCGATGACGGTGAGCGAGATCTCGCGGCCGGTGAGCGCGAAGGCGCCGACGGTGATCAGCGTGTCGTGGAAGCAGGCGACCACCGCGGCCACGCCGTAGATCAACTGGAAGCGGAACCAGAGATAGACCAGCATGCCCGCCATGGAGTAAAGCGTGGCCAGCGTGGCCTGCTTCTCCAACTGATGGCCCACCGTGGGACCGACGATGTCCACTTTCACCCCTGTGTTGGGGTCGAAGTAATTGTTGTAGTGGGCCTGCAGCGCCGATTCGATCTGCTGGCGGCCCGTGTCGAGGGCGGCTTCGTTGGTCTCTTCGGGCAGGCTGATGAGCACTTCGCGATTCGCCGCATCGCCGAAGGTCTGAATGCTGGCATCTTTCACGCCCGCCGCGTCGATGGCGCGGCGAATGGCGTTGATGTCGGGAGTCTGGGCAAACTGCACTTCCACCTGCGTGCCGCCGCGAAAATCCACGCCCAGCGGAACCGGGCTGCCGATGTGCGTCATGTTCCAGCTCATCTTCACGATGCCGGCCACGCTGAAGATCATGGAAAAGGCGAGGAAGTACCATTTCCATCCCAGCCAGTTCACATTGGGGCTGCGAAAAAATTCCACTGCTTTTCTTCCCTTCAAAATTCAGGGGCTAAAGCCTCGATCATTTTGCTGCTCTGCGGCACGACTAAAGTCATGCCCTGTTACAAAACCTGCGGTTCGCGCGCGCCAATTCGGTTCCCTGTCAGTCCCTGTCCTGTCTTAAATCGACACCATCTCGCCTGGCTTCAACCTGTTCAAATGCGCCTCGAAGATGACACGCGAGACAAAGACAGCCGTGAACAGATTGGCAGCCAGACCAACGGTCAAAGTGGTGGCAAAACCTTTGACCGGACCAGTGCCGAACATGAACAGAATGGCCGCCGAAACGATGGTGGTGACGTGCGTATCGATAATCGTGACCCAAGCTCGGGCAAAGCCCTGGTCTACAGCCGCCGATGCCGCCTTTCCGGCGCGAATCTCTTCGCGGATGCGCTCGAAGATCAGCACGTTCGAATCCACGCCCATGCCGATGGTGAGAATGACTCCAGCGATGCCGGGCAAGGTGAGCGTGAGCGTGAGGCCGCCGCCGCCGAGCGCCGGATAATGCGCTGGAGAGCCCCAGGATGCCGAGCAGGATGATCAGGTTGAAGATCAATGCCAGATCGGCGTTGATGCCTGAGCTGCGGTAATAAATGAGCATGAAGACCATGACCAGGACCACGCCCACAATCGCCGCCGTGACGCCCTCGCGGATGGAGTCGGCGCCAAGCGTCGCTCCCACGGTGCTGGCCTCGATGTAGTAGAGATCGGCGGGCAGCGTGCCGGTGCTGCAGCAGCTTGGAGAGCTCCATCACCTCTTCCTGGCTGAATCTGCCTTCGATCACTCCGCTATCGCGGATGGCGCTCTTGATGACGGCATTGCTTCTGACGTGATCGCCCATCACCACAGCCATGTATTTGCCCACATTGGCGCTGGTGTAATCCCAGAACTTGTCGCCGGCCTCGTCAGTGAGCGTAAAACTCACCTGTTGCTGGCCTGTGTTCGAGTTGGTGGTGGGAACAGCGGAGCGAAAATCGCTGCCGGCCACGACGGGAGCGCGCTCCAGAATGAACACCGTGCCGGGATTGTTGCCGCAGGCCATCTCTCCCAGGCAGGGCACAATGTACTCGTCAGGCGGCAGCGCGCCGCCCACGCTGGCCAGGGCCGACTGCTCATCCGGGTAGCCGCTGCCATCGCCGACGATGGGGTGAATCTCAAGCCGCGCCGTGGATTTGATGACGTTCTTTACCTGGTCCAGGTCGCTGATGCCCGGCAGCTCCACCAGAATCTGGTTGGCGCCCAGGTTGTACTCCTGGATCAGCGGCTCGCTCACGCCCAGCGTATCCACGCGGTCGCGAATGGTGTCGATCGCCTGTTCGACCGTTCGCCGTTCGAGATCGTTCTCGAAGATCGGCTTCATGGTCAGCGTCCAGTTGTTGTCGGAGCCGCCGGAAACATCGAATTCGTTGGCATACTTATTGCCCTGGAGCAGGATGCTGACGGCGTTCGATTGCGCCGGCGAGGTGCCCTGGATCTGAATCAACTCCGGCTTGCCCGATGTCTTGTGCGTGACCGGATCTTGCTGGAGCGGATCGGGCTTGACCACCTGGGAATAGGACAGGTTGCCCTTCTTGAGATCCTGCCGGAGCGACTTGTTCGACGTTATCGGTTTCCGCGTCCACCGCCTGCAACACCTGCACCTGCAGGATGAGGTGGGCGCCGCCCTGCAGGTCAAGACCGAGGTGAATCCGGTTGGACATGGCGCTCAGCAAGGCCTTGCCGCTGATTCCCGACGGGATGCCAAAGATGCCCCAAAGACAGATCAGCAGCACCAGCAATGATCAGGGCAATTTTGTTCTTGAGATTCTTTTTCATTGTTCTGATTCTCTAATCCAAAACTCAGGAAGCCGAGAGTTCGTCCTGGGTGGTGACTGAGGCGATGGCGCTCTTGGCCACTTCCAATTTCAGGTTGTCGGGCGGCACGCGGATAATGATCGAGTCGTCCTTGATCGACAGGATGACGCCGCGGATGCCCCCCGCCGTGGTCACCCGGTCGCCGGACTTGATGCTCGCCAGCATGGACTGCCACTGCTTTTGCTTCTTCTGTTGCGGACGGATCATGAGCAGATAGAGCAACGGGATAAACAGCAAAATGGGCAGCAGCATGCCTAATCCGCCACCCGCTCCTGGAGCGGGGCCAGCCGCCCACATTGCAAAACTTGTCGTCAGGTTCATCCTTCGTTCGCGTCCTTTGCTCACCTCAGGGCGGCGTTAACCGGCCTGAGGCACAGGCGCATCCGGTCATTACCGGCGGCGCCTGACGAAAAATTCGTCTCAAAATTTGTGTCCGGGAAAGGTTCAAGAGGCCCGGATCACCTACGGCCCAGGGCTCTGGGAGGAGGGTTCGGTTGCGCAGGTCGGGAACGTTGAGTCCACCCCTGCCCGCTTGCACTTGGTAACCCTACTGCCGCCTGATTCCTGTTCGACACAGCATTCCCTCGGGAATCCATGCAAGGAGAAAGTGGTTCGCGCCACGCCCGTCCTGCCCTGGGTTGCCAAAAGAATACCTTGATAGATAAGAAATGTGCGGACTGTTCGATGTCAAGGCGGCGGCAGCGGCACGCTCTTTGGGCTCGGCGCCGCCCAGCGGCCAGGCGGGAGATTTCTTTCCTTGATGGAACCCTTACGATTTGGCTACTCCGTCCTTATAAGAAACGGCGTCATCTGGAAGCACTGGGTCTTCCGGGTCCATGCAAGATGAGCGTCACGGAGCGCGCCGGGGGACGGAAAGAAGAACTGTCTCAATGACGGTCGAGTTAAATGAGAATGCGCCGTGGCTGATTCTTGTGGGCCTGGCGATATGTTTCATGCTGTGGGTGCTATGGAACTGGTGGAAAGAAGAGAGGCGGCGGGGAAACTCTTTCGCCAGGCTTACTTCTCCGGACCGGCCGACACCCAGTATCGCATTTCGGGATGGGCGCAGGACAGGCATAGCCGCTCGCCGTTGACCACCGCGATGCGACCGAAATTGACGCCTTCTCCGCAGTGAGGACAGTCAACACGCTCGTCGCGCGCGCCGGGCAGTTCCTGTGGATCGATGGCTACGCGAACCCATTGTTCAGTGAACATCTGCGCATCAGTCAGTTCGCGATAGGCCATCATCTGCCTCTGGCCTTCGTTCTCGATTCGGGGAAATAATTGGCTGGCCAGCTCGCGCGAGTTGTCCAGCGCCACAATGCGGATGGCGCGACCCGCCTCCAGATCCACGAAGGTCGCTGCCATCTTCCCCCAGTCGCGGAACTTGAGCGTGCGCTTGCTCAACCGGCAGCCGGTTACGATCCCTATTGCGTCGGTCGCGCAACGGTCGATCTCGACATACACGATCAGCCTCTTGCGGTCTTCGCCCTTAGGATCCCGGATGTCCAGCCGATTGAGGCCCAGCATCGCCATGCGCACGCCCAGAACCAGACCCGCGCACAGGTGCCCGTGCGCCACTTCGGCCTTCCGTAGAATTTTGTCGAAGGATTCCATGCCGTGACTGTCATGTTAATTTGCTGACTCGTCGGCTCGCTACTTCGCCGGAGCCACGTCCGGCGTCTCTTCTTCGTCACCTGAGTCTTCCACCAGCACCGCCGAACCGGGAACGATGTCGTAGCTGACCGTATCCTTGCCTGCGGGATGAAAGGTGACGCGCAGCGGCTCGCGCTGCCATTCGGGCGGAGCGCAGGCCGGAGCAGCGGGGGCAGAAGGGGTGGGCGGAACAGCCGGCGCGAGTTGCGCATTTTGCGCGGCGGCGTCATAGGCCGCGAGTTTCTTGGCCAGGATCGGCTTGCGCGCGGCCACCTGCGCCACCACCGCATACAGGCTTTTGCCGCTCGGCGTCAAACCGCAGTAGGCCGCGTAGTCGCGGAACCAACTTACCTGGCTCACGCCGGGATCGTAATGGGGCAGCTTGAGGGCAGTCACGCGGCCAGTCACGCGATCCGACCAGCAGCCACGGCCCGCGCTGCCACACCCAGTGCTCCTGCTTGTCGCCGGGAAGCGTGTCGTTGAGCCGGATGACGCGCCGCACCACGAAGCTGCGGCCGGTTACGTCGTGCGCGTCGCCGGTGGTCCACTCTTTCAGGACGCCGTCAACCAGGAGGGCGCGGATCTTGAGCGTGCCCATATCGGCATCGGGCCGGCAGTCGCGCCGGCCGGATCGCCGGCTTTGGTGTACGGTACTTTTCTGCCGCACCGAGGACCACGGTGTGGGTTTTGCGCGGTGCGGCCTGAGTCGCCGGAGACAACGGCAAAGATCGCCGCCAGAACCAGAATTGCAATCCAGGAAAGATTTCCGCTGAGCTGCATCGACGGCATTGCTCCCGATCAATCGGAATCCGGAAGCGAACGTTCGTCTCAGGGCATACGGCGGCTCTGCCAGTGAAACATCGCTGTCAATCCTAAGCGAGGCCTGAGCCTCCCGGGAGATTGATAGGATCTAACTGATGCCTTTCTCTACGGCTCCTGCGAACCACGCTCGGGACGCCATGACGCTTCGGGGTTGGCAATGCCAGCACAGCAGGGCCAATGCGATCCGCGATGCTTCTAAACGGCCATCGCCGTTCGCACAGATGGCGTGTCCTGTTGTGACAGGTTGCTAAGAGATCATACGGCGACATTGACGGATTTCTGTTTAGCAGGATGTCGCATTAGCCGACCTTCTGATCCTCGGCCCACAACCAACCTGTGATAGCTTCGCGATTATTATCGAGAGCCTCCTTCTCGTCGCGGCCCTGAGAGACGCACCCGGCAAGGCAGGGCATTCGGCTACGATCCAGCCGTCTTCGGCCTGCTTCCAGCGTGACGTGAAACATCATGCTCGAAAGCTCCTTCGTCTTCATCCTAGCGCTGAATGCCTATATGTTCGCCGCTTCCACCGCCCGCGCCACGCGGAAGGCCGTGCTTTCGCCCAAGTGCCGCGCCAGCACCTGCATGCCCACCGGCAGGCCGGCCTTGGTCGCGCCGCAGGGCACCGTCACGCCGCAGATGCCCGCCAGGCTCGCGGTCACCGTGTAGATGTCGGCCAGATACATGGCCACGGGATCGCCGGTCTTTTCGCCGATTTTGAACGCCGGGAAGGGCGATGTGGGCGTCACGATCGCGTCCACCTCGGCAAAGGCGCGCAGAAACTCCTCGGCCAGCAGGCGGCGCACCTGCTGCGCTTTGAGGTAATAGGCGTCGTAGTAGCCGGCGCGAAAGCGCGTAGGTGCCGAGAAAGATGCGGCGCTTGACCTCGGCGCCGAAGCCCTCGTCGCGCGAGTGCGAGTACATATCGGAGAGGGTCGCGGAGCGGGGCGAGCGGTAGCCGTAGCGCACGCCGTCGAAGCGGGCCAGATTGGCGCTGGCCTCGGCCGTGGCCACCAGATAGTAGGTGGGAACGGCGTATTTGGTGTGCGGCAGCGAGACCGGCTTCACTTGGCATCCGGCGGCTTCGAGCGCGGCGATTCCCTTTTCGATGGCCGCGCGCACCTCGGGGTCGAGGCCCTCGGCAAAGTACTCGCCCGGCACGCCGATGCGCAGGCCCTCCGCGACAGGCTTGTCGCTCTCGGCGGCGTAGTCTTCCACGGGAGCCTGCGAGCTGGTGGCGTCTTTGGGATCGTGGCCGGCGATCGCGCCCAGCATGGTAGCGGCGTCGCGCACGTTCGCGGCAAAGGGCCCCACGCGGTCCAGCGAAGAGGCAAAGGCGATGAGCCCGTAGCGCGAGACGCGGCCGTAGGTGGGCAGCACGCCGACCACGCCGCAAAAGCTGGCGGGCTGGCGGATGGAGCCGCCGGTATCGGACCCCAGCGTGGCCACGGCCAGGTTGGCGGCCACAGCCGCGGCCGAGCCGCCGCTCGATCCGCCGGGAACGCGCTCCGTATCGACGGGGTTGCGCACCGGGCCGTAGGCCGAGTTCTCGTTCGACGAGCCCATGGCAAACTCGTCGCAGTTGATCTTGCCCAGCAGCACCGCGCCCGCGGCTTCGAGCTTTGCCACGGCGGTTGCGTCGTAGGGAGGCCGGTAGCCCTCTAAAATCTTCGAGCCCGCCGTAGCCGGAGCGCCCTGCATCACCAGCACGTCTTTGATGCCCACCGGAATGCCGGCCAGCGGCGGCAGCGGATCGCCTTTGGCCGCCAGCGCGTCGATGCGCTCGGCCTGCGCGAGCGCGCGCTCTTTGGTCAGGCTCAGATAGACGTTCAGCCGCGGATTTTTCTTTTCGATGCGCTCGTAGTAGCTGGCAGCGAGATCCGTGGCCTTGGTGCGGCCGGCGGTAATCTCCGCGCGCAACTCAGCCAGAGTTTTCGGCTTTTCGACAAAGGTTTCCGCGGTCTTTGCGTCGCTCGCCAATCGCAATCCCTCTTCGACTTTCTAATCTTCTGTTGTACCGCCGGTCTCCAGACCGGCTGTACTGAGGGCCTCCCGGCCCTCAGACTATACCCTCTTCCGCAGCTATGTACCGCCGGTCTCCTGACCGGCTGTACTGAGGGCCTCCCGGCCCTCAGACCATACCGCCTTCCGCAGCTATGTACCGCCGGTCTCCTGACCGGCTCTTGCGTGGGCCTCCAGGCCCGCGCTCACTCGTTTGGCTGCGAAAAAGGCCGTAAAGCCGGTCTGGAGTCCGCGCTATCTTTCAATCACCTTCGGCACTTTGAAGAACGCCTTGTCCGTCTCCGGCGCCTGCAGCATCACTATGAGCGCGATCGAGCGAGGGCTGCACCTGGTCGGCGCGCGGCAGGCTTGCCGTGTCTCCGGGTTCGCTCAGCAACTCGCTCGCCTGCGCCAGCGGCGCCACGCCCGAGGTGTCCAGCTCGTTCAGTTCGGCCACGTAGTCCAGGATGGCGTTCAGGTCGCGCAACATGCTCTGGGTCTCCTCCGGCGGCCAGCTCCAGATGCGCCAGTTCGGCCACGCGCTCCACATCTGCGACGGTTACTCTGGCAGTCATGCCCTATCAGCCCCATCTTGACCATCCCCATCTCTGGTCCATCCGGCGTCTCCGCGCAAATCTTTGCCGATCTTTGCGGATTTTGCTCTTGATTCCCGAAGCTCAAGTATAGAGCAGAACCAGAATCATCTTTCCCTTGAAAGGCCTGCAAGGTGGCTTTTACTTCCACCCCAAGGACAGCGATCTGTCCTTGGGGGCCCCGGGGTTAAGGAAAAAGCCACTCTGAGGGCGTGCGCTTGTGTACAGCTATTCTAGTTCTGCTTTACGGCGGTTCTCCAATTCCTGTGGAGTCTTTGGATCGAGCAATGTGGCGTTTTCTTAAGGGAAAACGCCACTTGACCGCATCGGTTCTGCACTACACCAATTGGAGAACCGCATTAGCCGGTCGCGGATTTCCTTCGGGCCTGCGCGCAAATCCGCTGCCCCGCCCGCTCAATCCACCGTGAGACTCACGTTAACCTGCTGCGAAATGCCGTTGGACGAGACGGTGACGGGAATCGTATAAGTCCCCGCCGGCGTGCCGGAGCCGCCGCCCTGGCCGCCGGAGCCGCCGGAGCCGCCGGAGCCGCCGCCGTTGCCGATCCCGGCACTGAGGCAACTGGTGATGCCTCCGGTCATGATCGCCAGCAGCGCAACGAGAAGCAATATCTTGCGGCGCTTGCAAATGGCGAGCGGAAGCAGCAGCAGCCCGCAGGCCAAAGGCAATGCACGCCAGAAACGCGCGCCAAAATCCGATTGATTCGGGCTCGGTCTGTCAGGCTCGGAGTTCCCAGGCCCGGTTTTTCAAGGCGAGCCGTCGACCCGCTGCCGGTGGAGATTTCCACCACGACATTGCCCTCAACGCCGGAGCTGAGCGTTTCGCTGGTGGGGTTGAAGAGGCAAAGCGCATTCGAGGGCAGCGTTCCACAAGCGAAGCTAGAATGTCCCGCTGGACCCGGCGGGCGTAATCACCAGCGTGTAGTTGGCTTGCTGCGCCGCTGGTCACGGTCTGGCTGGAGGCGCCGTGAGATGGCGACGCTGAAATCGAAGCCGGTTCCCGAGAGCGCCACGGTGGCCGGCGTGGCGACGGCGGAGGAGCTGACCGTTAACGTGCCGGATGCGACGCCGCCCGTGCTGGGCTGAAAGACGACCGCAGCGGTGCAGTTGGCGCCCGCTGCCAGGCTGCCCGTGCAGGTGTTTTGCGTGATGCTGAACGGCGTGGGGGCTGCCAACGAGACCGAGCCGATGGCGTAGCTGGAGGAGTTGGTGACGGTGACCGTCTGCGCCGTGCTGGACTGGCCCGCGCCGATCACGGGAAACGTGAGTTGCGACGGGTTGTGCCGCCAGGCCGGAGGCGAGCTGGCCTGAGCCGTTGAGCGGCACCGAAACCGGCGCCACGCCGGTGGTGGACGAGGAGACAACGAGCGTGGCCGCGATGGCGCCGGTAGCGCCCGGCGTAAAGACGATCTGCGCCGTGCAACTGCTGCCGTTGTTGAGCAAGGCTCCGCAGGTGGTGGTGGGGACGGAGTAGCTGGAGGCGGCGGCGCCGGTGAGCTGGAAGCCGACATTGGCCATGGGCGCTCCGCCGCTGTTGGTTATCGTGAGTGGTCTGCGGAGTGCTTGCCACGCCCGGCTGTTGGTTGGTGAAGGTGAAGCTGGTCGGGATTGACGCTGAGCGCCCCCGGCGCCAAACCGGTTCCGCTCAGGGACACGGTCTGCGTTTGCAGGGCGTCGGTGATGGTGAGCGTGCCGGTGAGCGCGCCCACGCTGCGTGGGAGCGAAGGCCACGCTGACAGTGCCAACCGAGTGGGCGGCAATTTGCGTGGGGTTCGAGCCCGATTGCTGAAACTCGCCGCTCACCGAGACCGGGTTCGCGGGAAAAGTGAGCGGCAGATCGCCCGTATTGGTGATGGTGACCGAAAGCGCGGCGGAAACCTGGCCGTCCGCGGTTGGCGGGAAGGTGAGCGACGTGGGATTGAGGATGTCGGTGGGCGCGGCCTCGCCGGTCCCGGTCAGTTCCACGGTTTGGGTGCCTGCCCCGTCGGTAAAGGTGAGCAGGCCGGTAGCAGCGCCGGATGCAGTGGGCTCGAATTCGACATTCACCTGGCAATCGCTGCTCGCCGCAAGGCTGGTTGTGCCGCAGGCGTTGCTGGCGATGACGAACGGGGCGGTGATGGAGACGCTGCTGATGGGAATTGCCGACGCGCTGCTGTTGGCGACCGTGACCGGGAGCGGCGCGGAGGTGGTTCCAACTTCCACGCCGCCCGAAACTCACGGTGGATGGGGTCAGCGTGACCACGCCGGACGCGGCGCCGGTTCCATTCAGATCCACCGTCAGTTGGCCGCCGTAGACGTTGGCATAAATGGTCATCTGGCCGGTGAGCGGGCCGGTGGCCTGGGGCGTAAACGTGACCTAAATGGAGCAGCTCGCTCCCGCGGCAACGGACGCATTCACGCAGTTGTCGGTCTCGCTGAAGCTGGCTGCTCATGGAAATCGACGTGGGCGCGAGGGCGATGCTGCCGGTATTTTCGAGCGTTACCGTCTGCGCGGTGCTGGTGGTGTCGAAGGCCTGGCTCGGGAAGGTGAGCGAAGCGGGATTTGCGGACGCGGTGGTGATCCCCGTGCCCGCGCTCCACAGCGCGGTTTGCCAGATGCCGCGCCCGTAGGTGGCCGCCACCAGCACCGGCGCGGAAGCGGTAGCCGGAGCGGCGCTGAGCGCAACCACCGGGGCGTCGGGCAGTCCGGAGCCGAACGCCGACCAGCAATTCGACAGCGACTGCGCGCAGTTTGCCACCTCGGTGGTGAAGTACACGCCCTGATCCGTAGCGACGTAGACCGTGTTGGCGTTCTGCGGGTCCACGGCCAGGCTATTGGCCGGCGCAGTGGGCAGGTTGGCCGTAATGTCGGTCCAGCTCGCCCCTCCATTGGTCGAGCGGTACACCACCTGAATCTCCTGCCCCACGCTCTCGATTCCCGCCACGGTTACGTACACCGTGTTGCCGGTGGGGTCGTGGGTATCGATGGTGACGCTGGAGATGTCGAGGCCGTAGTAGTTGAGCGTGTGCGCGTCGTTCACGACGGAGTTCAGCGTGAGGTCGTTCCATGTGGGCGAAGCGCCGGAGGAGGGATTGAACGTCGCGCTCAAAACATGGCCGGGCAGGTTGGCGCCGTAGTTGGCGGAGCCGTACATCCCGAGATAAACGATTTCGCCGCCGCTGCTAAGCGGCATGGCGGCCATGGAGCGGATGAGCGCGTCGCCGTTGCACGCCACGTCTGTCGCTCCGCTGTCCAGGATGGGGCTGATGGCATTGCTTGAGCTCCATCCGCTGCTGTTGTTCGCCGGGCCGCGCCACACGCGGCAGGTCCCGATGAGCAACTGCGTGGGGTCGAGCGGGTCCACCAGAAACGGCGCCGGCGTGGGCATGGTGTCGCCATCGCCGCCCACATCCGCATCGGTCACCACGGGGCTCGTGCCGAAATCTGCCGGCGTGCACGGAGCGCTTTGCGAGCACAAATAAATCGCGACTCCCGGCTGGTTGTTCACGTACCAGTTGTTGTTGTTCGTGGGGTCGATCGCCACCGGGCCGCCGTAGCCGGAGAGAATCTGCGGCCAGTCCGTGGTCATGGCGCCGCTCTTCACGCCCGCGGTTCCGTTCACACCCAGGCCGGCCATCATGCTGTAGGGCGAGGTAACCACCGGCGATAGGCTCACCGTCTCGGCCAGCGATCCCAGGCTGCCGTTCAGGTTCTGGAAGTGGGTGGAATCCGACGCCGAGCACGCCGCTCCGGTTTCGCCGATGGCATCGGTCGAGCGCCAGAGCCCGCTGTCGTTGCCGATAAAGATCTCCAGCGGATTGGCCGCGTTCCAGGCCAGCGCGTGCTGAAATTCGCCCACCTGCGCGCTCCTGCAAGTGGTGGAGTTGGTGGTGTTGCGCCACGGGCAGCCCATGGCCAGGCTGCACTTCCACAGATCGTTGGCGCCGGCCAGCAGCAGTGTGTCCTGTTGGGACGGAACCGCGGCCAGCGTAAGGTTATAGCTTCCATCGGCAATGGTCACGGCTCCCTGCAGGGTGCTGGTTTCCAGCGCCGCCGTATTCCACTGCTTGGCAAAGGTGATGGTGGAGTTGCTGCACGCGCCGCCGCTGATGGCGCATGCGTCCTGCCATAACCCCTGGTCCTGGTTGTTCAGGTCCACGGTCCAGGCGAAGGTGTCGCCGGTTAGCGGATTCACCGCCAGCGCGCCGCGAAAGATGGGGCAGGCGATGGAGCCCATGTTGCCCGAATTGCTGGGGCACATGCGTGTCGTGAGCCCGGAGCCGGGCTGCGCGGTCATGCGCGTCCAGGTGACGCCGTCGCTCGATTGGTAATACCCGTGATAGCGCACCGCGGCTACGAACAACTGCCGCACCGGGTTCCACACCACTGCGGTGGCGGCGTTGCCGTATGACTGGGACGGAGTGAGCGGCCCTTGCACGTCTCCGCTGGTGCCGTCGGTGATGGTGGCCAGGTGCCACGTGGCGCCGCTGTCAGTGGAGTAATAGAGGCCCTGGTAGCTCAAGTCGGTGAGCTCCGCATCCACCAGCGTGCCTTCATAGGCCTGCGAAACCGCGGCCACCACCACCTGCGGATTCACCGTGCTCCACGCAAAGCCCGCAAAGCCTTTGCCCGCAAAGTCGTAGTCCCTGCTGCTCTGGTTGTCCTCCAGGTCCATCGTTTGCGGGATCAGGCTCCACGTGTTTCCGCCGTCGGTGGAGCGCAGGATGCCGGCGCCGTAATACGAGTCGAGCACATCGTTCGGGTCGCCCGTGCCGGCCAGAATCACGCCCGTCTCCGCCCGGCTGCACGGTGAGCGCGCCAATGCTGATGGAAGAGTCGGTAGCTCCGCCCAGAGCGGTCACCGCGTCGGTGAGCGGCGTAAAGACGATCAAGGACGTATTGGCAACGCCCGCGTTATTCGCGAACCACACGCCGCCGCCTGTCGTGCCCACGAAAAGCCGGTTGCCTGTCGCGTCCGAGGGATCGAGCGCAATCGCGGCCACGCGGCCCGTGACAAGGTTGAAGTCGGGGGTTTCGACGGCGGTGGGGCCGAGGGCCGTCCAGGTTACGTTCGTTGCCTCGTTGCTTCCCGCGCCGCTTGTATCTTGAGCCTGCAGCGCCGCAGGGCTCGCCTGAAGTCCATTGCGCGCGGCCCTGGCTCGCGGAGTTATGCCATGGCCCGGCATCCATCCGCGCTGGGCGAGAAAACGCGCGGCTTCAATGACGCGAGGAGGCACGCGTGGGGCTTGCTGGATTCGAGTTTGCGTGGATTCGGTTTGCGCGCCCGCAACCGGCTTCTGCGCTACGGCCGCCGGGCCAGGCCAGAGCAGGGCCAGCAGCCACGAGGCCATAACAATCCAGGCCCAACCGCCGCGGCTTGCGTGCCGGCGCGCGCGATCGGCGTGATTGTCGCGATTTCCCACCCTGCCGTCAACCGCAGGGACCGTGCAATTCGGATCGAGCATTGGATTTCGTCACGCGCATCCGCAATCGGATTCCAGCGTCCCCTTTAATGAAAATCTTCCAATGGGGATGAGCGCGGAATCCATCGGATAACGCTCAACGAAACACGCAGCTTCCGGGAATGAACCAGTGGCCCATTATAGGACAGTGCCGGGCTTTGTAAAAGGGCACGACTTTAGTCGGGCCGCAAGGCATTGAAAAATAAGGACGGGCTTTAGCCCCTGCTGCTTCAACTCGCCAAAAATGATCGGACTCCGCGAGTCTCGTAACAGCCTGCGCGGGCGGCCCTTACCATACGACTGTGAACTGACAGGTGAGAGGTACGGCACCGTTCATCCCTTTCCGCTCGCGATCAGAGCAGATGTCGTCACACGCTACACTGGCGACACTGTATGTTCTCGAGCCCCGTGAGAAACTGGGATATTGTTTCCTCTGCATCTCATGGCTCAGAGATTTCAAGAAAGTCCCATTGATGGCCGAACAGGCGCCGGAATTGCCAGTGCCGGGCAGGTCTTCGGATTCGTCCTCTTCGCGTTCGTCAGCTATTTTTCTGTCGGCGTGCCCATCGCGGTGCTTCCGCTGTACATTCATACGCGGCTGGGGATGAGCGCCGCCACGGCGGGCACGGTGATCGCTCTGCAGAGCCTGGCCACGCTCGCTACCCGTCCCTGCGCGGGTTTTATCTGCGACCGTCTGGGCGCCAAAGTGAGCGTGTTGTGGGGAATGGCGGCCTGTGCGGCCAGCGGCGTGCTCATGGCCGGCGCGGCGGCTCTCGAGCACATGCCCAGCCTCAGCTTCGCGCTTCTTATCGCGAGCCGGCTGCCCTTGGGTGCGGCTGTGAGCCTGGGGTCAACAGGAGGGATTCTGTGGGGAGTGAGCAGCCTGGGGCAGGAGCAGACGGCAAGAGTCATCTCCTTCAACGGAATCTCGACATACGGAGGCGTGGGTCTGGGAGCACCGTTCGGCGTGCTGCTCGCCGCGCACTGCGGGTTGGGCGGAATCGGGGTCTTTACGGCCGTCTTGGGTGCAGCGAGCTTCTTGCTGGCGGCGCGCATGTCTCCTGTTGCTCCAGCGCGTGGAGAACCGGAGAGGTTCCTCCGTTTGCTCGGATGCGTGGCGGGACACGGCTTTGCTGTGGCGCTTAGTAGCGTGGCCTACGGTGTTCTGTTCACCTTCCTGGCACTGTATTTTTCAAGCCGCAATTGGAGCGGTGCGGCGCTTTGCCTCACAGCTTTCGGAGCCTCGTTCATTGTCATGCGCGGGCTGTTCTCGCAGGCCATCAACCGCCTGGGCGGATTCCCGGTGGCGATTCCCAGCGTGGCGGTCACCGCAATCGCGATGTTTTGGCTTTGGTGCGCCGCTTCGCCATGGATGGCCGCCGCCGCCGCGACGCTGACCGGCTTTGGATTCTCGCTCGTCTATCCGGCCTTGGGCGTGGAGGCCATCCGGCACGTCCCCGAGCACAATCGCGGTTCTGCGTTGGCGGGCTACACGGTGTTTTTCGATTTGGCGCTGTTTTTGACCGGGCCGGTAGCAGGAATCGTGATTGGCTGGTACGGCGAAGCAAGCGTGTTTCTGTTTGCATGCATGTGCCAAATTGTGTCGCTGTGGATTGTGCTGGCGCTCAACATGCGCCGCCGGGAGGCGTAGAGCGGTACTTTATACCTGCCTTGCTGGCGCTGCCCTATCAATTAGAGAACCCTGCATGTTGATCAGCGTTGGCGAATGAAAGATTCGCCCTCACAGGCTGTCACGAAACGCAATTGGAACCGGGCTGACAGGCTGTTACGAAACGCAATTGGAACCGGGCTTTGTAAAAGGGCACGACTTTAGTCGGGCCGCAAGGCAGTGAAAAATAAGGATGGGCTTTAGCCCCTGCTGTTTCAACTCGCCAAAAATGGCCGGACTCCGCCCGTTTCGTTACAGCCTGCTCAGGCGGCCCTTCTATTGATCTCTGACAACTGACCACTGACCACTGGCAACTGACAACTGTCTTCTTACCACCGCCCCCACGCGCGGGTAAAGTAGTCGGCCAGCGTCATGCCGATGAGCACCAGAAACATAAAGATGCCCGAGGCCACCGTGAGCTTGGTCAGCTTGGTGCTGTACTTCACGTGCATGAAGAACAGCACCACCAGGATGGCCTTGGTGGAGGCGATGGCCAGCGCGACCACCGGGTTCCAGAAAAGCGTGAGGCCCGGAGCGATGTGCCACTCGCCGAGATCGAAGTAGGACGCGGACACGGTAGCGCCGTGCCCACCAGCAAGGCGAAGCAGTATGGCCATGATAAATTTTTGGACTGACGATGTGATGTTCGTGCTTCGGCGTGTCGTGTCTGTTCGCTCATATCCCTTAATCCTCAGTCCCTTAGTCCCTCAGTCCCTTAGTCCCTTAGTCCCTCAGTCCCTTAGTCCCTTAGTCCCTCAGTCCCTCAGTCCCTCAGTCCCTCAGTCCCTTAGTCCCTCAGTCCCTTACTCCCTTTTCCCTAGTCCCTCGCCCCTAGCCATGCCTGCTGATCAGATACAGCAGCGCAAAGAGATAGATCCAGATGATGTCGACGAAGTGCCAGTAAAGTCCGAAGTTCTCAACGAACGTCACGTGCCCTGAGGTGTAGGCCCCGGCGCGGGCGCGAACGATCATAAAGATCAGGATCCCGCAGCCAATGACCATGTGCAGCGCGTGCATGCCGGTCATGGCGAAGTAGAGGAAGAAGTACTGCTCGGTCTTCTGAGCCATGTCGTACGGCAGCGGCTGGTCGTCCGGATACTGCTTATGCACCTCCGGGTCCGAGGCGGGATCGAGAAATGCCGCGATGCTGTAATCGTGGATGCCGGGAACGTGGTGCTTCTCCCATTTTTCGTGCCACTCAATGCCCTTGATGCCGAGGAAGACGAAACCGAGCAGGAGCGTCAGGCTCAGGCAAACCAGGAGCGTGCCCTTGCGGCGCACCTCAGCCGACCATACGGCCATGGCCATGGTGAAGCTGGAGACAGATGAGCACCGCGGTGTTGGCCGTGCCCCAAAAGATGCTCAACTGGTGCGAGCCTTCCACGAACGGCCGGTAGTACCAGTTGCGCATGATCAGGTAGGCGGTGAACAGGCCGCCGAAGAACATGACCTCCGTGACCAGGAAGAGCCACATGGCGAAGTTGGTGGCGTCAAACTGCTGGTCGACGGTTTCGAAGTGATGGCGCTGATAGGACGGATGCTCCTCGTGATGAGCATCGCCTTGAGCATCGCCGGCTTCCGCGCGTGCCCTGTTGGCAATTGCGGTGCTATCCGACACTCGCCACCTCTTTCTGTTGCTGCCGTTCCAGCCACTCGTAGTCGTAGGCTTCGTGATCCATGATGGGAATCTCAGTAAAGTTCTCGGTCAGCGGCGGCGACTGCGTCTGCCACTCCAGCCCCGTTGCCTGCCAGGGATTGTTGCCCGCGATGGCGCCGTACTTCAGCGACCAGGTGAGGTAAAGAATCGGCAGCAGGTAGCCCACGCCCAGAATGGTTGCGCCCGCGGTGGAGAAAACGTTCAGCGCCTGGAACTCCGGCGGGTAAGCGGCGTAGCGCCGCGGCATGCCCAGCGTGCCCAGAATGAACTGCGGGAAGAAGGTGAAGTTGAAGCCAATGAAGGTGATCAGCGCCGCCAGTTGCGAAAGCTTTTCCGGATACATGCGCCCGGTCCACTTGGGCCACCAGAAGTGAATGCCCGCCAGGAAGGCCATCAACATGCCGCCCACCATGACGAAGTGGAAGTGAGCCACGATGAAGTAGGTCTCGGTAAGGTGAATGTCGGTGCCCGTGGAGCCGAGGAAAACGCCGGTCATGCCGCCGATGGTGAACAGGCCCATGAATCCGAAGGCGTAGAGCATGGGCGTCTCAAAGGTGATGGAGCCTTTGTAGAGCGTGAAGGCCCAGTTGAAGATCTTGATGGCCGAGGGCACGGCGACGAGCATGGTGAGCAGAGAGAAGACCAGCGCCGAGTAGTTCGAGATGCCCATGATGAACATGTGGTGGGCCCAGACAAAAAATGCGAAGACCGCGATGGCCACCGAGGAAAAGGCGACGGCAGTATAGCCGAAGACGCGCTTGCGGCTGAAGGTAGAGACTACCTCGCTGATGACGGCCATGCCGGGCAGAATCATGATGTAGACGGCGGGGTGGGAGTAGAACCAGAACAAGTGCTGGAAGAGAAGCGGGTCGCCGCCAAATGCCGGATCAAAGACACCGATGTGAAAAATACGCTCCAAGCCAACCAAGGTCAACGTAATGGCCAGAACCGGCGTGCCCAGCACCATGAGGATGCTGGCCGCGTACATTGACCAAACGAAGAGCGGGAGCCGGAACCAGGTCATGCCGGGGCAGCGCATCTTGTGGATGGTGACGATGAAGTTGAGCCCGGTCAGGATGGAGCTGAATCCGGCCACGAAAACGCACATGGCAGCCGAGACCACATTCGTGTTCAGATAATGCGTGGAGAGCGGGGTAGTGAAGGTCCAGCCCGTGTCTACGCCGCCGGTGGCCATGGTGTAGAGCATCATGAGGCCGCCGATGACGTAGAGGTACCAGCTGAGCAGATTGATCTTGGGCAGGGCGAGGTCCTTGGCCCCGACCATCATGGGTATGACGAAATTGCCGATGGTAGCGGGCACGGACGGCACCAGGAAAAAGAAGACCATGATGAGGCCGTGCATCGAGAACACCTTGTTATAGGTGTCGGCGGCCATCAGGGAAGTCTGCGGCGTCAGCAGCTCCAGCCGGATCAGGCCCGCGAGCGCGCCGCCGATAAAGAAGAAGAAGGTAATCGAGATCAGGTACAGCGTGGCGATCCGCTTGTGGTCGCTGGTCAGCAACCAGCTCAGCAGGCCGTTCTCCTTGGTGAGGAAGTTCATCTTGGGGATCCTGGCCGTGGACTGATCGGGAAGACTGACGATGGTGGCAGCGCTCATGGGTTGACCCCCTTTTGCGCCGCGGGCTCGTGCCCGGCTGGCGGCGCCTGTCCCCCGCTCTCCGGGGGAATATCGGTGGTGTTCAGCGTCTGCTGGACGCGATAGTCGGAATCGAGATTCTTGATGTACTCAACCAGGGCGATCACGCCCTCTTCGCTTACCTGGCCCTGGTAGGTGGGCATGATGGGCGCGTAGCCCTGCGTGATGTGTTGCGACGGGTTCAGGATCGCCTGGCGCAGATAAGCTTCGTCGGCGGTGACGGCCTGGCCGGTGGAAAGCGTCAGCTTGGAGTCGTATACGCCGGCCAGGCTGGGCCCGCGCGCGTCGGGCCGCGTGTTGTGGCATGCGTTGCAGCTCAGGCTGGCGAAGAGGCGCTCGCCATTCTGCGCCAGCGAGTCGCCGCTGGTGGAGCTGGCCAGCCACTTCTTGAAATCGTCCGGCGTCATCACCACCACGTCGCCGATCATCTGCGAGTGGTTGGTGCCGCAGTACTGCGTGCAGAAGAGGTGATAGGTGCCGGGCGTGGTGGCCTCGAACCAGACCGTGGTGTAGCGGCCCGGAATCGCCTCGCGCTTGACGCGGAAGGCGGGGATGGAGAAGCTGTGAAACACATCCTGCGAGATAATCGTCAACTGGACGGGCTGGCCCGTGGGCACGTGCAGCGAGTTGATCTCATGCTGGCCGCCGGGATGCTCGGCCTTCCACATCCACTGCTTGCCCACCACGTAGATGTTCATGGCGTTGGCCGGCGGCGTGTAGATGCGGAAGTAAAGAAGCGCGCCCCAGACGAACATGACGAGGAACAGGCCCAGCGGGATGATGGTCCATGTGGCTTCGAGCAGCGTGGAACCTTCGATCTGCACCGCCTTGGGATGACGCGCCTTTCTGTAGAGAATCGAGAAACTAACGATCAGCAAAACCACCAGCGTCAGTCCGACCAGGCTCACCAGCACCATGAAGAAATAGAGCGCGTCCGACTCGGGCCGCAATGCTTCGACGCCTCCGGCGGAAACAGCGGGAAGTGCGCCAACCACTTTTCGAGAAACTGCCAAAGTACTGGGCTGATGTGGTTTCCATTCCGTTATCCGTTCACTTTCTTTGCTGTCCCGCAGAATTCCCGGTCCAGCCGCGCGATCCTGCCGGTAGTCGCGGCGAAACATGAGAAACATGAATCCGCCCAGAAGCACCAGCGTGAGCAACCCTCCCAGCTGCATGACCCGCGCAATGATCAGGTCGTGCGTGTTGGTCGTGGGATCGTAGTGGTAGCAGTAGGTAAGAATGTTGTCCACCGGCGATCCGATGCGGTTCGAGCTGGCCTCATTCAGGCCCAGCAGCAAATCCTTGGGCGAGTACTCGACCCCCATGTAGTACTGGGCCAGCTTGCCCTCCGGCGTCACAATTTGAATCGAACTGGCGTGCGCGAACTGCGTCAGCTTGCCGTCGGGGCCGGGAATCTTCACGTAGCCGAAGCCCACCGCTCTGGTGAGCGCGTCGATATTCGGCTGCGTGCCGGTGAGGAAGTGCCAGCCGTTGGCCGTCTCGGGATGCCCGTAGCGCTTGAGGTAAGTGCGCTTCTTCGCGGCGGCCAGGTCCGTGCCCTCCGTGGGATCGATGCTGACCACGACGATGTTGAAGTCTTTGCCGGGAACGTACCGGACCATCTGCAAGGCGCTGGTAAGGCCGTTCAGTTCCTCAGAGCAGAGCATGGGGCACTGGTAGTAGACCAGCGCCAGGATGGCTGGCCTCTTGCCGAAGTAGCTGCCCAGCGCCACCTGCTTGCCCGCGTCGTCGGTAAACGTAAGGTTGAGCGGCAACTGCGTGTTCAGGTGCTGCTCGATGCCCACGCCGTTCAAAATCGATGGCGGCTTGTCGTTGGACGGCCCCATCTGTTTGTCACCGTAGCTGGAAACCTGCGCGGACACAAGCGGAGCGGCGAGGGAAAGCACAATCGCTGCGGCCACAGCCACCATCGCGTGCCAATTTTTCCGGATTGTGCCTGCGCTTTGCATGATCCCTGCTTTCTATTTCTGTTCGCCGCGCTGCGCCTTCACGGCCTCTGCTTGCGCCTCTTCCTGCTCAAAGGCAGTAGGCGCGAATCCGTCTGTCAGCGGCACGGTCACCGTGGGCACGTTATCGCCCGTCATCGGCGGCGCTGTTTCGACCGCCGGCGCCACGGGCAATCCCCGCTGCGCAATCAGCTCCATGGCCCGCTCGATGGGAATTCTCACCTTCCCCTGCGACTGATCGACCCAACTGTAGTTGTCGAGCAGCAGATCCTCGCGCGCGTGCAAGTCCGCCATGTCCTGGTCGCCGTTGTCGATCTGCACCCGCGGCGTGGGGAAGCTCTGCGTGATCTCCGCCATCTTGTTCTGCAGCTCAGGGCTGGAAGGCATGTTGCCAAGCTGCCGCACGTCCACGGTCTTGGTCCACTTGCTGTTGCGGCCGTCTTCTTTGTTCATGTGGGCGTTGATCACCTTGCCGATGCCGTAGCAGAGCAGCCCCGTAACCGCCACGAAGATGGCCAGCGCGGTAAGAAAGACCACGATGCCGGTGACGCCGACGTCGCTGCGCTCAAAGCCCGCCGACGCGTCGACTTCGTGCTTTTCCGGTTCGTGCCCCGAGTTCGGGTTCGTTATGCGTGGGCATGTTCAGGCTCCAGAATCTCCGCCAGATGCGGATCGTTGACCTGCACCAGCGGCCGCGTCTTCAGGCGCGTGCAGAAATAGGCCACCCAGAAGGCGAACATGGCCACGGGCACCGCAATGTACTCGAGAATTCCCCAACTGAAGTGCAGGTTGCGCGCGGCGTCTTTGAAGTTCGGCTCGATGAGCCAGAACATGTCGAACGCACGGGCGAAGACCATCCACTGGCACACGCGCACCAGCCGCTTCTTGTTGCGCTTCAGGTCGCGCGACAGCAGCATCGTGAACGGAATCAGCCAGTGGAAGATGAAATCGAGCGTGATGATGACGCCCCAGCCGCCGCGGATGCGGTCCAGGTACCAGTTGATCTCCTGCGGAAGGTTCCCCGACCAGATGATGAGGAACTGTCCGAAGGCCAGATAGATGTTGAGCATCACAAAGGCGAACGTGAGCTTGCCCAGGTCGTGCTGCTCGGTCTGGCGCAGAATGGTCTTGAATGGCTCGGCCTTGGATAGCGAGACGGCGACGACGATGGAGAAAGCCAGCACCGCGTATCCCTGCCCCACCAGGAAGAGAAGGCCGTAGACCGTCGAAAACCATGTCGGGTCCATCGACATGACCCAATAGATGGCGCCAGCCGTCATGGTGATGGCGTAGATCACGATGCCGGGGCCGCTGATGTTCTCGAGCTTCTTGATCCAATAGGGCGTAGTGTCCGGCCCTTCGCTATCGCGCTTGAGGCCAAGCGAATTGAGCCGCCACGCGTAGAAGCCCCAGATGGCGAAGCAGAGCAGGCTCACCCAGACGAAGGCTACGGGATTGAGCATGGGGCGCTTGAAGTCGATGCAGTGGGCCTGCATCTCAGTGAGGATGCCCGATTTGAGCGCCGCCGCCGTGTCGCTGACGGTTGGAAATTGCGCCCACAGGTAGAGCCGCTTCATGAAAATTGCCACGATCACCCAGTAAACGAAGACCAGCGGCAGGGTGCGGCTCATGGCTTCGAACGGCCGCCGCAACAGCAGGCCCCACTTGCCTCCGGAGCAGTACTGCACCATCAGCATGGCCAGCCCGCCCACGGCAAGACCCCAGGTGACCATGGCGCCCAGTGTCCAGGCGCGCAGCAGGTGATCCCAGCCCAGGCCATCCTGCGCCTGACCCAGAAACGCCAGAATCACGGCGATCACGGAGCAGACCACCCCAACCGTCAGCGCGCGCATCTTCCATGTGTCGACAAAGGCCGGCGCGCTTAAATCGGCGGGAAGCGTCTTGGCGTGTGTTTCGTGAGCCATTCTTACCTCAGTCGTCAGTTCTCAGTTATCAGTTATCAGTTCGTAGTTCACAGTTCGTCGATTTTGTTCTCTCGTTCCCTTGGTTCCTCGGTCCCTCACTTGCCCCCTTTGGCCGCAGGGGCCAGAGGCGTATTCGGAATCTTGATGGCGGGGGGCGCCGTTTCGGCCGGAGCCATTGCCGGAGTTCCCTCGCTTGTAATGGGATTGTTCGAATACACTGCCGTCGCCGGCATGGGCCACGGTCCGGCGTATGCCTCGGCAGGTTCTTTTCGCGCGCAATCTCTTTGAGGTCCCGCACGGTTACGCCGGCAGGCACGTCCTGGAGCGTGGCCGCCTGGCTGAGTTGCAAGGCGCGGATGTAGGCCGCCACCGCCCAGCGGTCTGCCGGAGGCAGTTGCGACGAGTAGTCCGGCATGGCGCCGTAGCCGTGCGTCATCACGTAAAAGTAGTGCGAGATGGGCTGCGACAGGTGCACCTGGTCGTGATAATTTGCGGCCGGCTTGTAGCCGCGCTGCACAATCTCGCCCAGGCCGTTGCCCACGCGCGAGTGGCAAGGCGTGCAGTAGACGTTGAACCGCTCCTGGCCGCGCTTCAGCACTTCCATCGTCACCGGGAACGGCATCACGTTCAGTTCCTGCTTGTAGCCGTTGGGGCCCTGCACCACGCCGGTATAGAAGTAGCTGTCGTCGTGGAGCTGGCCGCGGGCCACGGTGTCCAGTACCTGCGGACGCGCGCCGCGATGGTCGGCAAAGAAGTCCGTGCCGCGCTGCGGATCCATCTTCGGCTGGTCCTGCATGTCCTGGCGGCAGCCGGCGACGAGGAGCAGCGCAGCAAGACCGGCGGCAGCGGCGATGCGGGATGTCAGCGACTGTAGCTTTCCACTCTTTCCGCATCTTTTCCTCGAAAAGCCGTGGAAAGGATGGGGCACGGAGGTCTGCTCACTGATCTCTGACCACTGATCACTGTTCTTGAGGCGGACTCTCATCAGTACTCCACCTCCACCACCGAGTTCGGCTTGAATGTCTCCAGATAGGCCTTGGTCTCCGCCAGATCGAACTTCGGGTCCAGCGCCTCAAGGCACAGGAAGAACTTGTCCGTCGTCGCGCCGTCGCGGAAGTTGGGCGCGTTGAACAGCGGATGATAGAGCGCCGGAAGTCCACACAGCGCCAGCATCCCGAACCCTGCCGAGAGGCCGGCCCAGAGAATCGTCCACTCGTAGGTGGGCACAATGAAGGCCGGCCAGGAGTACATCGGCCGGCCCGCGATGTTGAGCGGATACGCCAGCACGGAGATCCAGACTTGCAGCGCGAACATGGCCGCGCCGCCCATCAGGCCGCCGATGAGAGTGATAAGCGGCACCTTGTTGCGATGGAAGCCGATGGCTTCGGCCGCTTCTTCCACCGGATAGGGCGTATAGCAGTCCATGCGCCGCCAGCCGTCCTGGCGCGCCTGCCGCGCGGCCCGCACCAGGTCGCCCGGCGTATCGAATTCGGCCAGCAGGCCGTAGGTTCCTTCGCGGGCGGGCATCAGTCACCAGCCTCCGCCGCCGCCTTCGGCTTGATCTTGGCTCCCGGCAGCAACATGCGAATTTCGTTCATGGGAATCATGGGCAGGAAGCGCACAAACAGCAGGAACAGGAACACAAAGAACCCTAACGTGCCGAAGAAGGTCATGTAGTCCCACTTGGTGGCGCGGTAGGTGCCCCACGCTGAGGGCAGAAAGTCGCGGGTCAAACTGGTCACGATGATGACAAATCGCTCAAACCACATGCCCGTGTTCACAATGATGGAGATGAATGAACATGTAGAGGATGTTGGTGCGCAATTTGCGCGACCACAGCGTAGTGAGCGGAATCGCCAGGTTGAAGGTGATCAGCAACCAGTAGGACCAGCCCATGGGCCCGAAGGCGCGGTTCCAGAAGGTAAAGGCCTCCCAGTGATCGGCCGAATACCAGGCCATGAAGGCTTCCATACCGTAGCCGTAGGCCACGATAAAACCTGTCACCAGCATCACCTTGCCCATGTTGTCGATGTGGCGCTCGGTTACCAATGACTCCAGGTGATAGAACTTGCGCAGCGGAATGGCCAGCGAGAGCACCATGGCAAAGCCGGAGTAAATGGCGCCGGCCACAAAGTACGGCGGAAAGATGGTGGTGTGCCAGCCGGGCAGAACGGCCACGGCGAAATCGAAACTGATGACGGTGTGCACCGAAAGCACCAGCGGCGTGGCCAGGCCCGAGAGCAGAAGAGCTGCTGTCTCGTAGCGCATCCAGTGGCGCACCGAGCCACGCCAGCCCACGCTCATCAGGCCGTAAAAATACTGCGCGATCTTTGACTGCGAGCGGTCGCGAAAGGTGGCCAGGTCGGGAATCATGCCGATGTACCAGAAGACCACCGAGATCGTCGCGTAGGTTGAAACCGCAAACACGTCCCACATCAGCGGCGAACGGAACTGCGGCCAGACGGTCATGGTGAAGGGCAGTGGGAGCATCCAGTAACCCAGCCACGGACGCCCGACGTGAATCAGCGGGAACAGCGCGGCGCAGGCCACGGCAAAAATCGTCATGGCCTCGGCGAAGCGGCTGATGGAGTTGCGCCAGCCCTGCTTGAAGAGCAGCAGAATGGCCGAGATCAGCGTGCCGGCGTGGCCGATGCCGATCCACCAGACGAAGTTGATGATGGCGAATCCCCAGGCCACCGGCTGCGAGATGGCCCAGATGCCCACGCCCTTGAGAAAGAGCCACGTGAGCGCCACCATGAGCATGGTGGCCCCGCCGCCGGCAACGGTGAACAGTGCAAACCAGCCCATCGGCGTATGCGGCGTGAGCACGATGCGCACGATCTTCTCGGTGATCGACCGGAAGGTCTGCCCCGGCGCAATCACCCGGTACTCGCCGGTTGCGGGATCGACCCAATGATCGGGGGTTTTACTTCCTTGGTTGCCATCGTTGCCTGTTTTTGCTCCCTTGTCCCTTAGTCCCTTAGTCCCTCTAGTCCCTCAGTCCCTTAGTCCCGTTTCACGCCGGATCGTGCTCCTTCGGCGTCTCTTCGAGTTCCTGGTTCAGATTCAAAACTTCGGCCAGATACTGCGTCCGCGGACGGGTATTGATGTCGGCGATCACCTGGTAGCTGCGTTGCTGGGCGCGGAGCTTGGAAACACGGCTCTCTTTATCGTTGATGTTGCCGAAGACGATTGCGTTGGCCGGGCAGGCCTGCTGGCACGCCGTCACGATCTCGCCGTCGCGTATATTGCGATTCTCCTTGTCGGCCTCGATCTTGGCCGCGGAGATGCGCTGCACGCAGTAAGTGCACTTCTCCATCACGCCGCGCGAGCGCACGCTGACGTCGGGATTGCGCATCAATTTCAGGCTTTCCGTCTCGTAGTCGGAGAAGAGCAGGAAGTTGAACCGCCGCACCTTGTAAGGGCAGTTGTTGGAGCAGTAGCGCGTGCCCACGCAGCGGTTGTAGACCATCATGTTCAGGCCTTCGGGCGTGTGCATGGTGGCGCCCACCGGGCAAACCTGTTCGCAGGGCGCGTTCTCGCAGTGCTGGCAGGCCATGGGCTGGAAGTGCGCGCGCGGCGCCGCCAAATCGCCCTCGAAGTAGCTGTCGATGCGCAGCCACTGCATGTTGCGGCCGATGCGCACCTGCTGCTTGCCCACCACGGCGATATTGTTCTCGGCATAGCAGCTCACGATGCAGGCATTGCAGCCCGTGCAACTGTTCATGTCGATCGACATGGCCCAGGCATTGGCCTCGTTGTAAGGCCAGTTCGGGAAGAGCGAGGTGTCGTGGCTGGGCGTCTCGTGCGTTTCGCCCTCGTGGGCGAAGTTCGGATTGGCCTTGAACTCGTCGAGCGTGGCGTAGCGAATAATGCCGCGCGGTCCCAGCGCCTCGTCGGCTTCGAGCGAATTGTTGCCGTTGCCCTGCCCTTGCAAGTAGCTGGCGCGCTTGTCCTGGTAGTGGCTCTTGGTGATGGCGATGCCCCACTTGCCTTCCACCTTGCGAATCGATCCAGTGGCATAAAACGGCGCCCAGGTGTTGCGAATGAGATAGGCGTTGAAGCCAGCGCCGCCGGCAACGCGGCCAATTTGCCGGCCGTAGCCGAGATAAACCGTGACGGAATTGTCGGGATGGCCCGGCGCAACAATCACCGGCGCCTTCACCTTGCCGTTGCCCACGGTCAACTCGACGATGTCGTCTTCTTCCAGGCCGAGCTTCGTGAGCGTCGCGCCGGAAACGATGGCTGCGTTGTCCCAGCTCAGGCTGGTCACCGGCTTGGGCAGTTCCTGCAGCCAGCCCACGTTCGCCCAGCGCCCGTCGTAAATGTTCGGATCGGGACGGAAGATGATCTCGACCGAATCCTTCGGCGTGGGCGCGGGAGGAATCGCCTTGTCGAGTCTCACGCCGGTGATGAAGCCTTCGCCGTTGGCATTGGCCGTATCCGCAATCCACCCATCGTGCAGAGCCTTGCGCCAGCCGGTTTCGAAGTCACCCTTGATCACCGGCTTCCATGTTTCGCGCACCGCATCGTACGGGCTCAGCATGGGCTCGTCCAACAGCGCCTGCAATACGTGATGCGCCGTGTGCCCGCCATAGAGCGGATCGATCATCGGCTGCACGATGGAAACCGTGCCATCGTACGCGCGCGCATCCGACCACGATTCCAAATAATGCGCGGCGGGAATGTGCCAGTGCGCTTGCTGGCCGGTCTCGTCGAGATGCGAGCCCAGGTGCGCAACGATATTGGCCTTGTTGAAGGCCGTCGCAAAATCAAGATCGGCGGGCGCGTCGTAGATCGGATTGGCGTTGAGAATGACGAGCCAATCGACCTTGCCCGCGTTGAGATCGGCGACCAGTGACTTGAAATCGCCAAGCTGGTCGCTGGGCAGCGGAATCGCGGGCTCGGAGCCAACGGAAACCGTCTTGCCCATGTTGCCGAGCACCATGTTTATCGCGAACGCTAGCGCCGCAACCGACAAATCCTGATAAAGCCCCGGAATCACCGCGCACTTGCCGGTGTTCGTCTTCAGATCCTTCGCCAACGCGGCGAGAAACTTCTTCTGCTCGTCGGTCCACGCATAGCTCGGAGCGTTCACACCCGGCACGCCCACAGCTTGCGCCAATGCCGCCGTAAACGCCGGAATCTCGCTCGCGCGCAGTCCCAGCCGATGTTCGGCCTTCATGCCCGTGGTGGTTGTCGTGCTCTCGATGGCGTAGAGCCGGTTCATGCCGTTCTCCGGCTGCTTGCGCCGGTCGGCGTAGTCGCGCACCAGTTTGTGGAAGCCCGGATAGCTCGCCCCCGAGAGAAAATCCGCATCGAGCGAGACGATCACATCGGCCTGGCTCAAGTCGTACTGAACATTCAGCCCTTTTTCAAGGAATGTTCCAGCGATCCCGGGTTCGTATTGCACGAGCTTTGCATTGGGCCAGGCTTTATGTACCGCCTGCCACTGCCGCGCCAGGGTGGGCGAGGTAATGGCCGCGCTCAGGAAATAAATTCCCGTCCCGTCCTTGGTCGAAATCACCTTCTCGCGGAACGCCTCGGCAAACTCGCCCCACTCCCGGCTCTCGCCGCGATAGAGCACGTGCTGTGAGCGGTCGGGATCGTAGAGGTCAAGCAGCGTGCCCTGCGAATAAGGGTCGGAGCCGCCGCGGTTGTACGCGTGCTCCGGGTTGCCGTCGATCTTGATAGGCCGGAACTCGTCGCTCTTGACCAGCAGCGGCACCGCGCCGGTCGGGAACGGGTGCGCTGTGGCAAAGTACATCGGCTTGCCGAGAATCAAATCCTCCGGTGCTTTGATGTAGGGATAAATGGGCTCATCGGGCTGCTTGGTGCAACCGGCCAGGCCGGCGAGCGCCATGGAAGCGCCCATCAGCTTAAGGAAACCGCGCCGCGAAACCGGGTCCACCCACTCCTGCGCCGCCGAGGGAAACTCGCGCTCCACCGCGGCCTGAAACTCCGGCGTATTGGCCAACTCGTCCAGCGACCGCCAATACTTTTTGCCCTTCGCGCCGTTAAGCTTCTCGCGAACTTCGGCCAGCGTCATGGGCGCAGGCTTGATCGTAATCAACTTGTCCGTCTTATCGTTCACGGCATTCCCTATCGGCATCTCCACCGCCGGCAAATTCTTTCTGTTTGCGCTCATCGGTGGCACACCTCGCAACTCGTAAGGTCCTTGGGGGTGCGAATCTTGTAGTGAACCACCAGGAATTTGCCCAGGTCCTCCTGGCTGGTGAACTTCTGGTAGCCGAATCCGACAAGAACGAAGCCCTTCTTGCCAACCTGCTTCGACCCGGGTCCCGCGGCGAGCATTGCGTCCATCGCCCTGCGGCCAAACCAGACCGGAGGCGTCCCCGAAGCAACGTCGCTGTTTTCCGCCGGGTTCCTCGCAGTACAATTCACGCTTTCCGCCGTCGGCACGTCCGCCTGATCGCTCGTCGCCGCGCACCAAACGGGCCGATCTTCGGCGGGGGCGTCCCACGCCATGTTGTAGATCTCGCTGGTCGGCCGCAGATTCTTGGCCGGATTGCGATGGCAGTCCAGGCACCACTCCATCTGCAGCGTGTTCTGCTCGTACATCAGCGGCATCTGGTCTACGCGGCCGTGGCAGCTTTCGCAGCCGATGCCCTTGTTCACGTGGATCTCATGGCTGAAGTAGACGAAGTCGGGGAGGTCGTGCACCTTGATCCAGGGGATGGATTGCCCCGTGTACCAGCTTTGCCGCACCGGCTCCAATAGCTGTGCATTCGTCCAGATCTGCGCGTGGCAGTTCATGCAGGTGCGCGTGGGAGGAATGCCGGCGTAGCTCGACTTCTCCACCGTGGTGTGGCAGTACTGGCATTGCAGCCCCAGCCCTTGCACGTGGTGTTTGTGGCTGAAGGGCACCGGCTGATCGGCGCGCTGGCCCTGCCGCGTGACCCACGGCGAGCGCTGCAGCTCGTCTAACGTGACCCCCAGGGCAATGACGATCAACCCCGTCAACACCAGGCTCATGCGAGCCAGTGCATTGGAGCTGCGGTCGAAGATTTGCGCCATGAACGCTTCCCGATTTGACTTACGTTAGGTATGTGCCGCGTGTGCCGGCGGTCACATAGGTGATGTACAAGAAACGAACTGCGATACAAATGTCATGGGGGGCGGGGAAGCCCGAAATCCCACTATAGCAAATTCGATGCAGCACGCATCCAGCGCGACGCGGGAAATCTTCAAAAAATTGTGCGGGAAACCGGTTTGCAACCTTTTGAAAGAAAACCGGTTGTGACAGGAATGCTGGTGGGGTAAAAACCGCCGTTCTTCTGGCATCTTGCGTACCAGAAATTGGGACCATGAAGAAAATATCACGCCGGAGCCCGAGTGCTCCACAGTCCTGGGGACCGGCACCGCCGCGCTTGCGCAAGGCTTCGCAACGCTCCCGCGCTGCGGCCCGTGCTCACACCTTCCAGGATGCTGGGTGCCCCAGGCTCGGTGCGCCTTTATTTTTGCGCCTGGCCTGGGATAGCGCGAAGCCCAACTTGCCACGTTCACCCTTTCCAAAACGCCATCAACAGCCCGCCGGCCACGATGAGCCCTCCGCCCACGTAGATGGGCGTAGTGGGCGCCTGACCGAAGCGCACCCTGTTCAGAACTTGCGCCATCACAAAAAACAGCGCTACGTAGACGCCGAGTAGCCGGCCGAAATCCCAGCGCGGCACGTTTACTGTCGATCCGTAAGCGGCAAGGACGGCTGCGCCAGCCGCAAAGGCCAGCACCCGCCCCAATCCCGAGGAGCGATAAAAGCTGATTTGAAAAAACGAGTCGCCAAAGGCCTCAAGAAACGCAGCCAGAGTGAGGACGGCAAGCGCGCCCAGCGGATTCGACACTAATCGTGCAACAAGATTCATGCGGAAAAACCCTCCGGGGAACAAAGAAGCGTGTTGGCCGGCACGGGCCGGGCGCGAGCGGCGCAGCAAATCCTGCGCTCCCGATGGTAACAACGCGATCATTTAGAATTTATAAGGGCGTAACAGCCGAGCTCAACAAAATTCATCAGGCCATGCGGATTTTCCTGCAGCCGGCAGTGTGGATTTCCCGGAGTTTGAATCCGCCCGCCGGCTGTCTACCCGCCCTCCCCACGGAACGCCCGTGCGCGGCTGGATAAGAATGGCAAGGAGACAAAAGATGAAATACGCCGGATTGCTGGTGATGCCAGCCGGATTCTTTCTCGCCCTTGCCGCGCTGGTGCTGTTTCCTGACCCGGCGCGCCGAACCTTATTTGTGATGTGCGGTTTGGCTGTCGAGGGGATGGGTTTGGCCGTTGCGGTGCGCGGCCACATGCAGGCGCGCGGGGCGAGGCTGCCATGAATCCCATCGCATCTGCTCCGGCCATCAGCGACGCCGTTTTCGCGCTCACGCTCGCGCTTTTGCTCATTTGCCCGCTGGCTATCGCCGGCGTGGCCCTCATCAATACCGGCCTCGGCCGCTCGCGCTCGGCCGCACAGGCGCTGCTGGGCAATTTGGCGATCATGGCCGTTGCCACCATCGTCTTTGCGCTCGTCGGCGCGTCTTTCGCCGGAACCCTGCCGGGCGTTTCAGGCAGCGCGGGATTCACCCTTCACGCAGCGGGCAAGCTCTGGAACTGGCTTGGCGAAGGCTCGTTTCTGCTCCGCGGCCTCGGGGCCGATGCGCCGCAGTCTCAGCTTGCGTTGCTCTTTGAGTTTTTGGCGGTTGCCATGGCCGCAATGCTGCCGTGGGGATCGGGAGCGGACCGCTGTCGACTTGCGGCCGGCTGCGCGTCGGCTGCGGTTCTGGCCGCCTTCGTCTTTCCTCTCGCCGCCCATTGGATTTGGGGCAACGGATGGCTGGCGCAACTAGGCGTGAACTTCGGGCTTGGCGCGGGATTTCTCGACGGCGGCGGCGCAGCCACCGTACACACGCTCGGCGGATTGACGGCGCTGGCTGTGGTGTGGATTGCCGGCCCGCGCCGCGGCAAATTTCCCAGGGAAGGCCTTTCGACCGCCATTCCCGGCCACAGCGCCGTCTATGTGCTCTTCGGCTCTTTCCTAGCCTTGGTGGGCTGGCTGGCCTGGAACGCCGCCGGCGCGATCCTGTGGCTGCACGCGCCGCTCGCCGCCCTGCCCGGTACGGCCATCCACACTCTGCTCTGCGCCTCCGCGGCGCTGGGCGCTACGTTTTCCGTCACCCGCGTCCGCTTCGGCAAGCCCGACGCCAGTCTCTGCGCCAACGGCTGGCTGGCCGGATTGGTGGCTTCGACCGCCTGCGCCGCTCTCATCTCTCCTGTCGAGTCGATCTTCGTCGGCGCCGTCGCCGGCATCGTCACGCCGCTCATGGTTGAGCTGCTTGAGCTTGCGCTCTCCATCGACGATCCCACCGGCGCCATCACGGTGCACGCCGCCGCGGGCCTTTGGGGACTCGTGGCCGCGGGCCTTTTCGCGCGGCAGCCGGGTCAACTGCTGGCGCAACTCGTCGGCATCGCCGCGCTGCTGGGCCTGGTGCTGCCGCTGGTCTATCTGCTCTTCGCGCTGCTCAACCGCATCGTCCCCTTCCGCGTGGAGGCTGACGGTGAGCGTATCGGCATGGACCTGCACGAACTCGGCGGCGGCGCCTATCCGGAGTTTGTCATCCATCGCGACGAGTCGTACCGGTAGGAGATTGTTAACCCTGCCGCAGGATCAGCTTCGGCTTTTCTTTCGATCAGAAAGGATGCTTAACATCCTAACTGTGATACTATCTATACGTGGGCAAGAGAAAGCGGCCGGTTTGGACGACGAAGCTGGAAGAGCATCGCCTCAAGGGAAAAAGAAAAGGGGCTTTGCTCAAAGAACAGGTCTGGTTCGAGGACGGAAAGGTGGCCGCCTACAGTCTTGCCTACATCAACCCGAAACGATGCCTGGTCGACAATGGCCGCGTACTGGGATACGACAACCGCCACGGATACCACCATCGGCATTTCATGGGCCAGGTGGAAGCTACAGAATTCTCCACCTACGAAGCTTTACTCGAACGCTTTATCGGGGAAGTTCACGAACTCTGGAGGATCGAAGATGAAAAAGGCTAAGGTAAATATCGCAACGGGCACGACAGAGGAGTTTTTCGACCGCCTGCGCAGCGACGCCAAAAAGCTGGATCGCGGCGAGGCCATTGCTCCCGACATCACCATCACCTTCGAAGATCCTCTGGAAATGCTTGAGGTACTGACTACTGAGCGGGTTCGCCTTTTGCGACGCGCCAAGGCCGGAGCGCTCCCGATCTCCGACCTCGCATCCGGGCTGAAGCGGGATGTGCGCGCAGTCAGCCGTGACGTGGCTCGTCTGGAGAAGGCGGGTTTACTGCGCACCAGCTATCGGGCCAATCCCGGACACGGCAGGTGCAAAGTCGTTGAACCTGTGGCACGGGAATTCAGCCTGACGGCAAACCTGTAAAGCACCCTGGACGGAACCTACCGTCTCATTCCTCTGCACCGATTGACTACCACCGCGCCAGCAGCAGCATCACCACAAACAGCACCACGGGAACCAGCGCCAGGCCGGCGTAGAGCAGCATCTTTTTGTTGCTGAAGAAGTGCCGCCCGTGCAGCGTAGGCCGGTGCGCGTCGTCTTCCACGCCCACCTGATCCTGGTGCTCCAGGTCCCAGGCCATCTCGTGCGCCGTCGCGTAGCGGTGGCGCGGGTCGCGCTCCAGCGCGCGGAAGAGAATCTCCTCGAGCGCGGGCGAAATCTCCGGGTTCAGCTCGCGCGCCGGCGCGGGATCGTTGAGCAAACGCTCGTTCATCACCGCCAGCGGATTCGGTCCCGTGAACGGCGGCTGGCCCGTGAGCATCTCGTAGAGCATCGCGCCCAGCGCGTAGATGTCGCTGCGCTGGTCGCCGCGCTGGCCCTTCACCTGCTCGGGCGAAATGTAGTCGGGCGTGCCCAGGGCGGGGGAGATTGTGGCGTGGGTGATGCGCCGCGCGTCTTCCTTCATGGCGATGCCGAAGTCGATGAGCTTGATGTGGTCCTCGGCGTCCACCATCACGTTTTCCGGCTTCAGGTCGCGGTGCACCACGCCGTGCTTGTGCATGTCGTCGAGCGCGTCGCAGATCTCCAGCGCAAAGTGGACCGCGCGCTCCACGGGCAGCTTGCGCTGCTCGTTCAGAATGGCCCGCAGCAGCCGGCCCTCGACCCACTCGATGACCATGTAGAGGCGGCTGCGCTCTTCGCCGTCATAGGTCTTCACCACGCCGGGGTGGTCCAGTTCCTGGCCGATCTCCTCCTCGCGGCGGAAGCGCTCCAGCAGAACCGGGTCGGCCTCCATCTCGGGGTGCGGAACCTTGACGGCCACCTGCCGGCCGTTGCGCAGGTCCGTGGCCCGGAAGAGCGTGGACATGCCGCCGCGCCCGACCACCGCGTCCAGGCGATAGTGGTCCAGCATGTCTCCGGCTTCAAGCGTTGTCATGACTTCGCATAGCATCGCAATTCCGAGTGTTTCATGCAATGCATAAGAAAAGTGTGTGCAAAGCATAAGAAATGTGCAAGGAACGACGAACCCGGCTCCGCAAGCAAACACGGGCGCATGAGGATTCCACTTCGCGTCGAAAAAAGCCCGTCCGTGCGGCCAGAAAATCATTATGATGGAGGTCAAGATGCCCCGCTTGCTTCGATTGTCTTTGGCCGTGCCTGGCGCTGGCCTGCGCGATCGGTCCCTGCGTTGCCCGCGGCGCGACCCGCGGAGGACGCGAAGTCGCATGCCGCCCCGCCGGCGCCGCCGCAGGATACGGGATTCCTGAACCGCAAGATCGAGCTGCACGGGGTTACTTATCGCTTTCAGGTCTACCTGCCCGAGGAGTGGCGGCGCGACGACGGCAGGCAATGGCCCATCATTCTCTTTCTGCACGGCCGGGGCGAGCGCGGCTCCGAGGGCATGTGGCAGACGCAGATTGGCTTGCCGGAAGCGGTACGCAACCACCCCGACCGCTGGCCGTTTGTGATCGTGATGCCGCAGTGCCCGCAGGACGCCCATTGGACCGATCCCGGCCATGCTCGATCTGGCGATGGGTGCGCTGGACCAGGAATCGGCCGAGTTTCACGGCGACGCGGCGCGCACCTATCTCACCGGCCTCTCGCTGGGCGGGTACGGCGCATGGGAGCTGGCGCGCCTTCATCCGCAGCGCTGGGCCGCCATCGCCATTGCAGCGGGCGGCGTCTTCTGGAGCTATGATCCGGAGCGCTGGCAGGAGGCGTCAATCCTGCCCGCCGAGTATGCGCGCGCCCTGGGCCGCACGCCGGTCTGGCTCTTTCACGGCAGTCTCGATGCCGTGGTGTCGCCGCGCCAGAGCGAACTGATGTTCGACGCCTTCAAGGCGGCCGGCGGAGACATCCGCCTGTGGATTTACCAGGGGCTCCCGCACGATTGCTGGACCCGCGCCTTCGACGAGCCGGAGCTGCCCCGCTGGCTGCTGGCGCACCGCACTCCCGCCGCCAACGAGACCTTTGCCGAGCGCATCTTGATTCCGCTGCGCCCGCCCACTATCAAGCTGACTGCGGCGCAGCTCGACAGCCTGGCCGGCGAGTACCGCGAACCCAACGGGCGCGGCGTCAATACCCTCTTCCGCCAGGGCGACCAGCTCTTCGAAAGGAGCTTTGACGGCCAGGTCGTCGGGCTGGAAGCGGAATCGGCCGACACGTTCTTTCGCCCCGGCGAGAAGAGTTCCGCCAGCAACGTCTCACCTGACGTTTGAGCGCGACGCGCAAGGCCGTGTTACCGGTTACGTCTACCGCGACAACCGCCATGAGGAACACTGGGTGAAGATCGCGGGCGCGACCTGGCAAGTAGCGCCCTTCCGGTCGCCGTGCACGGCCCCGGCTTGCCCCGGCGCAAATCCCTCCTGCCCGCGATACGATACCGGTATCGGGAAAAGGCGGAGAATTTCGTCCCCCCTCGAACAAGTCCTCTGGAACCTTGCGCCCTGCTGTTGCGTATCCTTGTATCGAACTTGAGGAGGCAATATGTTTTGCAGCGGATGTGGTCACGCGTTAGAGCCTGGGCAAGGAATCTGCCCGCAATGCGGCCGCCCGGCGGCGCCGGCAGTGCCGCCTCCACCCGGCCTCCAGTTCCAACTGGAAAGCTACGCCGGCAAAGTGCGAGTGCTCGGCATTCTGTGGATTGTTTACGCGGGCGTCTCCCTCGTCGCTGGGCTTCGCCGGCCTCGCCTTCGTCAAGTCGTTTTTCGTCTGGCGGCTTTGGCCCGTGGATGCACGGTCCCATGTCGCCGGATTGGTTCGGGCCGGCCTGGCTTCACTTCGTCTGGATTCTCTTATCGGTTCGGGTCATACTCTGCGCCGTTGCCGGGTGGGGCCTGCTGGAGCGCACGCAGTGGGGACGCATCGTGGCCATTGTGGCCGCTATTCTGTGCCTCATCAGAATTCCCCTGGGCACGGCTCTGGGCATCGCCACGCTGGTCATCCTGCTCGGCTACCGGAATTCGGCGCTGTACGAGCAGCTGTGAAGACAGCCTCTAGCTACCAGCCTCTAGCCGCTAGCTCCGCCGTGCGTTCGGCATTGGTACAACCATGCCTGAGGCCGGCGATTCTGGCTGATCTCCCACAATTCAGCTGAGAGCTGGAACGAGAAGCTAGAAGCTGTCTTAAAATCGAGGCATGAGCTTCCCTACCAACCGGATGCGCCGCCTGCGGCGCACGGAATCGTTGCGGGCGCTGGTGCGCGAGACCGCTCTCGAGCCCGGCGACCTCATCTATCCCCTGTTCATCTGCCCCGGCGAGGGCGTGCGCAACCCAGTCAGCTCCATGCCCGGCATCTTCAATCTCTCAGTGGATGAAGCGGTGCGCGAGGCCGAAGAGGCCGCAAAGCTGGGGATCGGCGGATTGCTGCTCTTCGGCTTGCCGCGGAACCAAAGACGAACAGGCCACGGGCGCGTGGGAGGAGAACGGCATCGTGCAGCAGGCGCTGCGCGCGCTCAAGCAGTCCGAGGCCGCGAAAAAGCTCGTCCTCATTGCCGACGTCTGCCTGTGCGAGTACACCAGCCACGGCCACTGCGGCGTGGTGGTCAAGGGGCGCGACGGCTTCGAGGTGGACAACGATCCCACGCTCGATCTGCTGGCGCGCACGGCCGTCAGCCAGGCCAAGGCCGGCGCCGATGTGGTCGGTCCCAGCGACATGATGGACGGCCGCGTGGCCGCCATCCGCGCCGCTCTCGACGACACCGGCTTCGCCGCAGACGCCCATCCTCAGCTACGCGTCGAAATTCGCGTCGGCTTTTTACGGACCCTTCCGCGAGGCGGCCGATTCGGCGCCGCAGTTCGGCGACCGGCGCAGCTATCAGATGGACGGCGCCAACCTGCGCGAGGCCCTGCGCGAGATCGAGCTCGACCTCGATGAGGGCGCGGACATGATCCTGATGAAGCCGGCCATGCCGTACCTTGACGTGGTGCGCGCCGCCCGCGAGCGCTTTGGCGTGCCCATGGGCGCGTATCAGGTCTCCGGCGAATACTCGATGCTGCAGGCGGCATTCGAGAAAGGCTGGCTCGACCGCGACCGCGCCATGCTGGAGTCGCTGGTCGGCATCCGCCGCGCCGGAGCCGACTTCATCGTCACCTACTTCGCCAAGGAAGCCGCAAAGCTGCTCTAATACGACAAGAATTCTTTTTCGCTCGCTTGCCGGGATATACTGCCTGCATTCCTCGCCGGCTTCTTTATGGAGGTTTCGACCATGCACTTTCGCCGCATCGGATGCGCCGTTCTGTTGGCTGCCACCCTGTTTACACCGGCTTTGCCGGTCGAAGCCCAAGTCCCCCAGGGGACGATCGATAAGCTTGTCAGCCTCATGTGGCAAGACGGCTTCGACTACAAAACTACGAGTCTCCCGACGGTGTTCATCATTCATTTCACCGGCACGCACCTCAAGGACATCAAGGTCGTTATCGCTCTGGGCAACGACGAGGACAGCGACCTTGTGGTCTTTGTCACGGTAACCCCCAAGGCGACCATGCCGGCCACGGCCGATTTTCGCTACACGCTGCTCAAGTTGAACCACGAGTTCGACCAGGTAAAGGTCGGATTCGATGCCGACGACGACCTGTCGGTGCGGATCGATGGCTCAATGCGTGTGGCCGACGCAACGTATGTGAAAAATGTCATCAACCAGATGAAGAACTCCTCGGATGAGATCTACGGCAAGATCCAGCCCCAACTTAGCCGGCCGCCCCATGCGGCCGGTTGCGCAAATCCCATGCGGAGCGGTACTCTTACACAACCTTTTCGTTCCTCCAGGAGCCGTCTGTTATGCGTTCTCGCCGCACTCTCTCGATCGCTCGCCTTTGCCTTTTCGCCGCCCTGCTGTTCTCGCTTGTCCTGCCCATGGCAGCTCAGACAAGCACCGAAGGCGTCACCAAAATGGTCAGCCTCATGCAGGCCAACAACTACAACTTCATTACCACCAAGTCGCCCACTGTCTGGGTCATTCACTTCACTGGAACACACCTGAAGGACATCAAGGTGATCCTGGCCCTGGATACCGACAACGACCAGATGGTCATCTTTGTCACTGTGGTGGAGAAGCGCCGCATGCCCGTCACCACCGACTTCCTCCATACCCTCCTCAAGTTCAATCATGAGTTCGACCGTGTCAAGGTCGGCCTTGACGCCGATGACGACCTCTCCGTCCGCATCGACGCCCCGCTGCGCATCGCCGACGCCGCCGAGTTTAAGGATATCGTCACTCAGATCAAAAACGCCTCCGACGAGATCTACGGCAAGATCGAGCCCCAACTGTATCCATAGAAGCCGCTCGCCGGCGAGCCGCGCAGCGCCTTCAGCTCACCGCGCTGTGCACAAATTCGTTTTGAGTTCGGGCGGGTGTGTGCTCTGATATTGAGAACACCCGCTCCAGAACCCGCCTATGCTCAAGCGACTCGAAGCCTACTTTGAATTTGCCCACCTGGGAACCAACTGGCGCACGGAGATCCTGGCCGGCGTCACGACGTTCCTGACCATGGCCTACATCGTGCTGGTCAATCCGGCAATCCTGGCCGATGCCGGGCTGCCGCTGCCCGCAGCCACCGCGGCCACTTGCCTCTCGGCGGCTTTCGCGTCGATCCTGATGGGCATTGTCGCGCGCTATCCCATTGCGCTCGCGCCGGGCATGGGCCTGAACGCCTACTTCACTTACACCGTGTGCCTCAAAATGCACGTGCCCTGGCAAACGGCGCTGGGCGCTGTGTTTCTTTCGGGCCTCATTTTTCTCTGCATCACCGTAGCCGGCGTCCAGCGGGTGATTCTGCGAGCCATTCCTCACCAGCTTTACGCCGCGGTCGCCAGCGGCATCGGCCTGTTCATCGCCTTCATCGGATTTCAGCACGCCGGCCTGGTGGTGCGCGACCCGAACACCCTCGTGGGCATGGGCAATATCCGCAACCCCACCGCCTGGCTCGCCCTCCTCGGCCTCATTGTCATGGTGGCTCTCGAAGTCAAGAAAGTGAAAGGCTCCATCCTCATCGGCGTGCTCGGCATCACCGGCCTCGCCTGGGCGTTGCACCTGATGCATTGGACGCCGGCGGCGGGCGGATTGCAGGCGCTCACCCAGACCGCCTTCAAGCTCAACATCATGGGCGCCGTCAACAAGGGGCTGCTGGAAATCATCTTCGTCTTCTTCTTTGTGGACCTGTTTGACAACCTGGGCACGCTGGTGGCCGTGACCAAGCGCGCCGGGCTTATCGCTCCCGACCACTCCATTCCCCGGTTGAACCGGATTCTCTTCGCCGACGCCACGGCCAGCATGTTTGGCTCGCTTATCGGAACCTCGACCGTGACCAGCTACGTGGAGTCGACGGCGGGCGTGGCCGCGGGCGGACGCTCGGGCGTGACCGCGATTGTCACCGGGCTGTTGTTTCTCGGGGCCATCGCCGCCGCGCCGTTTGCCGGCATTGTGCCCCAGGCAGCCACGGCGCCCGCGCTCATCCTGGTGGGCTCGCTCATGCTGGCCACCATCAGCGAGATTCACTGGCACGATCCGCTGGTTGCCGTTCCCGCATTCCTCACCCTCGTCCTCATTCCGTTAACCTATTCCATTGCCAACGGACTGGGCTTCGGCATCATTGCGTGGGCGGTTCTGCACCTGCTTGCAGGAAAGGCGCGGCGCCAGGATTGGCTGCTCTACTTGATTGCTGCGCTGTTTCTGGCGCGCTTCGTCTATCTGGGGGCAAATTAAGGTCTGTTACCATGTTGCTCGTTCATCAGAATGGAGCCATCATGCACTGGTATTTCTTTCTGAGTTATTTCTTCGGCGGAGCTTTCCTCGCCAATGCGCTGCCCCATTTGATCAATGGGATCTCGGGGCGGGCGTTTCAAAGCCCCTTCGCCAAGCCGCCGGGAAAGGGCCTGTCGTCGTCAACCGTGAATGTTTTGTGGGGCTTCTTCAATCTCGCTGCCGCTTACGTGCTGGTCGTTTGCGTGGGCCACTTCAGCCTTCATGACACCTGGCAGGCGCTCGCTGCTGGAGCGGGCATGCTGCTCATGGCGCTTATGCTCGCCCGTACATTCGGGCGTTTTCACGGCGGACTGCTCTAGCGTCTCAGTTTGTGACGGCCTCGAGACAATCTCGTCTGGCATGGCAAAAAACCCGTAAACTCATCCCATCCCTTCGCTGTACCATGAGAAGGTGCTCCAAATGAACCGGATGAAGACGACCAGGAACTGCGTCTGGACTGGCTGGAGGAAAGGCGCGCGCTGGCCGAAACCGAAATGGTTTTCGTTGGCCGTTGCGGCGGCAGCCTCGCTCGCTGTGGCCCTGGCGCTCTCGGCCTGCGAAAACGTGGCCACCTACACGCAGCCGAGCCTGGTGCGCGTTATCGACGCTTCCTACATCGCTCCGGCCGCAAATGTGGTGGTGGAAGGCGAACTACTGGCCGCCAACATCGGCCAGGGAACCATCACGCCCTACGGCACTCTGCCGGCCAACAACGCCGCGCTCATTCAGATCACGGCCGCCACCGGGGGCGCTTCGCTGGTAACGACCAATGGCACGCTCCTGCCCGGCCATCAGCACTCGGTTTTCCTCACCGATAACGGCGCCGCGCCCAACAGTTATGTGGTGACCATCCTGGAAGATCAGCAGGTGCAGGCGGCGGGCGGCCACTCGGCATTCCGCTTTCTCAACCAGGCGCCCAAAATCGGCGCGGTCGACGTGTACATGGTCCCGGCCGGAACCACCCTGGCCAATACCATCCCCATTGTCACCGGCCTGCCGGCGGGTGGCACTGCCGGCTACATCAGCTTCACCTCGCAGACCGTCACCATGGTCGTCACGCCCACCGGCATCACCACGCCCTTCTACGCCTATACGCCCATGGCGCTCACCGGCGGCGAAGTGCGGACCGTCCTGCTGATGGATACCCAGTTGACCAGCAACCCAGCCGTCGCGTTCACCGTAGCCGACGACGCCGGCCCGACGGATTAAGGACATTCGGTTGCCTGACAAGCTCTTCCAGAGTGAGCTACTTTGCTCATTCGACCCTGCCATCAACAATCGCAATCGTTAGCTCATGCCTTAACTGCCCGAACCGTGCGGGGAATACAAGCATCTAACGAGTGGAGAGTTAATGAAAAGCCCCAGAGCAGCATCTCTTCCCCTGTCGATGACGGATCTGACCTTGCAATCAATCGAAACCATTGCCCTCCGCACCAACCTGATGGCGCAGAACCAGTTTTCACTGGCCGAATACCAACAGATGGTCAGCGAAAAGGTTGAGGCCGCCGCGGAATCGTGGATGACACTAATGATCAGTGGTGGGTGTGCCTCGATGGACTCACTCCTCGCGCCGTGGAGCACACGGGTGTCAGCCAACAATAAACGTCTGCACAAGAACATGACGGGTTGACCGTCGGGCTCGTGTGCCCGCATCAGGGTTGGAATGTGTCGCCCGCGCAAGCCTCGCAACCCGGACGTTTCCAGCGGTTGCATAAAACTGACACAATAGTGCCGATGCGCATATCTGCATATTGCCGCGCTGTCGCTGTCATCGCAGTGTCCATCGCGGCCTCTGCCCCTGCCTTCGCGGCAGACACCTATCGCATCGTTCACACCTATCCGCACGACCCCCAGGCCTACACGCAGGGGCTGGTCTTTGTGGATGGGCATTTGTACGAGAGCACCGGCCTCAACGGGCGCTCCTCGCTGCGTATGGTGGACCTGGAAACCGGGCGCGTGCTGCAATCGGCGGCCGTCCCCAGCCAGTATTTTGCTGAAGGGCTTGCCCCGTGGGGCAGCACGCTGGTTCAGCTCACCTGGCAGTCGCACGTCGCCTTCGTCTACGACCGTTTCAGCTTTCGCCTGCTGCGCACCCTTCACTACGACGGAGAAGGATGGGGGCTTACGGAGGACGGCAGAAGCCTGATCCTGAGCGATGGAACCGCGACCCTCCATTTTCTCGATCCGCAGACCCTCCGCGAGGTGCGGCACGTCGTGGTGAAAGATCGCGGCGCTCCGGTGACCGAGTTGAATGAACTGGAGTACGTGCGCGGCCAGATCTACGCCAACGTGTGGCACACCGACCGCATTGCCCGCATATCGCCCGCGACCGGCCAGGTGCTGGGCTGGATCGACCTCACCGGCTTGCTGGCGCCAGGCGAGGTCTCGGACCCTGAAGCGGTGCTGAACGGCATCGCCTACGACGCCGCGCGCGACCGGCTCTTCGTCACCGGCAAACTGTGGCCCAAGCTCTTTGAGATCAAGGTCGTTCCGCAACGGGCAAAGCTCGTTCCCGCCGGGCACTCGAAGTAACAAATTGGAACTGCGCCCTCGCCGGCCTGCGTTATCACGGTGCAGCCGCTGCTCAACCGCGTATACTTTCCGGCAAGGTCCTCCACGCCCAAGGTCGTATACGCCATGGATCCATCCTCGATTGCCCTGCCCAATTCTCTGCAAAACGCGGCCGTGCTCACCATTGTGCTGGCCTTCGCCGGCTACCTGCTCACATTTTGGGGCACGCGCATCATGGCGCGCCGCGCCGACCACCTGCGTCTGGTGAACCAGCGCCTGAACGAGTTCTACGGCCCGCTCTACGTGGCCACCGTGGCCGGCAACATCGCTTACCAATCGCTGCTTCAGAAACAGGGCAAGAAGCAGTGCCATCCCATCCGCGACGAGGACTTGAAGGAGTGGACGCTGTGGATGACCACCATCTTCATGCCCCTGAACGACATTCGCGAGAAGATCATCATCGAAAATGCGCACCTGATCGTCGAGGAGCAGATGCCGCAGTGCCTGCTCGACTTTGTGACGCACGTAGTGGGCTACAAGGCGCTGCTGTCGAAGTGGGCCGAGGGCGAATACTCCGAGCGCCGCTCCATGATCGGCTGGCCGCCGGAGTTCGATGTCTACGTGGAACGATCCTACGCGGCGCTGAAGGCCGAGCAGACGCGCCTGCTGCACAGCGGATTGTGGCGGCTGTGGCAGCGGATGATGCGGCGCAAGAGCCGCTAACGCGAAACCACAGAAGGCGTAATCGGAGCCGAAGCGGCTATAGCAAGACCAGAGATGCTGTAACCCGAAGCCGCTGCACTTAAGTCGCCGCGACCCCAAGGAGCGGCGACCTTGTGCAGAATCGCGCAGGATACAGTGCCTGTGGTTTCGCCTTAAGCAGTCATACCGTCAGCGCCGGGTTCAGCGACGTCACCTGCGCGACGGCCTTTGTCAGCCGCGCCTCCTGCGGCCGGCAGCCTTTGTACTCTGCGCGCGTGTAGATGTGCTCGACAGACTCCACCAGGTAAGCGCCGGTGAGGAAAGTCCCGTCCACGCCCGTTCCGTCGCCGGGCAGCAGGATCACATCGCCCGCCCGCGGCAGCGAGTGCAGCGTCTCCAGCGGCACCAGGTTGATGCAGGTGCCGTCGCCGGCCACAAACTCCAGGCAGTTGTGGCTGTCGAGCGTGCCCTCGCGCGCGCGCCGCGCCTCCTGGCGCGCCTTGAACGACTCATAGTAGGCGGCCACCATGACTGGCAGCCCGATCATGAAGCCCACAACGCTGCTGTATTGCGCAATCAGTGAAATCCAATGGTGCGTCATCCGGTACTTCGTCTCCCACGCAAAGGTTAACTCATGGCGGGTGCGCGGAACACCGATGTGGCCAATTGAACGGGGCTTCCTCTGTCCTCTGTCCTCTGTCCTCTGTCCTCTGTTCTCTGTTCCCTGTTCCCTAGTCCCTAGTATCTGTAATTTTCCGCCTTGTACGGCCCCTCCACCGGCACGCCGATGTAGTCGGCCTGCTTCTGGGTCAGCTGGGTCAGCTTCACGCCGATCTTTCCGAGATGCAGCCGCGCCACTTCCTCGTCCAGCTTCTTAGGCAGCGTGTAGACGTCCACCTTGTAGCTCGAGCGGTTCTTCCACAGATCGATCTGCGCCAGCGTCTGGTTGGCGAAGCTGTTACTCATCACAAAGCTCGGATGGCCCGTAGCGCAGCCCAGATTCACCAGCCGCCCTTCGGCCAGAACGAAGATTCCATGCCCGGCGGGGAACTTGTAAAAATCCACCTGCGGCTTGATGTTCAGCTTCGTCACGCCCTCGGCAGCGTTCAGCCTGTCGATTTGGATCTCGTTATCGAAGTGGCCGATGTTGCACACAATCGCCTGGTCCTTCATCTTCTGCATGTGTTCGAGCGTAATGATGTCGGTATTGCCCGTGCAGGAGACGTAAATATCGCCGCGGCCCAGCGTGTCCTCGACGGTGGCCACTTCGAATCCTTCCATCGCCGCCTGCAGCGCGTTGATGGGGTCGATCTCCGTCACGATGCAGCGCGCGCCCATGCCGCGCAGCGAGTGCGCGCAGCCCTTGCCCACGTCGCCGTAGCCGCAGATCACGGCCACCTTGCCCGCCACCATCACGTCCGTCGCGCGTTTGATGCCGTCGGCCAACGACTCGCGGCAGCCGTAGAGGTTGTCGAACTTGATCTTCGTCACCGAGTCGTTCACGTTGATCGCCGGAACCAGCAGCTTGCCCTGTTCCATCATCTTGTAGAGCCGGTGCACGCCCGTCGTCGTCTCCTCCGACACGCCGCGCCACTCGGCCACGACCTTATGCCAATGCTGCGGGTCCTCGGCAAAAACCTTCTTCAGCAGATCCTTGATCACCTGCTCTTCGTGGTTGCCGCTGGGCGTATTCACCCAGCCGTCGCCATCTTCCAGTTCATAGCCTTTGTGGATCAGCAGCGTCGCGTCGCCGCCATCGTCCACCACGAGCTGCGGCCCCTTGCCGCCCTTGTGCGTGAGCGCGCGATACGTGCACTCCCAGTAGTCCTCCAGCGTCTCGCCCTTCCACGCGAACACCGGAACCCCGCTCGCCGCAATCGCCGCCGCCGCGTGGTCCTGCGTGGAGAAGATGTTGCAGCTCGCCCAGCGAACCTCGGCGCCCAGGCTCGCCAGCGTCTCAATCAGCACCGCCGTCTGAATGGTCATGTGCAGCGAGCCGGTCACGCGCACCCCGGCCAGCGGCTTCTCCGCCGCATACTTGTTCCGGATCGCCATCAGCCCCGGCATCTCCTGCTCGGCGATCACGATCTCTTTGCGGCCCCAATCGGCCAGGGCCATGTCGGCTACCTTGTAATCAGCTCCGATCATTTCGACGGTTGCGGTTGCCATGTATGATTCTCCTTTATCGACATATCGTGATATATTGATATGTATCAGAACTTCGCCATGCCGTCAATCGTCAAAACGTTCAAGGTGGTGGCCGATCCCAACCGGCTGCGCATCTTGTTGCTTCTAAAGGGAGAGGAGCTCTCTGTTGCCGAGCTGCAGGAGATTCTGGCCATGGGCCAAAGCACCATCTCCACGCACCTTTCGCAGCTCAAGCAGGCGGAGCTGGTCGAAGACCGCCGCACCGGCAAGAGCAATCTCTACCGCCTCAGAACCGCAGACTCGCAGGAAGACTCCCAGATTGCGAAACTCGCTTTGGAACAGGGCACGAGTGGGGTACCCACCCGGTGGGTCAGGGTCGCGTGCCGATAAGGCCATCCAGATCGCTGGGGCTTTCGCCCCTGCGGGAAGTTTTCTGCACGAACTCCTCGCCCGCGCCGCCGCTGAGATCCCCGAAGCCGCGCACGATCAAGCCGCCATGCGCCGCGTCCTGAAAAAGCGCCAGGACAAGATGCGCGCCTTCTTCGACTCCGTCGCCGGCCGCCTGGGCAAGGATTACGTTCCCGGCAAATCCTGGAAGAGCCTGGCCGAAGCTTTGTTGCGCCTGGTCCCGCCCATGGTCATCGCCGATCTGGGCGCGGGCGAGGGCGCCTTTGCGCTTCTGCTCGCCCAGCGCGCCAAGAAAGTCATCGCCGTCGACACCTCGGCCAAAATGATCGAGGTCGCCCGCGAGCAGGCCCTCCGCCACGGCGTCAAAAACGTCGACTACCGCCTCGGCGACATGGAAGAGATTCCCATCGCCGACGGCGAAGTCGATCTCGTCTTCTTCTCGCAGTCGCTGCACCACGCGCTGCACCCCGCGCGCGCCCTCGAAGAGGCGCGGCGAATTCTCGCGCCCGGCGGCCGCATCGTCATCCTCGACCTCGTCAAGCACCGCTTTGAAGAAGCCCGCGAACTGTACGCCGACGAGTGGCTCGGCTTCTCCGAGGCCGAGCTCGAATCCATGCTCGAAAAAGCCGGCTTCACCGAGGTGCAAACGTCGGTCGTCGACAAAGAGCCGGAAACGCCGCAGTTCCAAACGCTGCTGGCCATCGCAACGAAGGCTGCATAATGCGACTCGGGCGTTTGCAACCCACTTCAACCATCCAATGATCGGGCGTTCGGCTCGCGCCGCCTGCGAGCACGATTCGTTTCCTTGACCGCTGCGCTGCTTCCGAGAGGACCGTGCGGTTTTACGCGCGGGCTTCGTACACAATGTTGAATGGCGTCTCGGTGGCTCGCCGGAATTTGGAGAAGCCGGCGGAGGTGATCACGTCACGAATTCGGGCTTCTCCTGCCTGCGCGCCAAGGCAAAGCCCCACTTCCTGGGATCTTGAGCAAGGCGTGCAGAGAAGGGTCGAAAACGAGTAGTAGACGCGTCCAACGGGATTCAGATTGTCCTTGAGCTCATCGTTGGCAAAAGGCTCCACGATCATCCATGTGCCGCTCGGTGTGAGCGACTTGTGCACATGCTTTGCCGCTCCAATCGGGTCGCCCATATCGTGCAGGCAATCGAAGACCGTGACAAAGTCGTATCCGGAGCCGGGAAATTCTTTGGCCTTCGCTACATCGAAGGTGACTCGGTCGGCGAGGCCTTCTTTCCTCGCCTTGTCACGCGCGGCTTCGACGGATTTGTTGTGATAGTCAAAGCCGAAGAACTCCGATTTGGGAAATGCTTTGGCCATGAGAAGTGACGACGATCCGGTGCCGCAACCCACATCCGCGACGCGCGCCCCTCTTTCCAACCGCGCTTGCACGCCGTCGAGAGCCGGAATCCATGTGCTCACCAGATTCGCGGCATAGCCGGGCCGAAAGAACTTCTCGCATCCGTGAAAGACGCCATCCTCGTGCTCATGCCAGCCCATTCCAGCACCAGTGCGGAATGACTCGGCAATGCGAGGCACGGCGGCAAGAGATCCGAGCGCGAGTTCAAAGGCGCCGGGCAAATAGGCAGGGCTATCTTCTGAGGCGAGTGCAAATGCCTGTTCGGGCGTCAGGCTGAAGCGGCGCGTGTCTGCGTCGTAAGTGATGTATCCCCCAGCCGCCTGGGACGCCAGCCACTCACGCAGGTAGCGTTCGTCGGTTCCCGTTTTTTTCGACAGTTCTTCTGAGGTAGCAGGTCCGTCGGCAAGCGCCTTGTATAAGCCGAGCTTTTCGCCGATGACCACCATCCCGGCGTGAACCGATGCGCCGAGATCACCGACAAACTTTCCCAGGAAAGCGTTCAGTCGATCCATGTCGATGGCTTGAGCTTGAGCCGTGCTCATATCGACCTCCTTGTTTTGTGATTTGAACGGACCTCAGAACGGGTGCGTAAGGGAAGTGGACTGGGCTCGTCCAATTAGGCACGATTCTCTCGCGGACATAGAGTGAAAGTCAAGAAAGCGGCATTCCGTTTCAACTTCCTTGCCGTGAGAGGCTAATCAGCACCGTTTTGAAGGAGGCTCGAAATGTGCGCCGACGAGTGGCTCGGCTTCTCCGAGGCCGATCTCGAATCCATGCTCGAAAAAGCCGGCTTCTCCGAGGTGCAAACGTCCGTCGTCAACAAAGAAGCGGAAACGCCGCAATTTCAAACGCTGCTGGCCCTGGGGAACAAGTCAATCTAGCGACAAGTCTCAACCCGAGTCTTTTCCAATCGAAAAATGAGCCTGAAGGAGTGCTGTAAGGGGTAATATCCTTCATTGGCACCTAGATCGTCACCATTTCGTGATAATATTGGTGATAAGGAGGCCTCATGAGAGCAACGGTAGCACTGGACGACGCCCTGGTCGAGAAGGCGCAGGAGTATTCGGGCGTGACCGAGAGGACTGCCCTGCTCCGCGAAGCCTTAAAGGCCCTCATCCATATCGAAGCCTCGCGAAGGCTGGCCGCGGTCGGTGGAACTGAGCCCGATCTCGAAGACATCAAGCGTACGAGAGTCGCGTAGTGGTCCTCGCCGACACCTCCGTCTGGGCCAATCATCTCCGGCGAAACGACCCGCAAATGGCGAACCTGCTTTTGACGGGCCAGATCGCCATGCACCCCTGCATCGTCGCGGAGATCGCTCTCGGATCGCTGCGCAACCGCCCCAAAATCCTCGCTGAAATGGACGCGCTACGCGAGGTGCGTGTGGCGGGGCTCGACGAAGTGCGCCATATGATCAAGGGGCACTCGCTCTACTCGAAGGGCATCGGCCTCACCGATGCGCATCTGATCGCATCGTGTCTTCTCACGCCTGGAACGCAGCTGTGGACGCGCGACAGCAATCTGAAGCAAGTAGCCCAGGCTCTCAAAGTCATCGCCAGTCTGCCCTGAGCCCATGGCATAGTCGGAGTACGCCGGTCTGTTTAAACAATGACGATTTGCGATGGAACGGCCCGGCGGCAAGATTACCTGTAGGCCTGCTCATCGGCCCAGTCCCCAATAATCGGGAGCCTGCAGCGCTTGCCATTCAATGCTCCGACTACACACCACAGACCTAAGAGGAAAACGGCCAGACAGACAGCACACCACAGACCGAGGAGAACCCGAGGCCCAAGGAACTTGACAAGTGGCATGACAAATTCCAAAGCAGAAAAGAAGAGAAATACAAAGGCATCGAATGCGAGGGACTGCCAGGCGTGGAATCGCACATAGGGCCTCTTGTTGTAGCGCCTGATGGCAAGAAAAAAGAACGCCGGGACGGGGCCGAAGTAGGCGATTGCGGCGATAAGGTTGTCGGAGAGGCCGGACTTCGGGGGATTGGGCACAATCCCTCCTTCTTCGGGATCCGGAGCGGGCTATTGGCGTGAGATCTCTCCCGCTGGAGGCCTGTAGAAAGAATAAGCGGAAATCAGCGTCGATTCCCGTTTATTCTTCCACCGACTAGCTTTTCCGCCCCTTTTGCATATTCGTGGCCGGCTTCCTGCATCGCTTCCATTCCATGGAACCGGGCGGAACGGAGCGGCCCATCTCCTCGACACCCACAGAATTATATGAAACCACAATGACCAGCTGCCAGGTGACCCAGGTCTGTGATCCCCACGGGCAGGTCTTCGTCCGTGGGGTGAAGATCTCGTTTCTGAGACCCGGGAAACCGCGAATTTTCAGGGACGCTGCACTGGACGGCTTGATTCAAGCCTGCCAATCAGCCAGTCGATTACATGTTCCTGGTTCTCGATTTCGACGTGCAGTTGCACCACTTTGAGCGCGACGGTTTCCGGCAGGCTTGCGGCCAGCGCCCCGAGCCGGACGCGATCCTTCTCCGTAGTCAGAAGCGCCGTAGCTCCAGCTTGGCGTGCTTCGGCAAGCAGGTGGTCGAAGTCGCGCGCACTATACCCGTGGTGGTCGGGGAAAGCGATGCGGGCAGCAAGACGCACTCCTGCCGCTTCGAGCCCCTGAAAGAACTGCTCAGGCCGCGCAATGCCGCAGAAAGCGGCGACCGGCCCGTCAATTGGCGGGATTCCCATACGGCGGCGCAAGCGCCAGACCGTCCCCTGCCAGCCCCGGAACCAGTTTCGCAGTTTGATCTCCTCTTCAACATCGCGTACGTCTGCGGGTATCGCAATCACATCTGCACGCTTTGCTGCACGCAGTGCCTCGCGCAGGTTTCCGGCGGGGAGCAAGCGATCGATGAGGTCACGGCGGCTCAGCAGCAGGATGTCGATGTCGCGTGCGAGTTGGCGGTGTTGAAACCCATCGTCAAGCAAATGGACGCGAACTTGCTGACTTGCTTTCTCGGCCAGCAACCCAGCCTGATAGCGCGCATCGGCAACGTAGACCGGGACGCCGGTTTCGCGCGCGATGAGCAGCGGCTCGTCGCCGAAGTCCTCTGCTGTCCCATCGCGATCAACCAAGAGTGGCAGCGTGGAACGCCGCCGGCCGTAGCCGCGCGAGAGCACGTCGACATGCAGGCCGCGCGCCGTGAGCGCTTTGGCCAGGGCGATGGCCAGTGGAGTCTTGCCCGATCCGCCAGAGGAGAGGTTGCCGATGCTTACGACCGGCCAGCGCAGGCGGCGGATGGGCTTGAGGCCCGAACGCAACTGGAACTCGCGGAGAGCGAGCGCGAGCCGGTAGGCGGGGACGAGCGGTGCAAGCCATGGGCGCGCCGGCGGGGATTGCTTCATGGCGTGCGCTCCCGGCTGGGATTTGCCGCAAGCAACTCGCGGAGAACTGCCACGCAACGATCGGTGGCGCCGGCCTGGCGATCAAAGACCCCTTTTGCACGCTTGCCCATAGCCTCGGCAGCGGTACGGTCGCCAAGAAGAGTGACGAGCGTCCCGGCCAGTTCTTCCGCGGCGGCAATGCGCAGGGCGTTGTGCGTGCGCAGGTCCTCCACAATGGCGCGGAAGTTGGCGTAGTGCGGGCCCATGACGATGGGAACGCCGAACTGGGCCGGTTCGAGGGGGTTGTGGCCTCCGGCGGGAATCAGGCTGCCGCCCACGAACGCGACGCTGGCGAGCGAGTAGACCGAAGCCAGCTCGCCGATGGTGTCCAGGAGGACGATTTCGCCGGGACGAAGCTGCTGCAACCGATTCCTTATTCCAATCGGAGCGCTTGCGCCACGAAATTCCGGATTTTTCGAGGAGGGCCGCGACAGCGTTGAATCGCTCGGGATGGCGAGGGGCCAGCACCATGACGAGTTGCGGATCGGCTGCGAGCAACTGCGGCCAGGATTCGAGAAGTGCGGACTCCTCGCTTTCGAGCGTGCTGCCCGCCACGATCAGACGCAGCTCGCCGGAGATCGGCTTCAAAATACGCGTAGCATCGGCTTCCTGCGCTGCGCGCACATCGAATTTGAGATTGCCGGCGACGGTGACCGATTCCGGACGGCAGCCGATCGCGAGCAGGCGCTCGGCGTCGGTCGGGCTCTGGGCCAGCACGCCGCTAAGGCGTGAGAGGAACGGGCGCCAGAGAACGCGCAGGCGCCGGTAGCGCGGCCAGGAGCGGTCGGAGATGCGGGCATTGACCACCGCGACGGGAATTCCGCGGCGGAAGCAGCCACTGAGCAGGTTGGGCCAGAACTCGGTTTCAGCCAGTACGAACAGGCAAGGCTTGAGGGCGTTCAAATAGGCGCGGACCGCCCAAGGCAGATCGAGCGGGCAGTAAAAGACGCGGTTCGAACTGAAGCGCTCACGTGCCAGCGCCTGGCCGGTGCGAGTGGTGGTAGAGATGAGGATCTGGTAGCCAGACAGCGCGGTCTCAAGGGTCCTGACCAGGCGAGTGATCGCCAGAACCTCGCCAACGGAGACGGCATGGAGCCAAATCAGCGGGCGTTCGCCGGCAGGCGCAAAAAGCGTGCCCAGCCGCCTCGGAACCCGGCCCAGGCGCTCCAGCAGCCCTTCGCGGTATTTGTGCGTGGTGGCCATGCGCCAAAGCCACCAGGGCGCACTGACCAGGAGCGCCGCCAGCAGTGCCACGTTATAGAAAAAGAGAATCAAGCTCAACCGAATCTACTTTCTACCGGTCTAACCATTGGTCGTCGAATTCCGGCGCGGGTGGCTAACCTTAGCGCGGGTAGCTATCCTTAGAATGATACAGTCGCACACGATGAGATCTTTGCGGGGAATTTCGTTCTTTCTGCTTTGGCTGGCGTTGCCGGCTATTGCCGCCGACCATACGCCGCCTCCAGTGCAGCCGGCCACCTCGTTCGCGGCGGTCGAGGTACACCCCGACGAGCAAGTGGCCATCGCCGTGGAACCGTACGACACCAAGGAAAAGGAGTCGATCTTCCGCGTCGACTACATCGGCCACGACGTAATGCCGGTGCGGCTGATTGTGACCAATCTGGGCGACCGGCCCATCTCGCTGCGCGCCGCGCGGATTCTCTTTGAGACGGCGGCGGGCGACCGGATTCAGGCGGCCGAGCCGGAAGATGTGGAGCGGCTGATGACGCGCAAGGAGCGCATGGGGAGCAAGGTTCCGTTGCCCGCCCCCTTGCCGCCGATCCACACCAAGCCCAAGGGCAGCAACCAGGAGATTCAGCAGGATTTCGACACCTTCGAGTACTCGGCGCTGGCGGTCGAACCGCATACCACGCGCGCGGGCTTCCTGTTTTACGATGTCTCGGGGCTGACCCATCCGCTGGTGGGCGCCAGACTTTACGTGCGCTCGCTGCGCGACGCCGATGGCAACGAGCTCTTCTACTTCGAGATTCCCTTCAACAAATACCTGCAGTCGAAGTCGAGCCGGATAAACTGACGGCCGGCAAGGCCCGACGGGCAGACGGCGCTACTCGTAATAGGTAGCCGTGGTGGTGTCGGTCTCCCAGATGGTGCAGTCTTTCACGCGCACGCGGCCCGCGGTTGCTCCGTCGAGGTGCCGGTTGGTCTCGTCGTAAAAGTATTTGGCGATGTTTTCGGCCGAGGGGTTGAGCGTCGTGAAAGGCTCCAGGTCGTTGAGCATCTGGTGGTCGATGCGGTCGAGGACGGGCTTGAGCACCTGTTTGAGCAGCTTGAAGTCGACGAGCAGTCCGGTTTCGTCGAGCGAGGCGCCGGCCAGTGTGACACGGACCTTGTAATTGTGGCCGTGCGGATTTTCGCACTTGCCTCTGTAGTTGCGGAGAAAGTGGCCGGAGGAGAAATCTGCCTCCACTGTGACTTCATACATCGGTGTCTGCTCTCGTCCTGCGCGGGAAAAACCAGCCGCACTTCCTCATTCTAACCAGTTCGGCGCGCTCATGGCCCGCAGTCGCCCCGGCGCTTCCACCCCGCGGACATAAGATCTATCCGCGGTTGCCGCGGCGTTTGCGCCGCGCCGCCCGGCGCGCCTCTTCGCTGCGCCGGTCAACCTGTTCGAAAAGGTTGCTGAGGACGCCGATGAGCGCCGACGCCAGGCCAGCCAGAAGCAGAAGCAGCGCCACCGTGCGCCAGAGCGTGCCATTGGCCGGCAGGCCAGGCTGAAAGCTGGACGGAATCAGCGCCATGCCCCCTGAGATGAGGGCGAAAAGCCCCAGCGTGGCAGCGAGAATGTAGAAGTTGCGGGACATACGCGCGAAAGGCGGCAGTTGGTGCGCGGCGGCCTGTTGCGATTCTAGGCCAGACTGCTTCAGCCGGAAAGCTGCGCCGTTTCGATGACGGCCACGCCGGCCTTCGCAAACTCCGCTTCGATCGCCGCCACGGAACCGCCGAGGGCGATGGCGCGGCAGGCGTCGCGCAGCACGAACGCGGGCAGGCCGAGCCGGCGCGCGTCGAGAGCGGAGTAACCCACGCAATAGTCGTATGCAAGCCCGGCAAGGAAGACGCGCCTGAGGTCGCGTTCGTGCAAATAGCCGGCCATGCCTGTGGGCGTGGCGCGGTCATTCTCAAAAAATGCCGAATAAGAATCGACATGCGAACGAAATCCCTTGCGCAGGATCAATTCAGCCTGCGGAAGATGGATATCGGGGTGAAACTCCGCGCCCTTGCTGCCTTGAACGCAATGCGGTGGCCATAATGTCTGCGGGCCGTAGGCAAGCTCGATGGACTCGAAGGGCTGTTTGCCGGAATGGGATGCGGCGAAGGAAGAGTGATCGGGCGGATGCCAGTCCTGCGTGAAAACGATGTGCTCGAACCGCGGCGCGACGCGATGGATGGGCGCAATCACCTCATCCCCCGAGGGAACGGCAAGCGCGCCGCCGGGGCAGAAGTCGTTTTGCACATCGGTGACAATGAGAACGTCGTGCGCGTCGATTTTCATGCCAGACTCTGGCTGCATGTCAGGCTCCTGAGCCGAAAATCGCTCGCGCAACAGTTGCTAATGTTTTTGAGCGTTCGCCGTTCACTTAGCGGCAATGGCTTCATCACCGCGTCAGTCAGCGTCTTGACCAGCGACTCCAGCTCGGCGCCGTTGCCGCTGCCGTCGCCCGGAGTTGGCTCCAGCGCAATGGAACTCGGAACTTCGAGATCGGAGAGCTGGCGCTCATTCATGCGCGGCGTGTCGAAGCGAATGTCGGGCAAGCCGAGTTTTTTCTTCATGGCCAGCAATTCGGAGGCATGTTCCTCAGAGATGCGCGAGATGGGAGCGCCGAGCTGCGCCGCCAGCATCAGCGTCCAGCAGTACGTTTCCAGCACTTCGGCAGACCATTCGGCGTGCGTCACCGTATCGGACCAGCAGACGATGCCGTGGTTGGCCAGCAGCACGGTATTGTGCTGCTTCACGTAGGGCAGCACGGACTCGGCAAAAGCCGCTGTGCCCGGCGTTTCGTAAGGCGCGATGGCAACCTTGCCCACCAAAATCTCAAATTCCGGAATCACGCAGGTTGGGCGGCACGCGCCCGGTGATGGCATAGGCCGTGGCGTGCGGCGGATGGCAATGAACGACGGCTTTGGCCTCGCGGCACGGCTTTGTAGATCTCCAGATGCAGCAGACAGCTCGCTGGTGCGCGGCTTGGTTCCGGCAATCTGATTGCCTTCGAGATCGACCATGCAAATATCCTCGGGCGTGAGGTCGTATTTGCTCACCAGCGTCGGCGTGCACAGCACCTCGTTGGGGCCGATGCGATAGGAGATATTGCCGCCATTGCCGTCGACAAACTGGCGCAGCCACAGCTTGCGGCCCACGCCGCAGATTTCTTTCTTGATGGCTTCGGCTTCAGGCGTGGTGAAGAGGCGTGCGTTCGGGGCGCAGCCCGGCGCTCGCGCCAGCTTGCGCGGCGGATGCCGAAGAAGCAGCCGCAGGCGCAGCCGCACCGGCGCCGTCCTTTTCCCGCCCCAGGTATTCGAGCACAACCTGGCGCACGATGCGCTCGACCCCTGCTCGGTCAATCGCTCGGTTCATTGTTCGGTCAATCCGGATTCCTGTCCATCGAAACCGGGTCTGCTCTGCCTGCCATGAACGATTTTATGTTACGTTGCCTCACCTGCCAGCGTCAGTGACCTAGCCCGTGTGACTGGCGACGGCATGTGGGCGACCTGAGGCTGATATCGCAATTTGGCGGCAAGCAAGATTTATTTCGTTTCCGGTTTTACTCAACACAACAGAATTTATCGGGATCGATCCGCGGTTTGGAGGGGTTCGTGGTATCCCAGGTCTCAAAAGCGAGGCCTGGGGCACCCATTTCTCGAGTGGATCAGCTTCCCCGAAAAGCGGACCACCCGGCGGGATGGCCTCTTCGGCTCAGGAACAGGGCAGTGCCCGGATCGGCTTATTTGAAGGAAGCGATGGCGCTGGCCTCGTCGTCGTAGATGTCGAAAACGGTGTACAGCTTGGTTAGTTGCAGCAGGTCGTGGACCTTCTTGGTCAGTTTGAGCAGCTTGAGCTCGGCGCTCTGGTTCCTGGCCGTAGTGTAGGCGCTAACCAGCTCGCCCAGGCCCGAACTATCGATATAGTTCACTTCGCCCAAGTCGAGCAGGATGTTCTTCTGCCCTTTGCCGATCAAATCGCGAATGGCATCGCGAATCTGCACGCTGCCCTCGCCCAGTGTGATTCGCCCGCTCAGATCTAAAACGGTGACGCCATCCATTTCACGGGAAGCTATCGCAAGTGCCACGGAAAATTCCTCCTTCATGGTACTTCGGTTATAGCATCATTGGCCTGCCGGCCTGCCAAAAAACTCCGCGGCCGGCCCATCCGCGGGGAAGGAACGATTGTCCTCCGTCTCCCGCACTCCCGTCATCAAGCTACGTTTTTTCGCCCTTGACGCCTCGGGCGAGTACATTCTGGCCATGCACGGAGACCTGCAGCACCACCCGAACGACATCCCCGCTTTTCTTGAATAGCTCAACGAGGGCTACGACGCCGTTTCCGGCTGGCGCAAAACGCGCATCGACAACTTTATGCTGCGCCGCATCCCCTCAGGCTGCGCCAACTGGCTCATGCCGCGGCTCTTCGGCATTCCGGAAACTATCCCGGGTATGGACGTGGGGCGGACCATCCCATTACAATCTGGCTAACCATCTCAAACGATCGTTATCGCCGGTTCGCGTCCCCAAGACTGGCATCGCTATGACGCCTCCGTCGGCA
>CAWCXX010000042.1:0-71428 GCA_963799445.1 uncultured Acidobacteriaceae bacterium | reverse complement strand
TAACCCACCACCGGTAGCTCCTAGGCATTTCATATAAAATGGGCTACGGAACTGAGAACCCTATAACAGGCCATCATCACTGGAATTATGGCGCAGCGGTTTGAGGTGCAGTAGTTATCGGCAGATTAAATCATGTTTACGCGCCAAAGAGTCAAAACGGACATGACGAACACAGGCCGCGCCCACAGACGCGAGCTTCAAGCGAGGGACAAATGACTACGACACCGACTCCGGTCTTCGATCCTACAGACGGAACCACTCCCGTTTCCCTGCCCACACTAGACACATGCTGTCAGAGTCCGTGCGATCCGCCATGGCGCACCGGGCCGAGCTGTACCACATTCACTGAAACCAGAACCTCCACGGTACCACTTGCGGGTAGCCCCGCGACCGCTGACTTTGGATCCGTCACCAAGACTGTCACCTATACGCACACGCTTTGTCTCACCGCCAAGCAGCGCGGCGCGCTGGCCTATACGCTGACGCTTCTGCCAGGCGAAAAGATGACTTTGTACCACAGTGACCGATACCGCCGCACGACGTCGGAAACGGAGCGTTTCTCAGTCCAAACGACCTTTGCGCAGTTCGTGTCGGCGCTTTACCAGCAACAGAACTCCAGCAACTCCAGCGCGCTGACCCAGGTACTGAACAACCAATCACAGTCTTCCACCGCGTCGGGAGGCGGCGGCTTCAATATTTTTGGCTTTGTCAGCGGGGGAGTCGGCGGGGGCAGCAGCAGTTCTTCCAGTTCCAGCACTGGCGTCGATCTGTCAACGCAGACAAGCGCAAACCAATTCTTGTCGCTGGCCCAGCAGGCCGCACAATACACCGACCTCCAGCGATCGATCACGATCAGCAGTTATGAAGACTCCCAGACTGTTTCCACGACTCAGCGCACGCTGGTGAACAACAACGTTTGCTACGCAGTGACATATTTCGTGCGCAAGGTGCTCGACGTCTATGTAATCACGACGAAGGTCACCGCAGTAACATTCCAGGCAACGGTCGGAAACTATGTGTCGCCCGTCCTGACGCCGGCTCAGATCGGCCAGATCCCGACCCAATATCAGAAGGCGGTGGAAACGATCCTTGCGGGTGTGCCAACCGTGGGAGAGACGGTCGAGCAACCAACGGTTCTGACTGTTCCAACCGATGGTGTGGTCTACGATCCGGAACTTGCGCATTGCTGCGCCCAAGATCCGGAGCTTGACCAGGCCAACCGGATCAAACTCGAACGCGAGCAGGCCGAAGCTCAGAAGATCGGTCTGGAAATACAACTCATGGCGTTGGAGGTCCAGCGCAGGCAGGCCCTTCTAGCTGCGGGCACACTTGCCCCGTTCGAGCCTGCGCCGGCAACGACCGTCGTGGCATAACACGCCGCGCACGGTAGAAAGACAGGATCGAAAGGGTCGCGTGATTCCGCTGAAGCGAATGCTATAGTCAGGCTTAGATTCCTGACGGAGTTCTCGATCGATGCCAACGGGCAAGCTGACCTCAATCCTCCTCATCCTGGCGGCGGTTGGGGGCGCCGCACCGGCGCGTGCCAAGATCATTGAAGATGCGAGTGGATCTCTTGCAACCCTCACCAGCATTGGCGATGCGCTGGATGCGCCGGACCACCATCCGGTGCACCTTCTCTACGTGCACGGGATCGACGCGATCGGAGCCGGAGATTCCGCTCTGCTGCGCGAATCGATCTGCACCAGGCTCAAGTTGTGCGACGTGGCCGATTGGACGAACGCCGGCGTCGAGTTTGCCGATATGGGCGCGTTTGCTCCCGGCTCATAGCCGCCTGCACTCGAGTACTTGGGCGCCCCGGTGTGGAACAATCCTGACGAGTGGCAGGCGTCCGCTCCCTTTGTTGTCCACTGGGTTGTGCATCTCCGCGGTCATGCCTCTGTCCTCGTGGTTGATGAGATCAACTGGTGGCCGCTGCTCCTGTCTCTGAAATGCTGCGCGTGATGTTCGCGAATACGGGCAGCGTGGCGCCGGCAATTGAGCCCGGCATTCGTGCGGACCTGCTCGCGCCCGCCATTGTTACTGCTAAAATGCAGATGATAGCCTCAAGGCTGCAGCATTCACGGAAGGGGCCTCCCTCAGAATCATGCAAAGCACGTATAACGGCCTGGAGCTGCCAAAGAACGGCCAGCCGATCGGCTACGAGAACGGGCAGTTCGCCGTGCCAGACCACCCCATCATTCCCTTCATCGAGGGCGACGGCACCGGCCGCGACATCTGGAAGGCCTCGCAGCGCGTCTTCGACGCCGCGGTCGAAAAAGCCTACGGCGGCAAGCGCGCCATTCGCTGGTTTGAGATCTTCGCCGGCGAAAAGGCCTTCAGGCAGTTCAACACCTGGCTGCCCGACGATTCGGTGGCCGCGGCGCGCGATCTTCGCGTCAGCATCAAGGGGCCGCTGACCACGCCTGTCGGCGGCGGCATCCGCTCGCTCAACGTGGCTCTGCGCCAGATTCTCGATCTCTACACCTGCGTGCGGCCGGTGAAGTATTACCAGGGCGTGCCCAGCCCGGTGAAGCACCCGGAGAACTCGACGTCATCATCTATCCGCGAGAACACTGAAGACGTGTACGCGGGCATCGAATTCAAGCAGGGCTCTGAGGATGCCGCGCGGCTGATCTCCTTCGTCAACGACGAACTGCTGAAGGACGGCAAGAAAAAGGTGCGCGCCGACTCGGGCGTGGGCATCAAGCCCATCTCCATCTTCGGCACCAAGCGGCTGGTGCGCTACGCCATCCGCAGCGCGATGGAGACGGGCCGCAAGACCGTCACACTCGTTCACAAGGGCAACATCCAGAAGTTCACTGAGGGCGCGTTTCGCGAGTGGGGCTACGAGGTAGCGACCGAGGAGTTCCGCGACCAGATTGTGACCGAGCGCGAGAGCTGGATTCTGGGCAATGTGGAAGCCAAGCCGGGCATCTCCATTGAAGAAAACGCCGCGCTCATTGAGCCGGGCCTGGAGTTTGGCTCGCCGAGTTTCCAGGATTCGATCTCTACCGAGGTCAAGAGGTTCTTGACGCAATCGGCAAATCGCATGGCAACGGCGCCTGGAAGTCGAAGATTCTGGTCAACGACCGCATCGCCGACTCCATCTTCCAGCAGATCATCATTCGCCCCGCCGATTACTCGATCCTGGCCACTACCAATCTGAATGGCGACTACATCTCCGACGCCGCGGCAGCGCAGGTGGGCGGACTGGGCATCGCGCCCGGCGCCAACATTGGCGACGGCTATGCGGTCTTCGAGGCCACGCACGGCACCGCGCCCAAGTACGCGGATAAAGACGTCGATCAATCCCGGCTCGGTGATTCTTTCCGGCGTCATGCTGCTGGAGTTTATCGGCTGGAAGGAAGCGGCCAATCTCATCGAAACGTCGATGGAGAAGACCATCCTGCAGAAATTCGTCACCTACGACTTCGAACGTCAAACCGCCGGCGCCACCAAGGTGGGCACCAGCGAGTTTGCCACGCGCATTATCGGCAACATGTAGCAAAAACCAAGTTGATGGCTTTATTTCTTAAAGGAGAAAGAACAACATGAGAAAGAAAGTAAGCATTGTGGGCGCAGGAAACGTGGGCGCAACGGCCGCGCATTGGATTGCAGCCAAGGAACTGGCCGATGTGGTGCTGGTGGACGTGATAGAGGGCGTGCCGCAGGGCAAGGCTCTGGACCTGCTGGAAGCCATGCCCATCGAGAAGCGCGACGTGAACATCGCCGGCGCCAACGATTACGCGGCCACGGCCAACTCCGACATCGTGATCATTACCGCGGGCATTCCCCGCAAGCCCGGCATGAGCCGCGACGACCTGCTGAACACCAACTTCAAGATCATGTCCGACGTGGTTTCCAAGGTGGTTGCGCAGTCGCCTGAGTCGATCCTCATCGTCGTCTCGAATCCTCTCGACGCGATGGCGCAGGCCGCCTATCGCCAGTCCGGCTTCAATCGCCAGCGGGTCATCGGCATGGCCGGCGTGCTGGACTCGGCGCGCTTCCGCGCTTTCATCGCAGCCGAGTTGAACGTGAGCGTGGAAAACGTGACGGCTTTTGTGCTGGGCGGCCACGGCGACACCATGGTGCCGCTGGCGCGCTACTCGACGGTCGCCGGAATCCCGATCACCGAGCTTATCGCGCCTGACCGTTTGGAGCAGATTGTGCAGCGCACCCGCGACGGCGGCGCCGAGATCGTGAAGTATCTGAAGACCGGCAGCGCGTTCTACGCTCCCTCAGCAGCGGCGACAGAGATGGCCGAGGCGATTCTGAAGGACAAGAAGAAGATCCTGCCTTGCGCGGCTTATCTCGAGGGCGAGTACGGAATCTCCGGTTACTACATCGGCGTACCCTGCAAACTGGGCGCCGCCGGCCTCGAACAGATCATCGAGATCAAGCTGACGCCGGAGGAAGACGCCGCTCTGAAGAAGAGCGCGGCGGCGGTGAAGGAACTCTGCGCTGTGATCGGCGTGTAAATTACCGCCCAGAAAATCGAAACCGGGCGCCGCTCAATTCCGCAGCGCTCGGTTTCTGCACAATGAGCTAACGGCTAAAAGCTGTCTTTAATCCATCGCGATGCTCAACTGGTGGCGCACATCGGCGCCGCGAATCCAGAAGATCACGTCGGTTGCGATATTGGACGCGTGGTCGGCGATCCGCTCCAGGTTCTTGGCCACCAGAATGCCGCCCATCGCCTGATGCGTATATTGCGGCTTTTCTTCGATGAGCTTGAGCAGATCGTTGTGGGCGCGGCGATTCATGCGGTCGATCTCGTCGTCCATCTCGCGCACCGATTCGGCAAGGCGGGCGTCACCGTCCAGCAACGCCTGCAGCGCGGTGCGGATCATATGCCCGGCATACTCGCCCATGGCGGCGAAATCGACCGGCAGCTCGACCCCTTCGGCGGTAAGAATCTCCTTGGTCCGGCGAGCGATGCTCATGGACTGGTCGCCGATCCGTTCCAGGTCGCCGTTGATCTTGATCACGGCGAGGATGAAGCGCAGATCGATGGCCATGGGCTGTTCTTTGGCCAGCAGCTCATAGGCCATTTCGTCCAGCTCCCGCTGCGCGGTGTCGATCGCCCTTTCGTTCTGCTTCACGAACTTGCACAGGCCCTTGTCGCGCCGCAGATAGGCTTCCACCGCGGAATCGACCGCCTGCTGCGCGAGAGCCGCCATGCCCAGAAGCTTGTCCTTGAGTTCGGCGAGTTGTTGTTGAAAGTGAATGCGCGGCACGACCGTCTCTACCTCATCTCATCATTGTGCACCATCGAAGATTACAGGAAAACAAATTTCCGGGGGTGCACCAGAAATGCCACGCCCAAAAGTACCGTTCCCGAAACCGGCCAAGTCCCTAAGCCGAAAGGACAAACGCATTCGGCGCCTACAGCAGAACCAGAATAGGTGTACCCGACGGCACGCCCTCTGAGTGGCTTTTTCATCAGGAAAAAGCCACAATGAAGACTCCTCGTTTGGGCACGTGAATTCTGGTTTTGCCGTACTGCGCCTGCGGCGGCGCGGCAAACTTCCCGGTCGATGAGGGCCGCTGACCGCCAGCCGCTCGCCACCCACTCAGCCTTACCTATTCTTCGCCGATATCTTCGTTCCAGACCGCGGGATTTTTCGCGATATACTCTTCGAGCAGCTCGCGGCACTCGCGGTTGTCAAGGTCGATAACCTCGACGCCGTTCTCGCGGAGCCAGTCCACGCCGCCGGCAAAGGTGCGGCTCTCGCCCACCACCAGCGTGCCGATGCGGAACTGGCGTACCAGGCCGCTGCAATACCAGCATGGCGCCAGCGTAGTGACCATGACCAGGTTGCGGTAGCTGCGCTGACGGCCGGCGCGGCGAAAGGCATCGGTTTCTGCGTGGACGCTTGGATCGCCGTGCTGCACGCGGCGATTGTGGCCACGGCTGACCAGCTCGCCCTCCCGCGTGAAGAGCGCCGCACCAATGGGAATGCCTCCCTCGGCGAGGCCCTGGCGAGCTTCCTCGAGGGCGACAGCAAGCATTTGTTCGTAGAGATTCACAGAAATACTGTAAAGCAGCAGGTGAGCAAGTTAGCAAGTCAGCGGGCGGCGCCTCAGTTGGGATTGCAGACTCGCAGACTTGCTGTTTCAACTCACCGTGAGAACCAGCTTGCCGAAGTGGCTGGCTTCTTCCATTCGCTCGAAGACTTCGCGCGTCTGGGTCCAGTGGAACTCTTCGCCTACGGGGCGCAGTTCGGCCAGGGAAATGGCGCGGTTCATCTCCTCAAAATCCTTGCGTGAGCCCACATGGATGCCGTGAATGCGCGCCATTTTGTGGAGAATGAGCGGAACCGGGAATGGGTCGGCCGTGGAGGCCAGAACGCCCACCTGAGACACCATTCCGCCGGGGCGAATGGCTCTAAGTGAGTGGGCCAGAGTGCCCACGCCGCCCACTTCCACCACCAGGTCCACGCCCTCGCCGCCCGTCTGGTCGGCCGCCCAGCGCTCCCAGTCGGGGTTGTCGCGGTAGTTCAGTCCGGCGTCCAGCCCCATGGCGCTGGCCCGCTCCAGCTTTTCGTCGCTCGAAGAGATGCCCAGGACGCGCGCGCCCTTGAGCCGCGCAAATTGCAGGGCAAAGATGGAGACGCCGCCGGTACCCTGGATAAGAACCGTAGCGCCCGGCTTAAGATCTCCCGCGGCCAATGCGTTCCATGCCGTCAAGGCGGCGCAGGGCAGCGTAGCGGCTTCCTGATAGCTCAGGTGGTCCGGCAGAGCGATCAACCCCTCCTCCTTGAGCACCACGAAATCGGCCAACATGCCGTCGATGTCGCCGCCCAGCGCGCCGCGGGCCTTGGCTGCGGTCAGCGGCCCGTCGAGCCAGTTCTGCATAAAGATACCGGCCACGCGGTCGCCGGGCTTCCACGCGGTCACGCCGGCGCCGACCTCCACCACCGTGCCGGCGCCATCGGAACAGGGAATGCGCGGCAGCTTCATTTTGGGGTTGTAGAGCCCCTTCACGGCCATCAGGTCGCGATAATTAAGTGAAACCGCTCGCACCCCCACCAGGACCTCGCCGGGCTCCGGCGCGGGTGTGGGCCGTTCCACAAACTCCAAAGAATCAATGCCAAAGGTCGAAACTTGCCAGGCGCGCATGCGAAACCTCTCTAACTTTTCGGCTCCACCTTCATCATTCTGCGGGACGCGATCGCACAAAGCCCCGTAGAATGAAGATATGGCTCGTGGATGGGAAAGTAAATCGGTGGAGGAGCAGATGGCAAATGCCTTGGAAGACCCCGGCGTAAATCCCGGCAACGGCCTTGTGAGCGATGAGGCCCGGCGCGCGGCCGAACAGCAGCGCGCGGCGCGGGAACGGGAAAAACAATCGCTCAGCCTGCAACGCGAGAATATCCTGTCGCAAAAGACGTCGAATCCCGGCCGCCGCGCCGCCCTTGAAGCCGCATTGGCCCAGGTGGAGTCGCAGATTCAGGCAATGAGCTAGAAGGTCCTTCGCACTCGGGATGGCAACACAAATCCGACAGCGATAGTTGCCTCGCTTGTCTTTGCCCTCGTGCTTCTCCTGACTCGCTAGCCCCCTGCCTCTCGGTGAACGAGCAGGCTATTGGCCTGATGAACTGAAGTGAGCGAGACACGCGCAATGTTCACATGCGCTGGGCGGGTGACAGCCCAGAGAATCACATCGGCGATGTCTTCGGATGTGAGCGGCGTGATGCCCTTGTAGACCTTGGCGGCGCGGCCTGCGTCGCCGTGGAAGCGGACGAGGCTGAAATCGGTCTCGACCAGGCCGGGATCGACGCTGGTAACGCGCACCGGCGTGCCCAGCAGATCATCGCGAAGGCCGTCGCTGATGGCGCGCGCGGCGGCTTTGGTGCCGCAATAGACCGCCCCGTTGGGATAGACGATCTCGCCGGCCATGGACCCCAGGGTGACCACGTGGCCCCGTCCGCGCACCACCATCATGGGAACCACGGCGCGCACCACATAGAGCATCCCTTTGATGTTGGTGTCGATCATCTCTTCCCAGTCATCGATCTTGCCGGTGTAGATCTTTTCCATACCGCGGCTCAGGCCGGCATTGTTGACCAGGATATCGATGTCCGCCCACTCCGGAGGCAGCTCGTCAATGGCCTGCTGCACGCTATGGCGGCTGCGCACATCCAGGTCAATGGAGTGCACGGCGGCGGCGCCGCGAGCCAGCGCCTTCGACGCAACCTCAGCCAGTTTTCCGGCGCGCCGGGCGGCCAGCAGCAAACGCGCACCCTCGGCGGCAAACGCCACAGCGGTTGCCGCGCCAATGCCGGCGCTGGCCCCGGTGATGAAGACGATCTTTCCCTTTAAGCGCATATCGTCATCCTACAAAGGTCCTTCGCTGCGCTGCTGTGACATGCGGTACATTCCTACGGCCTAAAGCATTTCTCGGATTGGTATAGAGCGAAGCCACCACCGCCTCGTGGATTTTTCCTCAAGAAAAATCCACATTGCACGCCACTTGGCGACCCTACAGATATCCGGGAAATGCCGCAATCTTCCTGGCCGAGGCCGGCGGCGATCAGGCGCAAATCCATCGGCGTTCCCATCTTGCCCAGGCTCAAAAAGCCAACCTTCATGGGGAGATTGTAGAAAACAGTGGTCAGGGATCAGTTGTCAGTGGTCAGTTGGCGGTGAACGGTGCGAAGGCCGGTCTCACTCCACCGTCAGATTCCGCAGGAAGAACTCGAGGTCCTTGAGTGCCGGCTCCTCGATCGAAGATGCCGTATCCAACGTGACGAGGTAGAAGAGCTTGCCGGGAATGCGCTGCTGGGTCTGATCGGGCCGATAAACCTTCGCGCCACCCTTCCCGTCAGACTCGGGCAGCTCCAGGGGAGATTCGAAGATCAACCCCGGAAACACAGGCTCGTCCCGCTCGAAGAACACGAGCCGCGGGCGACCGTCTCCATCGCCTTTGTACGTCCCCGGCTGCACTCCTTTGACGGCGATGCAAGATTGCGCGGGACACTGCGGCGGCGCGAAAGGCTCAAAGGAGCCCTGGGTCTGGAATTTCCTGGTGTAGGCTTCGAGGGTCTCATCCGCCTTTGGCTGCTGGACAAGCAACATGACGCTGGGATGCATGGGGCGCGTCGTGGCCTGGTAAGGGCCCGTGGTGAAAAGGGCCACGCACGATCCGTTGGCGAAATCCAGCCGGTTGGCCTGCCAGTTGCCGTGCACGCGAAGGCGCACCCCGCACAGTGTGCTGGTAAATACCGTATCGTCGCCTCTATTTTCGGCCTGCCACACTTCCTCAGGCTTATAGTCCTTCTTGGGGTCAAAAGGCGCGAAGCGCTTGTGGGCTAAATCGACGATCGCATTGCGCCTCTCCGAAACGGGCGCACCCAGCTTCTGAAGATGATCAGCGGCGCGGAGAAGATGGGCAGGCATGTTGGTTATGTATGCGCACTCGATGTAGTCGTCCCAGAAGGCCACGGGCAATTGATCCCATGCGTGGCCGGCTTCGATCGAAAGAAACTCATCGCCGCCGGCCTTGGGCTGAGTGGTCTGGCACTCGAGCGTGGCGCGAAACCAGGGCGCGCGAAAATCACCTGGCGCGAGCTTCTCCGCCTGCCCCAGCGCATTCATTGCGGCGTCGAAGCTGCCGTCCACGTCGACGTTGTAGGCATAGTCAGCCACCAGACCTGTCAGCAACAGCAATTCGGCATTCTCCGGGTGGCTCTTGCTCGCCAGCGTCAGAAAACCCAGGTCCTTACTCAGGCGCGCGGCCACTTCGTCCTTGGCAACTGGATAATCCCAGTTCATAGTCCATGACCGGCTGTAGGGCTCAAGCTGTTTGGCGTCGTCGAGAGCGCTTAGAACCGCTGTCTCCTGGGGAAGTGCGTTGGCATGAATGGCGGCCATATCGGCAAAAAGCCGCGGAGACAGCAGAGAGAAAAGACAGGCCAGCAGCAGGACGCTGTTTTTGCGCATCGGAGCCTCGCAATCGGGAATTTGCTTGCAAGTGTACGCGCATCGGGGACGGCTTGCGCAGTGTCACTTTATTCAGCTTTCCTTACTCTGCTGGCAGGTTTCAGTTCGGCGCTCCTTTGGTTTCCGAGGCAGCGAAGGTGCACTCCTGGCACTGGCACACGCGGCGCAGATAATCCCATGAATAGATCCCGCCGGAATGGCCGTCGAGCCAGTCGAACTGGATGGCGTAGCGGCCCACTGCGTGGGCGCTCGAGGGCTTCGGCGGCGGCGTGTACATGGGCAGCAGCGCGCCGGACTTGGGTTTGGGCTGGCCGGGTTTGCGGCCCTCCTGCGTACGCTCTTCAATACAGTTGGCGCAGGGGCAGGCCTCGCGCAACCACGCGAAACCCCACGCGCTCTTGTGTCCGTCGGCCCAGTCGATCTCCAGGCCTTTGCCCTCGGTCAACAGCACACGCACCTTTTCCGGCGTGATGGCGATGCGCGCAAGCGGGCGAATCTCTTCGGCCTGGCGCGCCTGTTCTTCCTTCGATGAGAAGCGGATGCCTTCGTGGCTCATAAGAACAGTTTACAGGTGTCAGGTTTCAGGGGTCAGTGGCTGGCGGTCTCTGTTCTGTGTTCTCTTAGTCCCACAGTCCCTTAGTTCCTTAGTCCCGTGGTTCACTGGTACTTCCAAAAGAACCACCCCGCCATGGAGAGCCCAATCACAACCACCAGCCCGCGCAGCACCGGCTGTGGAACGCGCCGCGCCAGGCTGGCAGAGGCGTAGCCGCCAATGCCACAGGCAATCATGGCCAACAGGCAGTAGCGCCAAGCGACCTGTCCATCGACGACGAAGATCAGGAACGCAATACTATTGGCCAGTAGGCCGGCCACCACTTTCAGCGCGTTGATGGCGTGGATGTCCTCATAGCCGAAGAGCGCAAGCAGAGTCATGAAGAGAAAGCCGGCTCCGGCGCCGAAGTATCCGATATAGAAGCTCACGGCGATGGAGGCAAAGAAGAGCGGCACGCGGCGCGGAGCGTGAATCTGCCCGGCCACGGCGCGTTCACGCCGGACCATCTTCAGGCCCTCCAGCCGGCGCGAAACCGGGCCGCTGATGGCAAAAAGCAAGGCCGCGCCTAGCAGAAGCCAGGGCACGAGATGCAAAAACGTCAGCTGCGGTGTGTTCAGCAGCACCACCGCTCCGGCCGTGCCGCCAATCAGACCGGCCGCACCCATCAAAATCGCCGAACTCAGGTTTTTACGTACGTCGTTGCGATATGCGGCGGCAGACGTCAATTGTCCCGGCCAGAGAGCCACTGCGTTTGTGGCGTTGGCCTGGACGGGCAGGATCCCCATGCCCAGCAGCGCCGGAAACGACAGAAACGAACCGCCGCCGGCCACGGCGTTCAGCACTCCGGCCAAGAACGCAGCCACCACGAGCCACACCCAATGCCAGTTGACGGTTGCTGCCCAGCCGGAAAGATGCACCATGCGGTCTTATTGTAGAGGACCGCTTGCGGTGGACATTCAGATGGCCCGCACGCTGTTGGGCAAGGTTGCACAGCGAGTCCACTGGCCAGAGTTGGGCCTCCGGGTTGGGCCTCTCGCGGAGAAAACGGTTAAGGCCCCAAACCTTTAAAAAGCCATCCGGCGAACGATCAATGACATAAGATATTTAAAATGAATTATATAGAGAGTAGCTTATAATATTAGCGTAAGTCGCTCATATTTTATGAATCAATTGTGCTATAGTTTCATCAGATTGATTGAGCGGCCGGGAGCGAGCCTCCCGGGCCATCATCGGACAATCGATCAATCCATCTGGAGGACAAAATCATGGCAATCACTCGTTGGGACCCATTCCGGGAAGTCTATGTACTGCAAAATCGCCTCAACTCTCTGTTCGGCAACGTCAATGAGGGAGCGGACCCGGTCTCGACCGCCAGCTTTGTGCCGGCCGTCGACGTCTACGAAGACGAAAAGAAGGTCGTGCTCAAGCTCGAAGTTCCGGGCATCGAAGAGAAGGACCTCGACGTAAGCGTGGAAAAGAACACGCTGACCGTCAAGGGCGAGCGTAAGTTCGAGAAAGAAGAGAAGGAAGAGAACTTCCATCGCATCGAGCGGCGCTTTGGCACCTTCTATCGCGCCTTCACTCTTCCGTCCACTGTGGACACAGAGAGCGTCAACGCCAGCTACAATGCAGGCGTGCTCAAGCTGGAGTTGACCAAGAAGCCCGAAGCCCAGCCCAAGCAGATCAAGGTGAACGTGGGCAATTCGCTGGCGGCGTAAGAGCAGTTGTCAGTGATCAGTTAAGGCAGCCGGGAAGACGGGATTTCCTGCCCGCTCCCGGCTGCATTTCTTCCGGTCGTGCAAATGCTAATTGACACACTGACCTAAGGTGCCCAAACTCGCTGTTGGGAGCGAATGAATGGCAGATGCAAGTTGCACATCAACATTAACCAATATCCTTCCCTACGTCGGGTCCCTGTTTGGCGTTGTTGTTGGCGCAGGTCTCACATGGCTGCTGCAACGTAATGAGTGGGACCGGCAGCGTCAATGGGAGTTGAAGCGTGACGCGGTCATCGATGTAATACGCGATGCTAGCCAGTTGAGGGATGCGCTGACAGAGCTTTGCAGCGCTTTCAATGCGCCCAACATAGATTACCAAAGAGATACTGGCGCGAAATTCGATCAATGCGAAGTAAGATTCCGTTGTTCAAAATCCACTGCAGAGGCTGTTGCCGGAAAAGAATTATCAAAATGCCTCGATGATTTCCATCATTTTGTTCGTCGAGTTTTTGGGGCGACAAATGCCCGAAATAGCGCCTCTCTTAGAGAAATTAATGTCGGGGATGAGCTTGCAAACAAGACAAACGCGGTAATTCGAGCAGCACGAAAGGAACTGAAGATCAAGGATGAAGATAACCTCTCATTGATTGCATCTGACCACTGACAACTGAAAACTGGAGTTTTTATGGCCATTCGTGGAGACAAATTTACCGTCAAGTCGCAGCAGGCGATCCAGCAGGCGCAGGCGCGAGCTGCTGAACTGGGCAATCCAGAGGTGCAACCTGTACATCTGCTGCTGGCGCTGGTCGAGGACCGAGAGGGCGTCATTCCCGCCGTGCTCGAGAAGATCGGTGTGCCCATAGAGAAGCTCGAAAGCGATCTGCACGGCATCGAGGAAAAACTGCCTCGGGTAGCCGGCGCCGCCGCGCAGCCGGGCGTGAGCCAGGCGCTGAACAAGGCGCTCGAACAGGCCTTTCGCGAGGCGGCGAACTTCAAGGACGAGTACGTCTCCACCGAACATCTGCTGCTGGGCATAGCGCATCTGAAGGGCGACGCGCATCTCAAAGGCGACCCCGCGCGCGACGCTCTGATCGCGCTTGGCGCAACCCATGATGCCATTCTGAAGGCGCTCACCGCCGTACGCGGTTCGCAGCGCGTCACCGACCAGAACCCCGAAGGAAAATTTCAGGCTCTGGAAAAGTACGCCAAGGATCTGACCGATCTCGCCCGCCGCGGCAAGCTCGATCCGGTCATCGGACGCGACGAGGAGATTCGCCGCGTGATTCAGGTGCTGAGCCGCCGCACCAAAAACAATCCTGTGCTCATCGGCGAGCCCGGCGTGGGCAAAACCGCCATCGTCGAGGGCCTCGCGCGCCGCATCGTCTCCGGCGACGTGCCCGAGAGCCTGCGCGACAAGCGCGTGATCGCGCTCGATCTGGGCGCCCTGCTGGCCGGCGCGAAATATCGCGGCGAATTTGAAGACCGGCTCAAGGCGGTACTCAAGGAAATCGAGGAATCGAACGGCCAGATCGTCCTTTTCATCGACGAGTTGCACACGCTGGTCGGCGCGGGAGCGGCCGAGGGCGCCATCGACGCCTCGAACATGCTCAAACCGGCCTTGGCGCGCGGCGAGCTGCGTGCCATCGGCGCCACCACGCTCAACGAGTACCGCAAATACATCGAGAAAGACGCGGCCCTCGAGCGCCGTTTCCAGATCGTCTACGTAGGCGAGCCCAACGTCGAGGACACGATCGCCATCCTGCGCGGCCTTAAAGATCGCTACGAGCAGCACCATAACGTGCGCATCAAGGACTCGGCCATCGTGGCCGCGGCCACGCTCTCGCACCGCTACATCAGCGACCGCTTTCTCCCCGACAAGGCCATCGACCTGGTCGATGAAGCCGCCGCGTCCCTCGCCATTCAGATCGGCTCTGTGCCGACGGAGATCGACCAATTGGAGCGCGAAGCCACTTCGCTCGAGATCGAGCGCGCCGCACTCAAGCGCGAGACCGACCGCAACAGCAAGGAGCGGCTGGCCGAGGTGGAACGGACCTTGTCCGGAACCAAGGAAAAAATCACGGTTTTGCGCGCCCGCTGGACCAGAGAGCGCGATGCCATCAACCGCGTGGGCGACTTGAAGAAGAAGATCGAAGCCCTGCGCTTCGAGGCCGAGGAGCAGACCCGCAAGGGCCAGCTCGATCGCGCCGCGCAGATTCAATATGGCGAATTGCCCAAACTCGAAGCCGAGCTGAAGAAGCTGAACGCCGCGCAGGACGGCAAGTCAGGTCCCGCGCGCATGTTGAAGGAAGAGGTCGACGAGGAAGACATCGCCAAAATCGTGAGCAAGTGGACGGGCATCCCTGTCGCGCGCATGCTGGAGGGCGAGGTCAAGAAGCTCGTCCAGATGGAGGACCGTTTACGCGAGCGGGTGGTCGGCCAGGACGCGGCGCTGAGCATCGTGGCCAATGCTATTCGCCGCTCCCGCGCCGGCCTGAGCGACCCCAAGCGGCCCATCGGTTCTTTTATTTTTCTTGGACCCACCGGAGTGGGAAAGACAGAGACTGCACGTGCTCTCGCCGAGTTCCTCTTCGACGACGAGCACGCCCTGGTGCGCATCGATATGAGCGAGTACATGGAAAAGCACGCCGTCTCCCGCCTCATCGGGGCGCCTCCGGGCTACGTGGGCTACGACGAAGGCGGCCAGTTGACCGAGTCCGTGCGCCGCCGCCCCTATGCGGTGATTTTGTTCGACGAGATCGAGAAGGCGCACCCGGATGTCTTCAACATTCTGCTGCAGGTGATGGACGACGGCCGGCTGACCGACGCCAAGGGCCGCACCGTGAGCTTCAAGAACACAGTGCTGATCATGACGTCGAACCTGGGCGCGGCCATGCTCTCCGGCGAAGCCCTCAAGACCGAGCACGATTTCGAAGTGGCCCGCGAGAGCGTCATGCACATTCTGCGCGAGCACTTCCGGCCGGAGTTTCTGAACCGCGTGGACGATATCGTGATCTACAAACCGCTGGGCAACGCGCAGTTGAGCCAGATTCTCGATCTGCGGTTGGGTGAGGTGCGCAAGCTGCTTGAAGACCGGGCAATTTCGCTCGAACTCACCGAATCGGCGCGGCAGTTGATTCTGGCCTCGGGCTCCGACGCCGCCTACGGCGCGCGTCCGCTCAAGCGCGCCTTGCAGCGCATGGTGCAGGACCCGCTGGCCATGAAGATCCTCGACGGCGAAGTGTTGCACGGCGCGCATGTCCGCATCGACGTCGACCGCAAATCGAACCAGTTGGTGTTTGAGCCGATGGGCCGCGAGGCGATGGCGTGAGGATAAGTTAGAATCGAAGAACGAGGTGGCGATCGATGAAGGAACTCGTCTTTGAGGTCGCACAAGAAGCCGACGGCGGCTACACGGCTGAAGCTTTGGGTGAAAGCATCTTCACGCAGGCCGACACCTGGGAGGAGCTAAGAGCCAACGTCCGCGAAGCGGTTGCGGCGTTCTATTTCGATTCGGCTCCGCCCGCGTCCGTCCGGCTGCGCCTCGTTCGCGACGAGGTGCTGGCGGTCGCATGAAATTGCCGCGCGACCTGAGCGGGATCAAGCTGGTGAAGCACCTTTGCAAACAATGGAGCTACGAGCAAGTCCATCAGGTTGGCAGTCACGTGATTCTTCAAACATCTGTTCCAGCTCACCATCGAGTTGCTGTCCCCGCTCACGACCCTCTGCGCATCGGAACCCTGAACGCAATCCTTTCGGCAATCGCCGCGCACAAAGGCGTAGGAAAAGAAGAGATTCTCAAAGGGATTTGAGGCTCTGCAGCGCATGGTGCAGGACCCGCTGGCCATGAAGATCCTCGACGGCGAAGTGTTGCACGGCGCGCACGTCCGCATCGACGCCGACCGCAAATCGAACCAGTTGGTCTTTGAGCCGATGGGCCGGGAGGCGATGGCGTGAATCCAGTGATCAGTGGTCAGCAAGCAGGCTCCGCGTTTGCGGGGCCTGTTCTCATTTGGGGCCTGATCTCATTTCTGGAAGCGCAACCCAACCGGTGACTTGTCATCCTTGAGCGACCGGAGTCCGCCGCGGCGGACGAGGAGTCGAAGGGCCCGCGGTTGCTTTTCGCTGCCGGCCCATTTTGAAGGTTATTTGAGCGCCACGGGATACTGCCAGCCGCCGGCAAGGTCCGGCTTCTGTCCTTGCCGCGTTACCGATTCGCGCTTCCTGGAGGAAGGGGCTTGCCGTTCTCATCCACCTCGATGGTGGTCACCGGACCCATGCCGACCAGTTCCAGCACCGCCGGCTCGCCGCCCGCTTTGGCGCCATCCCAGTGCACCGTGTTGGCAAGGTCGGTGGCAAAGGTGCCGGCCGGGAGGGGATAGGTCTGCGACGGATCAAAATGCGTGCTGGTGCTTACCCACCAAGTGCCCGAGACGACATAGACCCAGCGATCCTGGGAATGGAAATGGGGATGGGAAAAGTTGCCCGGCATCCATTTAATTAGAATGCCGTAAGGCCCCGGCTTACTCGGGTCGCCGAACAGCCTGGCCTGATATGAGCCGCTTAGGGGACCGGCTGTCCATTGGATGTCGGCGGGCAAGGTGAAGGGAACGTGGGTGGGATCGGGCGGCGGCCCTTGCGCATAGGCCACACCAAACAGGCCCACCCCGAAGGCCGCAGCCAAAAGCATCTTCGAAGCCGAGTGCATGCTTGTCCTCCCGATTTATCAGGAATGTCCGTTACGACTCTTCCAAAACGCGGCCAGTATATACCCGGCAAGGTTCCCCTTGTCCCGTTGGCAGCGGCGGATGGGAAGTTAGATAGCATTGATTCATCTCCCACTCTGTCATCCTGAGCGACGAGTCAGCCGCGGCGGACGAGCAGTCGAAGGATCTGCGGCTGCTTTTCGTCGCACCGACGGTGCAACGAAAACTTCAAATTCTACGGAGCAGCCGATTCAGCTCCGCTCTCTGACTTCCCCAGCGCCTCATGAAGAATCAGCTTGAGGTAGTCATGGCACCGCATGCCGCGCTTCTTCGCCTGCGTGCGCGCCAGGACGACGTCCTTCTTGCCTAGCCTGATTCTGGCCAACGTCGAGTCTCCTGTAATGACAAATGTCGCCGGGCCAACGCTAGCCTCGGCCGCGGTCTTCTCGAACTCGTCCGCTAAGCGACTTTCGTTTGCTGCCCACCATGCGGCCTCCTCGGCCTCATTTGCAAATCTCTTTCTCTTCGATCTTTTCGGCATTGGCGCCTCCACAATACATATCGGCCAACTACTGCCGCAGCTCCACCAGCGTTGCTCCCTGGCCGCCTTCGTTCTGCGGAGCCTCTTCAATCCCCGCCACGTGGGGATGATTCTTCAGGAACTCGCGCACCCCGCGCCGCAAAATCCCGGCGCCATGGCCGTGAATCACGCGCACGCGCTCTAAGCCAGCCAGAAACGCGCGGTCGAGATATTTTTCCAGCTCTTCCGTCGCCTCATCGACGGTCCGGCCGATCAGATTGATCTCCATGCGCAACCCATCGGTGTTGGCGCTGGTGACCGAGATATGCACCCCCTTTTGCTTGCGCGCGGCGGCCAGCGGATCGGCCTTTTCCTGCCCGGCATCCCCTCCAAATCCTGAAACGGCGGAGCAGTCGTCCCGTTTCACCCGCATCTTGATCGGCCCCAGCGCGACCTCTAACAGGTCCTTTTCGATCTCCCGCTGCACCACGGCGATCTTGTTCATCGACTTGATGCGCACCTGGTCGCCGGGAGCGATGTGGCGAAGGACATGCGGCTGTGCGTTCGCGTCGCCCTGATCCGCGCCGGTGCGGTGGGCGACAACGGTCTGATTGAAGCTCTCCTGGAACTCGCGCCGCAACCGCTGAATGCGCCGCTCGGCTTCTTTTGTGAGCTTCTGCTGCGCCACACGGTCCTCGACGGCGCGCACGTTCTCGCGCATCTGAAACTCGAATTCCTTCATCAGCGAGGCCAGCTTCGCCTCCAGCTCGCGCACGCGGTTGCGCACCTCCACATCGCCCTCGCGCTCCAGTTTCTTCCTCTCCTGGTTGAGCGCGTACTGCTGTTCACGCGCCGCCTTGCGCTCCACTTCGAGTTGCGCCAGCTCGTTGTGCAGTTTGTCCAGGAAGCGCGCAATGTCGGCCTGTTGCGAGCCCAGACGCTCCCGCGCGGCGGCGATGATGGCGGCGTTCAGGCCCAGCCGCTCGGCTGTCTGAATGCCGGCCGAGGCGCCGGGCACGCCGAGATGAAATTGATAGTTGGGAACCAGCGTCCGTTCATCCACGCCGGCCGCGGCGTTGCGCACGCCGGGCGTGTTGGCCGCATAGACTTTGAGCGAAGTGTGGTGCGTGGAGATCAGCGTCCACGCGCCGCTTTGAAGAAAGTGGTGCGCCACGGCCACGGCCAGCGCCGCGCCCTCTTCGGGATCGGTCGAGGCGCCCAGCTCGTCGAGCAGCACCAATGAACGCGCATCGGCCAGCCGCGAGAGCCGGTCGAGGTTGGTGATGTGCGCGGAAAAAGTCGAAAGCGCCGCCTCGATCGACTGCGCGTCGCCGATATCGGCCAGGAACGCCGTGAAGACGGGAAAGCTCGCCTGCGACGCGGGCACCGGAATTCCCGCCTGCGCCATCATCGCCAGCAGCGCCGTGGTCTTGAGCGCTACGGTTTTGCCGCCGGTATTGGGTCCGCTGATGATGAGCTGGCGCTCATCGGCCGTCAGCTCCAGAACCAGCGGTACGATCTGCCCGCCGGTCGCCCGCAGCCGTTTTTCCAGCAGCGGATGGCGCGCGCCCTCAAGCAGCAACCGATCCGCCCCAAGCATAGGCGCCACGCAGTCGTATTCGCGCGCAAATCGCGCTCGAGCCAGGAGGCTGTCGACCAGCGCCAGCACGCGCGCGCCCTCAACCAGGCTGTGCGCGTAGCCGGCAACCTGGCGGGTGAGAGCGACAAAGATGCGATGGATCTCTTCCTGCTCGTCTTCGATGAGCCGCACCAGCTCGTTGTTCTGCTCGATGGTTTCAAGCGGCTCCACGTAGACCGTCTGCCCCGAAGAACTCGCCCCGTGGATCACGCCAGTGACGCGCCGCTTGAGCTCGGAGCGCACGGGGATCACGAATCGCTCACCGCGAATGGTGATGACATCGTCCTGCGTCGAGCCTTCGCTGGAGAGCTTGCGCAGAGCCGCGCGCAGGCTCTCTTCGATGATCCTTTGCTGGCGCTCCTGCTCGCGGCGGATGCGGCTCAATTCGGGTGAAGCGTCGTCGGCCAGCGAGCCGTCGGGCTGAATGGTGCGTTCGATCGATTCGGCCAGCGGCCGCAGGCTGGTAGTCAGCGCCGATGAAAGCGCGGAGAGCCCCGGCAGCTTGCCCACCAGCCGCACTGGCGGCTCGCGCAGCAGCGCCTGCCATGCGGCTACGTCGTTCGCCAGCCGCGCCACTGCCTGCAACTCCGGCGCTTCCAGCGCCGCGCCTGCAATCTGCGCTTTGGCGGCCAGTTGCGTGGGGTCGAACAAGCCGCCCAGCGGAATCGAGATCTGTTCCTCGAGGACGAGCCGCACCTCGGCGGTGAGCTGGTGCTGGCGGCCGATCCACTCCTCATCGGTGGAGGGTTGAAGAGCAAGAATTGCATTCCGCCCTACCGGCGACGCGGAGAACCCCGCAACCAGCGCCAGCAGTGGCTCCCACTCCAGAGCGGCCAGATCGGCGTGCTGCACCGGCGACGGAATGGGCGGCAACAAATTGAGATCGGCGGGCGGCATGTTTCAAGAACTATGGTATCGGTCCGGGGTCGGGCCGCGTTGCGGTCAGCAAGTTTTCAAGGGGCTGTTTCGCCCTGCGTGGCCCTGCGCAGCGCCGCACGTGCCAGCAGTCGCGTGGAATCGAGCACGGGCAGTGGAGAATTCGCGTCGTTCATCAGAAGCGGAATCTCGGTGCAGCCAAGAACCACAGCGTCGCATCCCTCCGTCTTCATCCGGCCGATGATTTGCTGAAAGGTTGCGACGGCCTCCGGCTTGAAGATGCCGTAGGTCAACTCGTCCATGATGATGCGGTTGATCTCTTCGCACTCGGCGGCATTCGGGCGCATGAACTCGAGGCCGCGGGCGCGAAGTTTTTCAGGATAGATATCGCTCGCGACGAGCCAACGCGTTCCCGTCAACGCGAGGCGCCGGAAGCCGCGCTCGACGGCCGATGCGGCTACCACTTCAACGATGTGCAGCCAGGGCCGGGGAGACCGCGGCTCAACCAGAGGCAACGCCTGGTGGATGGTGTTGTCAGGGCAGATGAGGAAATCGGCTCCGGCCTGCGCCAACCTGTTCGCCGAGGCAAGCATCATCTCGGCCACACCCTGCCAGTCGCCGCGCCCGATCAACTCCATGTAGCAGGCAAACGAAGGCGTGTGAATCGTGATCTCGGGGTGAGCGTGGGAGCCGGGAGTCTCCCCGCCTTCCGCGCAGATAGTCCGGTAGCACAGCGCCGCGCCTTCTGCAGAACAGGCAACGATACCAATGTGGCCAGGCATGGCTCGATTATAGAAAGACGCCGCGCACGGGCCGATTGTGGCGAAGTTCGTTGCAGCGGATGGGAAACCGCGCAGGGGCCCTGGAGCTCAGAGTCTCTATGATCCTATGGAGGCGCGGCCGGCGGTCAGTTGGTTGTAGTAGGCGTTGCAGCAGCGGGGCAGGCCGCGCAGTTTCCGCCGCAAGGGGCTTCCGCCCCGGATCCCGTCTCCGATTTCGTTGCGGCCGCCGCAGCTTCGGCGGTGGACGCGCTGCTCTTGCTCGCGTAGTCGTTTACATAAAAGCCGCCGCCCTTGAAGTGCAGGCCGGGCGCGGTCAGCGGGCGCTCCAGCGCGCCGCCGCACTCGGGGCAAGCCTTCTCCTGCTTGGCGCTGAAACTTTGAATTTTTTCAAATCGATGGCCGCACTGGGTGCAGCGATACGCGTACAACGGCAAGGTGATTATCCCTTCGGCAACATACAATCCACATTATCCATTGTACCGTGAGGGCGGCAAATTGTCTGCAAAGCTGCCGCCCTCGCCGTATGCCGGGGTCACGAAAGCCGTTTTAGTGCACTTGGATGGGAACCGAAGCGCTCATATTCTCCCAAGCCAGGGTGAGCGTTCCCTTGCCGCCGCCATCGTCAGTGAGCGTGTACTTCAAATCCTCCACCAGCGCGGGGGGCTTGGCCATCTTCATCTTTGTACGGCCCAGGTCCTGCGCGGCGTCGTAGCCAAGGCCCCACTCCCCGGTTGCCTTGCTGACGATAAGAACCCATTGCGCAGGGTCGGAGATGTCGACGAACAACGTATAGGTTCCGGCGGGAACGTGAAGGTCGCCGATCGTGACGTCGGCGTCGTTTTTCAGCGTAGTGGCCATGTTGGCCCCTGCGCGCCACACAGGATAATGCGGGTCGTTGCTGATGAGGCCGTCCTTGGTGAAGATCTTGCCCTCGCGCCCGTTCACTCTGGGCGAGCTATAGGTGATGGTGATGGCCTTGCCGCCGATGCTTCCCGATTCCGTAGCCGGCGGGCTCTTCGGCGGTCCGGAAGGCGGTCCATGGTGCATGCCCGGGGGTGGTCCCGACTGGGCAAACAGGGTGGTTGCGGCGAGCAAAAGACCCGTAACAATTGACAGGCGTTTCATGGCGATGCTTTTCCTCCGGGCAGGGCCGAATTTTTGTTGGGAAGGCCCCGACCGGATGATTGTCGCACCGCTGGCCCCATTTCGGAAATTGGCTCGGGAAAACCGCGTGAACCCGCGTTTCCGTTTTGAATTGCGCTTGTCAGTCTTTGCCTGTTCGTCCGCATAAGTATCCATCGGGATTTGAGGGACGCGGAGACGCTTTGTAGATCTCGCTGAAAGTGAGATGCTTCACGGCCTTCGGTTGCCGGGCAACGGCCGGGAATGGCCATCCCTGGCTCCCCCGGCGCGCTTGGAACGAGGGGCTTCAAGAAATCCTGCACCAGCGAGGAGGCCGGGGGGGTAAAATGATCCCGAACCTAAAGGCGAAAACAGAAACCCAGGATTTTATGCTTCGATCGCATTGAGAGGGCGGATGCGAATGATTCCGTGCTACGCTTCACTTCGGGCAAAGCTTCAGGCGATTGAGCGGGATAACGCACTGGCGCTGCTCCCGCGCGTGAAAGCAGCCGCGGCAGCCGCGTAGCACCGTCATGCAGTCAGGGCGAGATTTAGGAGACTCTGCAGATAAAGGAAGGAAATTCTCCATGGCAACAATAACGCTGAAGGTAAATGGAAAAACGCGGACTGTTCAGTCCGATCCCGATGTGCCTCTACTTTATGTACTGCGAAATGATCTGGAATTGCAGGGACCAAAGTTCGGCTGCGGCGAGGGCCAATGTGGGGCGTGTGCGGTGATCATGGATGGAGAGGCAGTTTTGTCCTGCTTGGTTCCTGTTTCCGAAGCACAGAATCGCAGTATCACAACCCTGGAAGGGATAGGCAGTGTCGATCGTTACCATCCGCTTCAAGAAGCATTCCTGGCGGAGCAGGCGGCGCAATGCGGATATTGCAGTAACGGGATGATTATGACCGCCAAAGCGCTGCTCGACAAGAGTCCCCATCCGAGCGAAGCAGAGATTAAGACGGCGCTAGAAGGGGTCATGTGCCGATGCGGAACGCATAACCGCATTGTTCGTGCTGTCCAACAAGCTGCTCGCGAAAGCGCGTAGGGTGAATCGAGTGTCACGGGGGAAACAGTATGTCGACCGAAAAGTTGTCTCGTAGAGACTTTCTCAGGGATACGGGCCTTCTTGTTGTCAGTGTCAGCCTGGCAGATCCGGTATCAAAAGCGATGGCTCAAGCTGGCGCCATGGCCGGCGACGGGCTCGATCCGGCCTCGCTGGATACGTGGGTAGCGGTGGCCGAGGATGAATCGGTGACCGCCTTCACCAGCAAGGTCGAATATGGGCAGGGCATCCAGACCTCGCTGGGACAAATTGTCGCCGAGGAATTGGATGTCTCTTTTGCGCAGATCAAGATGGATATAGGCGATACGGCAAAATCCGTCGATCAGTTCGTTACTGCCGGCAGTATGACGATTAGCCGCGCCGGACCCCAGTTGCGCCAAGCGGCGGCTGCCGCGCGGCAGGAACTCCTCAAGCTGGCATCGGCGCGTCTCGAAACGCCCGTAAGTCAGCTTGCGGTCAACGCCGGGGTCGTGAGTTCGGTGACAGATCCATCCAGGAAGATTTCCTACGGGAAGCTGCTGGGCGGCAAACGCTTCGATATAAGAATAAAAGCGAGCGGCTCCGGCTTAGGGATGGTCCTGGCCCCCGATGTTCGCGCCAAGGATCCGAAAGATTACAAGATCGTCGGCGCCTCCGTACATCGAGTCGATTTGCCTGACAAATTTACTGGCAAATTCACGTTTTGCCAGGACGTCCGCGTGCCGGGAATGTTGCATGGCCGCATGGTGCGTCCGCATGCGGTTCTCTCCCAGCCAACAGAAGTCGATGAAAGCTCGATCAAGCACATTTCTGGCGTCGTGAAGGTTGTCCGCCAGGATTCGTTTGTGGGAGTGGTCGCGGAAACCGAATGGGCTGCCATCCAGGCGGCTGCCGCATTGAAAGTGACCTGGTCCACGCCCTCCACCAAAATGCCGGCAGACCAGGACGAGCTTTATGCCTATCTGAAGAACACCAAGAAAATCGATTATGGCAACATGCCCATGTTTGGCGCAATTCCCGACACGGGCGATGTGGCTGCCGGCTTCACCCGGGCGGCCAAGACCTATGAAGCCACCTACCACTGGCCGTTCCAAGGGCACGGCATGTTAGCGCCTGCCTGTTCGGTCGCCGACGTTCAAGGAGACAAGGTTACCGTCTGGTCCGGTTCCCAGGGGCCGTTTGACACGCGGCGCCAGGTGGCCAAAACGCTTGGCATTCCTGAAACGAACGTGCATTTTATTTACCGCGGCGAATCGGGCTCTTATGGCCGGCTGGAAGTGGACGACTGCGCCATCGATGCCGTCCTCTTATCCCGCGCAGTCGGAAAGCCGGTACGAGTCCAGTGGATGCGTGACGAAGAACATCATTGGGAGGCTAAGGGTCCGGCCCAGTTGACCACCATCCGGGCCGGCGTGGATGCCAGCGGCAAATTGATGGTCTGGGATTTTCTCGACCGAAGCTTCCCGTGGACTGAAACTTCGCCGAATCCCTGGCTCGGATCCAGGCAAATCGGTCTTAAGCCGGTCAGCCCCGGAATGGGAGGGTTCGGGGGTGAAGGCGGGGGAGCGATCTACGCATTCGAGAACCGGAAAATCAACAGCGATTCAGTTCCATGGATCTTTGCCGAGCCCACTCCATTACGAACACAAAATCTGCGCGCGCCGTATCAGATCGGAACCTCCTTTGCCAGCGAGTCGTTCATCGATGAAATCGCCGCTGATTTAAAAGTCGACCCGGTCCAGTTCCGTTTGCCTTATCTCAGCAAGCGGCACTCCGAGGTCCTGTTGGCCGCGGCGGAAAAAGCGGGCTGGCAGAAACGCGTCAAGCCTCCATCTGCGGCTTCCGATGCGAAGGCTATGGGGTGGGGTGTTGCCCTTTCCGACCGCGGCGGCACCATCACTGCGGTCGTCGCCTGCGTCGAAGTAGACAAATCCAGCGGCAAAATCCGCGTGAAAGAGTTGACCGCAGCCCAAGACTGCGGCCGGATCGTGAATCCTGACGGAGTGAAGAACCAGGTCGAGGGAAATCTTATCTTCGGCGTGAGCCGGACCCTGTTTGAGGAGGTCGACTTTGACGCCGTCAAGGTCAAGAGCCTCGATTGGTCAAGCTATCCCGTGATCACCTTCGCCGACGTTCCCAAGGTCGAGATCGTGCTGCTCAATCGGCCGGAATTGGACTCCACTGGATCGGGCGAGCCCTCCATATGCCCTGTGCCGGCGGCCGTTGCCAACGCGGTATTCGATGCCATCGGCGTACGGTTGAGACAGGTGCCGTTCAAACCAATTCGGGTTATGAACGCAATGAAGGCGAAATCGCAGGCATAACCTCAAGGCAGGGCCGTACTGCTTTCTTCTTCATTACGAGGGCTTCGTTATGCAGGTTCGATTCTTGCCCCGGGCGGGCCCGCGCGTATGGAGCGCGAGAAAGCCCGCTGCCATGCGGGGATGTATGTTTCTGGCGGCGCAAATCGGAGGTGAAAACCCTGTTATGATGCGCCAGAGGAAGACCCATGCCTGACGGCCGCATGAACGGGACGGCGGGAGCGCGCTTTCGCGCGGCGCTCGCGGCAGAGAAGCCGCTGCAGGTGGTGGGCGCCATCAATGCCTACGCGGCGCGCATGGCTGAGGCGACGGGTTTCCGCGCCATTTATCTCTCCGGCGGAGGCGTGGCCGCCAACTCGCTGGGCATTCCCGACCTGGGCATCACCACCATGGAAGACGTGCTGACCGATGTCCGGCGCATCACAGGCGCCTGCCCGCTGCCGCTGCTGGTCGACATCGACACCGGCTGGGGCGGAGCCTTCAACATTGCGCGCACCATCCGCCAGATGATCCAGGCCGGCGCGGCGGCCGTGCACATCGAGGACCAGGTGAGCGCCAAGCGCTGCGGCCACCGGCCCGGCAAGGAGCTCGTGGCGCCCGAAGAGATGGTGGACCGCATCAAAGCCGCCGTGGACGCGCGCACCGACCCGCAGTTCGTCATCATGGCGCGCACCGACGCGCTGGCCAGCGAGGGTCTGGCGCGAGCCATCGAGCGCGCGCAGGCCTACGTGGCCGCCGGCGCCGACATGATCTTTGCCGAGGCGGTGACGGAACTCCCGATGTACACCGCGTTTCGCAAGGCTGTGGGCGTGCCGATTCTGGCCAACATCACCGAGTTCGGCCAAACGCCGCTCTTCACGCGCGAAGAGCTTGGCCCAGGCGGGCGTCGACATCATTCTCTATTGCTGCGCGGCTTACCGCGCCATGAATGCGGCGGCCCTGAAGGTTTACGAGACCATTCGCGCCGAGGGCACGCAAAAGAGCGTGCTGCCGCTGATGCAAACCCGCGACGATCTCTACCGCTATCTCGGCTACCACGCCTACGAGCAGAAGCTGGACGAGCTTTTCGCGAAGAGCAAGAAGACGGAGTAGACATTCCCTGCTTTGATTCATTCAGCTTAATGTTACCCCGGGGGTCGAAAAATGAGCGTTCAAGAGCGAGCGGCGCGCCCGCGGCCTTCAAACCCAAGAAGTCTGTTGCGCTGTCGGGCACGGCGGCGGGCAAAACGGCAATCTGCACCGTAGGCCAAAGCGGCAACGACCTGCATTATCGCGGCTACGACATCGCCGATCTGGCCGCGCACTGCGAATTCGCCGAAGTGGCGCATCTCCTGGTGCACGGCAAACTGCCCACCGTCGCGGAACTGGCGGCGTACAAGAAGCGCCTGCGCGGCCTGCGCACTCTGCCCGAGCCGGTGAAGCATGCGCTCGAGCAACTTCCCGCGCACGCGCACCCCATGGACGTGCTGCGCACCGGCGTTTCGGTGCTGGGCTGCGTGCGGCCTGAAGCCGAGATCACAATGAAGCCGGCGCGCGCGCCATCGCCGATGGGCTCCTGGCGTCGCTGCCGTCGATGCTTCTCTACTGGCACCACTTTGCGCGCAACGGCAAGCGCATCGCGGTCGATGCCGACAGCGAAGTCGCGTCGCGGAGCACTTCCTGCATCTGCTGCACGGCAAGCCGCCCAGCGCAGAGTGGACCCAAGCCATGCAGGTCTCGCTGATCCTCTATGCGGAGCACGAGTTCAACGCTTCCACGTTCACTGCGCGCGTGATTGCCGGAACCGGCTCCGATCTTTACTCGTGCATTACCGGCGCCATCGGCGCGCTCAAGGGACCCAAGCACGGCGGCGCCAATGAAGCGGCGCTGGAGATCCAGCAGCGCTACGCCACCGCCGACGAGGCTGAGGCCGACATCCGCCGCCGCGTCGCCAATCATGAAGTCATCATCGGCTTTGGCCATCCCGTCTACACCATCAGCGACCCGCGCAGCCACTTCATCAAGGAGCAGGCGCGCAAGCTGGCCGTCGACGACGATGGCAAGCGCCTCTTCTCCATCGCCGAGCGCATTGAATCCACCATGCACGACGCCAAGCGCATGTTTCCCAACCTCGATTGGTATTCTGCCGTGGCCTATCATCTGATGGGCGTTCCCGTCGATCTCTTTACCCCGCTTTTCGTGATGGCGCGAACCGCCGGCTGGTGCGCGCACGTGATCGAGCAGCGCCAGGACGGCAAGCTCATCCGGCCGTCGGCAATCTATACTGGGCCGGAGAATCTGAAGTTCGTACCCATCGAGCAGCGGCAGTAGAAGAGCCGGTAGCCATTAGCAGGAGCTTGTAGCTACCGGCTACCTGCTGCAAGCTGCCGGCTATTGATGGCGGCATAAGTAGTGTCCTGCCAAGCGCGCCGGAGGCGCGGTGTTCGTTAGCCCCGCGCTCCAGCGTGGGGAAACGAGATTCCACAACCGCGCTCCTCAGTCCCGTCGGTACGCCCGCAAGGACATTTCGTATGCAGGAACAAATAGTCAAGGAGATCGCTTGTCCTCGCACATCAGCAATGAACGCCCCGCGCCCGACAAAGTCCTGACCGACATCGCCGACTACGCGTTGAGTTACAAAATCGAAAGCGATCTGGCCTACACCACCGCGCGCTATTGCCTCATCGATACGCTGGGCTGCGGACTGGAGGCCCTCGAATATCCGGCCTGCACCAAATTGCTCGGCCCCATCGTGCCGGGCACCGTCGTCCCCAATGGCGCGCGCGTGCCAGGAACCGGCTTTCAACTCGATCCCGTGCAGGCGGCGTTCAATATCGGCGCCATGATTCGCTGGCTCGACTTCAACGACACGTGGCTCGCAGCCGAGTGGGGTCATCCTTCAGACAATCTGGGCGGAATTCTGGCCACAGCCGACTGGCTCTCGCGCACTGAAGCCCCGCTCACCATGCGCGCCGTGCTGACGGCCATGATCAAGGCGCACGAGATCCAGGGCTGCATCGCACTCGAAAACTCGTTCAACAAGGTGGGCCTCGATCATGTCGTGCTGGTCAAGGTGGCTTCAACCGCCGTCGTCAGCCAGTTGCTCGGCCTCACGCGCGAGCAGACCATTGCCGCGCTCTCGCTCGCGTGGGTCGATGGCCAAAGCCTGCGCACCTATCGCCACGCGCCCAACACCGGCTCGCGCAAAAGCTGGGCCGCGGGCGACGCGACCAGCCGCGCCGTGCGCCTGGCGCTGATGGCGCGCGCCGGCGAGATGGGCTACCCCTCCGCTCTGACCGCGAAAACATGGGGTTTTTACGACGTCTCCTTCCGCGGCCAGGAGTTCAAATTCCAGCGGCCTTACGGTTCGTATGTGATGGAGAACGTGCTCTTCAAAATCAGCTACCCGGCGGAGTTCCATGCTCAAACTGCCGTTGAAGCGGCCATGAAGCTGCGCGCGCGCGTTGATCCGGCAATGCTCTCGTCCAAAACCAGGAAAATAACCATCCGCACCCACGAGGCCTGCTTGCGCATCATCGACAAAAAAGGCCCACTCGCGAACCCGGCCGACCGCGACCATTGCGTGCAATATATGGTTGCGATTGCGCTGCTTTTCGGCCGGCTGACGGCTGCCGACTATGAAGACGATGTGGCCGCCGACCCGCGCATCGACGCGCTGCGCTCCAAAATCGAATGCATCGAAGAGACCCGCTTCACCGCCGATTACCACGATCCCGAAAAACGCTCCATCGCCAACAGCCTGCGCATGGAACTCAACGACGGAACGATTCTTGAAGAAACCGTCGAGTATCCCATCGGCCATCGCCGCCGCCGCGAAGAAGGTTTGCCTCTGCTCGTCGAAAAATTCAAAACCAACCTCCGCCGCCGCTTCCCGAAGCGCAGCAGCAGCGCATCCTCGACGTATCACTCGACCGCGAACGGCTGGAATCGATGCCGGTCAATGAATACGTGGATTTGTACGTGCCGTAGACACGACGTTGAAGGCCAAATCCCGGTGGCGCGCAGCGACGCCTGGCCATTCTTGACAATACTTAACATTGTATTATACTGACAAGTATGCGCACCGCGAAGACCATCTCGATTACTCTTCCCCCCGATCTGCTTGTGAAGGCGCAGAAGACTGCCGAGCGCGAAGATCGCACGATCAGCGAACTCTTTCGGGAGGCTCTGCGCCGTTACATGGCGGCCGATCCGGAGTGGGAGGCGCTGCTGCGCCGTACGCACGCGACGGGCAAAGCGCTGGGCATCGCCACGGAGACGGACGTGGAGCGGATGTCGGATGAGTTCCGGCAGGAACGCGTTCGACCCGCGTCCCGATGATGCGCGTTGTCGCGGATACGAACGTCTTGATCTCCGCTCTGATGTTTGGGGGATTGCCGGGGAGATTTCTCGATCTGGCGCTGCGCCGGGAATTCGCTCTGGTCACTTCGAAGGCGCTGCTCGATGAGCTGGACGAGAAGCTGCGTGGGAAATTCGCCGTTTCAGAGCACGATGCGCTGGCGATTCGAGCCAAACTCGAAAGCAACGCGGCTCTGGCCAATCCCGATTTTCAACTGAACGCTGTTCCCGACGATCCGGACGACAACCGCGTTCTGGAGTGCGCCGTCGCGAGTAAGGCAGATTGGATCGTCAGCGGAGACAGGCACCTGTTGCGGATTGCCAACTACGAGAGAATCGCAATTGTCACGGTGCGGCAGCTCTGGAAAGTGCCGGATTCCTAAGAGAGGAATCATGAAACGGGTCAGTCAGTCCTGCGTGGTCTCTCGCCATTCGCCAGAAAGAAGCGAAGGATGGGGCACCCTCATCGGTGGAAAGTCGAGGGTGGGGCACGCGGCCGCTGCGAAGGCTATTCCTCGTGTTATCAATTCAGAGTACTATCCAAAGCGGGGATCGTATGCTGCCGAGAATTGCCCTTTGTTTCTGCGTTTCTGTCTGCTTATCTGCCTTTCCGGCCCCGAGCCACTTCACCCAGGCCGTTGCGCAATCCGTTGCCGCAACCGCACCTGCAATCACGCCCGAGGGCCGATGGAAGACCATCGACGATAAATCCGGCAAGCCCAAGGCCGTGGTGGTTCTTTGGCTCAAAGACGGCAAACTCTACGGCCGCATCGACACGGTCCTCAATCCGGAACCCGACAACCCCGACCACAAGTGCATCCATTGCAGCGGAGACATGAAAGACAAGGAAATTCTCGGCATGGAGATTCTCTGGGATATGAAACCAACCGGCAATGTCTGGTCTGGCGGCTTCATCTTCGACCCCGACAATGGCAGTACCTACCGGTGCGTTATGGAGCTGCGGGATGGCGGCAAAAAGCTGAAGGTGCGCGGCTACATCGGTTTCTCACTCTTCGGCCGCACACAGTATTGGTATCGCGAGGAGTAGCGGCGCCGGCTTCGATTCGTCTGCGTCTGATTCGTGACGAAGTCCTGGCCGTCGCATGAAACGCCGCGCAAGCCAGCGTCATTCGTCATCCAAAGGCAGAGACTTCGTTTGGGCCTCTAGGAATATCTCGATGCGGTTGGTGGTCCAAACGGGGACTCCGGTTCCGAAGAAATCCATATCCTCGGTCCATATTGCGCAAGACAACGCCAGCGCCGCAGCCAGCACAGGCCAATCGTCTTCGTCGCGGCCACGCAAGCGCCGCCGCGCTTCGTCTTCGAAGGCGCAATAGGATTCGCTATCGACTGGCCTGGCAAGTTGTTCCAGATACTCCAGGGTCGCCGCGAGACCGGCGTCGGACTTGCCCTTCTTCTTCAGTAGAATCGACAGGTGCCTTTTGGCATCGGCATGAGCAACATCCGGCGCAAAGAAGCGCACGCCACGGCTGGAGTATTCTTCAAGAAGCTCCAGCACGCGCCGCCCAAGAACCGCACGAATGAGGATGTTGGCATCCAGCACGACCATGTCAGCGGGCGGCGGCTCTTCCGCGGCGGCGTAATTTCTTGAATTCTGCGACGAACTCCTCTTCGTCTACATCGCTGAGCGTTTCAGCGAGCTTGCGTGCGGCGGCTCTGAGTTCGCTAAGATCTGCGGGTCTAGTGCGCCTGCGTGGAGTGGGAACGTAGACGCCGAGCGTTTCTCCTCGCCGGGTCACGGCGACCGGCGAGTCCGATTCGAGATAGCGTGCGATCTGCTCCCGGAACTCCCGCACTCCGACTTTGACGGCTGGCATGGGGTTGCTCCTTGTGTACACCTAAATGTACGCAATTCCAGGGAAAGAGTCAACCAGGACGACGATGAGCAGCAGGGCGAACAGGCGGGCAGCCGTGGTTCATGCTTTTCCAGGTCCACGAGAGCGAGACCTGGAACACTCGCTGCTGGCCGCTCGCTACCACCCTGGGACAGTGCGGAGTCAGGCCACGCGCGGAAAGGCCTGAATCTTCGGCCGACGGCGGCGCGAGGCGTGCCACAGGTCGTACTGTTGCTGGAGATCGAGCCACAGTTCGGGACGGCTGCCAAACGCATCGGAAAAACGCAGCGCCATCGCGCCAGTGACGGAAGCGCGGCCGTTGAGAATGCGGGAGAGCGTGGAGCGGGCCACTTTGAGCCGGACAGCGGCCTCGCCGACGGGCGTCTCGCCGATCCACTCACGAAGCAACTCACCGGAGTGCGGAGGATTGTACATTCTGGTCACGTTCATTCTCTCTGTCGATTTCAAACTCGCAGGGTGCTATGCCACGAGTACTCGAGCTTGCGATCTGCCTCGTGGAGCAGCCTCGACCGCGATCCGAATATCTTGGCCGAGGAGGAGAAGGAAACGCATCAAGCGCTCCAATGAGAACCCCGTAAGGTCTCCGCGTAGCAAATTGGACACCTTCGGCTGATCGATTCCCAACAATTTGGCCGCTTTGGCCTGGGTTAGCCTTCGCTCGCGAAGCAGCGCGGCGATCTTGCTCGCCAGTTCGGCCTTAGCCAGCGCCTCTTCGGGGTTGGACACGCCAAGATCGGCAAAGACGTTTCCGCTGCTGACCACGTAGTCGCGTTCGCGTTTCGGCATTGCTATACCCCTTTTGCCGGTCGATTTCGATGGCGCGTCGTAATCGCTGCTTCACAAGATCGATTTCGCTCTTCGGCGTGGCAATTCCATGCTTCGCCTTCTTCCCCCTGGTATTGCAGTCCACGCCAAGGCGATCCTTCGTTTACCGACGGCAGCGGTGAGTCCATCTGGCGCGGGAGGCGGCGAGTTTACTGATTCGCGGCCAACCGACCCTTCTCCATGACGAAAACGAAGGGGTTCAACCTATAGTCCGTCAACACTCCAATCACGCTCACCAGCGATCCTGCGGCCGGCGCTTTGGTCACAGGTTTCTCAAGTGTGAGCTCCAGATCCGCGGTGTTGGAAGCCTCGTTCTCGTCCGTGATCGCGGCCTGGATCGAAGTTGAGCTGGCCGAGATGATCTTGACACGAAGTTGCAAGCTGATCTGCCCGTTCTTCTGTTTGTCTTGAATTGTTTGCCAAACACGATCCGCTGCCTGCTTGTTTGCCGGGGAGGCATCTCGATAGCTGAGGATGAACTCCCAATCGCTAAAGCTCATCGTCGCGGGATCGTAGTCCCGCACCGCATTGACCGCCAATTCGGGCGGGGTTGGCGCCGGAGTGACGCTGAAACCGTCGGGCGGCGCGGACTGGCTGGTCAACCCGGAAACCATCTGCTCCCAGCCATCCAAACTCCCGTGATAGCGCTTGTATTTTGCCCTTCCATAGGAACTGATAGCCTTAACGGCCGCGTCATTGCCCTCCGCCAGATTGCTGGCCTTGGCCACATACCAGAACCCTCGCGGGTCGAGCGGCGTCATCTCCAGTTCCGCAATACTTAGCTGGTAGACATCCTGCAGGTTGTTCGGATCAAGCGCGGCCGACTTCAGATAGAAGTCGCGGGCGGCGCCATAATTTTTCTTTTGCAGTGCCGCGAAACCCGCAGCCCCATTGAAGATTTCTGCCATCTGCTGGGTCAGCCTGGTGAAATCCGCGTCTGAGAGACCTTCGGAATTTTGCCAGTTTGGAAGCGCCTGCAATCCGCGCGCACTCAAATCGCTCAACTGCGCGAGGGACTGTGCATTCCCCTGCGTGGCTTGCGCGCGATCAATCGCCGTGAGGACGGCCAGCGCGCGGATGTTCTTAGGCTCGAGCGCGAGAATGCGACCCGCCGTCTCTCCCACCTTGGCCGTGTTTCCTGCCTGCTGATAAGCGGCCATCGCTTGTTCCAGGGCGTCGATCAGCACAATACTGGCGGGATATTGCGTAATGAACGCCTCCATCGCCGCGGCCTTCTGAGCAGGATCCGTTGTGTTGAGCGCGGCAATGTATGCGTTGTATTCGGCGGGATCCTTGATCACCTTCTGATCCGTTGAGGTTGCTTGGGCAGCCGGGGCTTCGACGGGGCCATTCGGGAGTGCGCTTGCCGCGGCCAAGCTGGAGACCACAGACATCGACACGAGAAGACACGACGTTTTGATACACGCGTGAACTACGGGATACACGTTCATCGCTTCCTCCCGGCAATTTCCAAAAAAACCGGGATCTTCTTGCTGCGATCCTAACAGAAACACGGACCTTACGGTCCGCGTCTGACGTTCAGTTGAGTTTTGTTGAATGCTACGCCTTCGCCAGCACCTGCGTTCCCCAGCCGCTCGGCCATCATCTCGTGGGCGTGGGCGAAGAACTCGTCCTTCGAGATCTTGCCTGCTTCCAAATCGGCGAGGATGGCTTTCTGCGCCTGGTACTCGCGGTTCACGATGCCGGCCTTCGATTGCAACATGCGCCACGCCTTGCGCCGCTCCACGCAGAACATGACCAGTTGCCGCGAGAGCGAATAGTAGGTATCTTTACCGCTCTCGTCCGAAACCAGGAGAAAAACGCCGAAGTCGGGAATGAAGCTGCGGTGCGCGGGCAAGAGATAGCGGCGGTAGACCACGTCCTGCTGCGTGATGCGCACCAGCATGTTGTCGAGCGGTATCATCTTTGCCGCCTGCTCGGGCTTGATCTTCTTCAGGTGATTGCGGAAGCGCGCCTCGGTGGTGCACCAGTGGGCGACGGTGTAGCGATGGGTTTCGCCTGTCGCCTTCGACTTGGTCTCGTACCAATCCAGATCGATCGACGGATTGCCCTTGATGTCCAGCGCTTCCTGGTAGCTCTCGCCCTTGCGCGGATCGAAGACGAACTCCGGCGCGCCGCGCGAATCGCGCACGCGCTGCGCCTGGAAGAGCGCCATGTCGTCGGGGACGCCGTGCTCCGGCTGGCAGGTGGTGAAGGCCTGCAGGAACATGGTGCCGCGATATTCGAGGCCGTCGAGAATGGCGCGGTAGAGCTTGGGCGCGTTGGCCATGGAGACCTGCGCGACGAACGGCGATCCGTGGCCGGCGAGGAAGGTTTCGGCCACCGTCTTCTTCTCGGTGTTCTTGCCCTGCGTGGCGGAGCCGAAGGTGTTCATGTCGCCGCCGCCGAGCATCGGCGTCGAGTCGGAGTTCTGGCCGCCGGTGTTCGAGTAGACCTGCGTGTCGAGCATCAGCACCTTGACGTTGGGCCGGTTCTGCAAGACAACCTTCGACGTGTTCTGATAGCCGATGTCGCCGATGCCGCCGTCGCCGCCGACTACCCAGACCTTGGGCAGTTCGACGATCTCCTGATCGGTCATGAGCGCGTCGGTAAAGTGCGTGAAGTGGTAGTAGTCTTCCTCGGTAAAGGGCTTGTCCAAAACCAGGAGAAAATCGGCCAGCCGCTCGGGAATCACGGAGCGGCGCGCGTGATCGACGATGAAGCTCTCGCCCATGAGCCAGCCCACGGTGACGCCGTCCTGGAAGAGCGAGTTCATCCACGGATACGGATGCGGATTGTTCGGCGGAGTCGATCCGTAGACGGTGTTGCAGCCGGTGTGCGCGGCCATGGCCATCACGCTCATGCCGTTGGCCAGGCGTCCGTCGACGGGTTGCAGGTTTTTGTGGTTGAAGGCCTCGGTCAAAAGCACCGCGGCAATGGCTTCGACGAGCTGCGCGTCGGTGATCGCGCCGTGCTCGGCTTCGTATGCAGCGATGCGCGCCTTGGTGTCGGCATCCTCTTCGCCGCCCAGCCCCATCACCAGGTGCGCGATTGCCTGCCGCAGACGCGCGTACTCGGCCGGGTTGCTCTCCTTGAGAGCGGCCAGTTTTGCCGCGCCGTTTTTTTCCAGCTCGCCGGCCTTGGCCACAAAGCGATCGCTCTTGGCGTGGAAGACCGGGCGCATGTACGCCTCGGTGACCGCGGCGATGGAGCGCAGCACGCTCTTTTCGCCGCAGCCCGCGCAGGCGCCGTCGCCGGCGACAAGCGCGTCGTAGTTGGTGCGCACCATGAGCATGTTGCGCAGCGTCGCGGTCTTCGAGTCCGCCGGATTGGCGCCGTTATACAGGCCGAGGTATTTCTGTGACGTATCGGGCAGCAGATCGAGGAAACGCGTGCCGGTTTCGTGCTCGGCATTCACTTCTTCGGTCTCCTGCACCATCTTCAGCGCCTGGTGGTCGCCGCAAGCCGTGACGCAGGCCGCGCAGCCCTTGCACAGATCGCTGACGAAGATGGAGAAGATTCCGCCCGAGCCGGGCTGTTTGCGCTCCGGCGACGAGAAGATGGCGTTCGTCTTCTGGTAGGCCATCGGAACCTTGTCCATGATGGCGTAGAACTGCGCCTTGGCCTCGCGCGGAGAAGCCGTCGACAGACTCCGTGACCTCGCGGATGATCGTCGGCAGCGGAGTACCCTGCTTCGATTTCGGCCAGCATGCGCTGGCGCGTGAGCTTCTCGATCTCCGGCAGCTTCGAGAGCATCTTTCTGCGCTCGGCGGGATCGGCCACGTAGCGCGTAACCGCCGTCGCAGAGGATCGTGCCCAGATCCTGCGAGCAGTTGGGGAGGGCCGTATCGGGGCACACGCCGATGCAATCCATGCACTGCGTGCAGTTTTCGGGAATGTAGAGCGGCGTCTCGCGGCGCGCGACATATTTCGACGCCGTGTCGCCAGTGGCCGCGGCAATGACGCCCATGGCGGAAAGCGGCGTGGCCGGCTGGTTGTAGCCGTAGTGCGAGCGGAACTCCGCATCGAAGGCGACTGATGCTGTCGATGGGCGCGCGCTTCGCCTGGCCGGCGGGCAGCGGCGTGCGAACGGCAGCCGGCGCCGGTGCGTGCAGGCCGCCTCAGCAAACTCCGGAACCGCAACCTCCTCGAGGATCGGCAGCAGCGCCTGGCCGCGCAGGCTGGAGTGGTCGGGCGCCGAGATCTCGCCGATCTTGATCTCCTTCACGCGCTCGAAGCCCTGCATCATGACTTCCATGTTCGACTGCACCACGGCGTCGCCCAGCTTGCCGAACTTCTTCACGTATTGCTTGTGGACAACCTCGCGGAACTGCTCCTGCGTGATGCCGAACTCCTGCAAGCATGCGGGCTGACCGCAAAAAACGCGCCCAGAAAGGCGTTGCCCTGCATGCGCAGTTGCAGATCGCCGCGATCGGTGGCCTTGCGCGCGATGTCGAAGCCGGGCAGCGTAAAGACGCGAATCTTTTTCTCGATGATCTGCTTGCGCGCCCACAAGGGCAGGTTCTGCCAGGCGCGCTCGCCGTCCACGTCCGACTCCCACACCAGGCTGCCGCCCTCCTGCATGCCGTCGAGCGGATTGGTGTGCGTGAAGGCCTTGGGGTCGCAGCAGAGAACGACCGTGACGTGGCGCAGATCGCAGTTGACGCGAATGCGCTCCTTGGCCGCGACCATGAAGTAGCTGGTCGGCGCGCCCTTCTTCTCGGATCCGTACTTGGGATTGGCGCTGACGTGGATGACTTCCTTGGGATTGCCCAGTTCGTCGATGAGATGATCGCGCTCGAAGAGCAGATCGTTCAGGTCGCCGAGAATGGCGCCGAGATTTTTGCCGGTGGTGATCGCGCCCCAGCCGCCGATGGAATGGAAGCGCACGGCGACCGCGCCCTCGGGCAGCAGCGACGGCGTCTCGTCGGCGATCACGCTGTAAGGGTGGTCGATGCCGAGCACGAAGAAGTTCACGCCGTCGGCAGCGGTCTTGCCGTCCTTGCGCGCGCGGCCGGCCGTGGCGTACTCGATACGCGCCGATGATGTGCTCGGGGCGGAAGTCGCGCGAGCCCAGGCCGTAGCTGCCGCCGAAGAAGCGCGGCACTTCGGCGAGCGTCGATCTTCGGGCAGTCCTTCTGACTCCCTGCACGGCCTTTGAAAATGCGGTGCGGATGTCGCGGCCCAGCGGATTGTCGCCGGAAAGCGCTTCGTCGGTCCGCTCCAGGATGATGACGTTCTTCTTGCCCTTGAGCGCGTTGACGATAGCAGCCTCAGGGAACGGGCGAATCACGTTGACGTGAATCGAGCCGACGCTCGACGCCGCGCGTCTGGCGCAGATAATCGACCGCGGCTTCGATGTTCTCCGCCGCCGAGCCGAGCGAAACAAAGACCGTGTCCGCATCGTCGGTCTTGTATTCGCTGATGAGGCCGTAGCGACGGCCGGTCAGCTCGGCAAATTTCTCGTAGGCATCTTCAAGGAATCCGAGAATCGGCTCGGCAAAGTTGTTGCGCCGCGCGACCACGCCCTGCATGTAGTGTTCCTGGTTCTGCACCGGGCCCGAGCAGGATGGGATTGGTCAGGTCCATCATCTTGGGCACGCGGCGGCGCGTGGGCCCAAACAAAACGCGCTGCGCCTCGGTGGGGCAATCGATGATGTCGTCGGGCGCGCCCAGATACTCGCGGATCAGCTCCGACTCGTGCTTGTAGAAGGTGCGCTCCAGGTGCGTGGTCAGGAAGCCGTCCATGATGTTCATGCCCGGCGTGAGCGAGAGCTCCGTCACGCGGCGCAGAATCAGCGCCTGGTCGGCGGCCTGCTGCGCGTCTTTGCCGAAGAGCATGATCCAGCCGGTGTCGAGCGCGCCATAAATATCGTCGTGGCCGCAGTGCACGTTCAGCGCGTGCTTGGTGAGCGCGCGCGCGCCCACCTCCAGCACCATCGTCGATCCCTTGCCCGGCGCGTGGTAGTACTGCTCCACGCCGTAGACCACTCCCTGGCCCGAGGTGAAGTTCACCACGCGCTTGCCGCACACGGAATGCGCAATGGCTCCGCCCTGCGCCGCGTGCTCGCCTTCAGTCTCAATGGCGATCGTGTTGCCGCCGAAGACGTTCAGGTTGCCTTCGGCATAAGCCTGCTGGAAGAGCTCGCCGCCTTCGGTCGAAGGCGTGATGGGGTAAAACACGCCGGCGTCGGCGATGCGCGTCTCGGTGTGGTAGCTGACGAGCTGGTTTCCGTTGGCGGTAACGCGGATGCCTGGATAGCGAGCCTTCATAGATCCCTCACAGTCGAACCCTGTATTCGTGGTCTTAACAGATTGCGTTGCGGGCGCCGGGATGCGCGGGACACAGCCCGTCGCACCACCTGCTGTTCCACGCCGCATCGATCGCGCAGCGCGTGCGGTCGCCCATGCGTCAGACAGCCTCATCGAAAGTCCTTATTCAGTTGTCTTGCAAGTCGAACGGCCGGAGCGGCAAAAAGGAGACCTCAAGGGGAAGGTTACTCCTTGTGGAGAACGGCCCAGGATCAGTATGCGCCCTTTTAGAGACGGCGTACCAAAATATGGGAGACACAGCGCCTCGCAGGCCCGGAGGATCTGGACCACCGGCGTCGTCTTCGCCGCACGCATCCGCTGCGCTACCATAAACACAGGATTGGGGTTCCCATGTTTGTCGTGGTTTGGCAGTTTGAGATTGCTGAGGATAAGGTGGCTGGCTTTGAGGCCGCCTATGGCGCCGAGGGCGCCTGGGCGCAAGCTTTTCCGCACCTCGCCCGATTATCTGGGAACCGAACTTCTGCGCGACGCCTATGTTCCCGGCAGCTACCTGACCATCGACCGCTGGACCAGCGAAGAGGCCTTTCGCGCCTTCCGCAAAGAGCACGACAGCGAGTACGAGGTCCTGGACCGCGCCTGCGACGCCCTCACCAGCCGCGAGACGCGGGTGGGCGCGTACACGGTTTGAGAGACAGCTATTCGAGGACCAGCAGATTGTCTGCTGAACTCGTGTCCGGCCATATATCTGAGCCCTCGATCGAAGGTGCACCAGTACCCCGTCTTCTTTAATCGCCAGGCCGAGCAGATAGGCGTCGGTCACCTGTTGATGGCCGAGGATGCGCGTCGCGAATGGAGCAGTGAGAGCGGCCCAACTTTCGGTCGATGGGCCAGAAGCATAGCCGGGATGCCGCTTGAGCGTTGAAGGATGGCGATGGCTTGCGCGCAAGTGCAAGCGTGCCGGGCCGGATGGCCGGATTCGTTGTGACGCGAATAAACCCTGCCTCGGTTAGAGGACAAACGCCCCAGTCCTCGTCGACCAGTGGAATGAACCAGTCGCTGCGCCGTCTGGTAATGTTGTGCTCGATCGCGGTGAGCGCGATCAGACTTCAAATCAAGCAAATTTTTTCGGATCAAACTCTTCCTCCTCGAGCTTCTTCACCATTTCGGCGTGATCATCTCTGCCCGTGCGAGGAAACAGTGGGAAGCCATTCGGGAATGCCGATTTCGGGTTCAGGCTGGCGTGCGGCGGTCTCGCGCCTTCCGGATCAACTCGTCGATGGCCGCGCTCAGGGTGATTCCTTCGCGCGGGCATAGTAGGAAGCAAACTCGTGGCTTTCTTCAGAAAGTGTGACCGTGGTTCTCATGACTCTCATTGTGCATCAATTTTAAATTTGATGCCATATTGCATATTGATGCATACATATGATGACATATGATGCATTTGATGCAGCATTGATTTGATGCGCTCCGGACCATTGTGCGCCCAGCACACCTGGTCGGCCTGCCAAGTTTTCCCTCTTTCTTCGCCATTTTCTTCTGTCCTTATCTGTCTCATCCTGCTACAATCCCATCGAAATCCAATTCAAGCCCCTCGCCGTTTCCTGCCAGGAAAGCATGAGATGCGCAGGGCGAGCATTTTTTGAGGAGCCCCCCAATGGCCATCGCCGACGACCGCGCCAAAGCCGTAGAACTTGCCCTTGCACAGATCGAAAAACAGTTTGGAAAGGGGTCGATCGTCCGGCTCGGCTCCCGTGAGGCGCTGCTGCCCATCGCCGTCATCTCCACTGGATCCATCAGCTTCGACGCGGCCCTCGGCGTGGGCGGCATTCCCCGCGGCCGTGTCTACGAGGTCTTCGGCCCCGAGTCCTCGGGCAAAACCACCATCTGCCTTGCAGAGTCATCGCCGAGGCGCAGAAGCAGGGCGGCCTGGCGGCTTTTGTCGACGCCGAGCACGCCCTCGACCCCGCCTACGCCAAGAAGCTCGGCGTGGACGTGGACAATCTGCTCGTCTCGCAGCCCGATAGCGGCGAGCAGGCCCTCGAAATCACTGAAGCCCTGGTCCGCTCCGGCGCCATCGATGTGCTGGTCGTCGACTCGGTCGCCGCGCTCGTCCCCAAGGCCGAGCTCGACGGCGAAATGGGCGACTCCCACATGGGCCTGCAGGCGCGGCTCATGTCGCAGGCGCTGCGCAAGCTCACCGGCACGGTTTCCAAGTCGCGCACCGCTCTCGATCTTCATCAATCAGATCCGCGAGAAGATCGGCGTGATGTTCGGCAACCCCGAAACCACCACCGGCGGCCGCGCGCTCAAGTTTTACTCCTCGGTCCGCATCGACATCCGCCGCATCGCCGCCATCAAGGAAGGCGACGCCGTCACCGGCAACCGGACCAAGGTGAAGATCGTCAAGAACAAGGTGGCCGCGCCCTTCCGCGAGGCCGAGTTCGACATTCTCTACGGCGAGGGCATCAGCAAGGAGGGCGACGTGCTGGACCTGGCCGTCACCCATAATATCGTGGAGAAGTCCGGCGCATGGTACAGCTACGCCGGCGAGCGCATCGGCCAAGGCCGCGAAAACACCCGCGCCTTCCTCAAGGAAAACAAGGACGTCTTCGCCAAGCTCGACGCCGAGCTGCGCAAGCGCCTGAGCATCGGCGCCGCCAAGGCCGAGGTGCCCGAAGTCCCCGCCGGCGGCGCTGCCGAGGCCAAGGAAGCTGTCCGCGGGCGCAAGGGGTAAAAGAAACCGACGGAGTACAGAAAAGCGGCTTGCTCAATGGCAGCCGCTTTTTCTTGACCGCCATAAGTAATGTATGTATAGTAAGGTGTGTATAAAAGGAGGCATGCATGAGGCCGACGGAGGAAACAAAGAGGCATGTCATTACGAGCTATGTGAGGCCTGCGAGACTGAAGGGTGCGAATGTCATTCAGGTACGAGTAGGCACTGTCCAAAAGGAACTCGGCTGGACAAATCGCACTCCGTCTGTTTTCTCCACCTTGAAATCCAGAGGAATTCCAGCAGGAGGCAGGCGTCGAATTGATCGAGAAGAGGGATGGCCCTCCTTCCGGTGGGCCAAGTACGACAGTGCAATTCGTATACCGGCTGCTCGACGATCAGTCCGTCGAACGGTTGCCCGCTCACAGTTCGACTCCGATTCCCAATGGCGCGGGCCTGGAAAAACTCTACGGAATTCTCGCTGATGCATATGCTGAGCTTGGCGGTGGAGAAGCGTATCTCAAAGCCGAGAGGAACTGGGGCCCTGATGTTTGGGAAAGATATGAGAAGGAGAAAAGCGTGCGCAAGGAAACTCGCAAGTGACCCGAATTTACTGGGATTCCATGCTCTTTATCTACGTACTGGAGGGGAATCCCACCTTCGGTCCAAAGGTCAGAAGGATTCTCAATCAAATTGTGAGCCGAGGAGACATTCTTAGCACGAGTGTGTTTTCAATCGGTGAAATATTGACTGGACCGCGGCGGCGGGGTTCTGTCTCCGGCGTCGATGCGGTGAAAAAATACTTCTTGAGCGGAGCGGTCGAAATTTTGCCGTTCACTGAGGCAACTTCCGACCGGTATAGCATCATTCGCGGAGCCAACCGGGTGAGCCAGGCAGACGGAATTCATCTTGCGACGGCGGCACAAGTAGGCGTAGATGTTTTCGTGACAAACGACGGCGACCTTCGTAAGCTGTCGATTCCTGGAATCAAGTTTTTCGCCGACCTGGAGGGCAAGGTCATTTAAGAACTTGCCATCGTAATTCGGATGGATCACAGTCTGCCTCAAAACCGGTGGCGTGAATATACCGTGCCTTAGAGTGGCAGTATCCGCTGCTAGAATCCTCGTAGAGCCTCCCATGCCTGTAAAAGCCATCTATCCCGGCACCTTCGACCCGCCGACCAACGGCCATTTGGACCTGATCGAGCGCGGATCGAAAATCTTCGACCATCTGGTCGTCGCCATTCTTAGAAACTCCGCCAAGGACCCTCTGTTTACGGTCGAGGAGCGCGTGGAGATGCTCAAAGAGGTTACGGCCGGGATCGACAATGTCTCCGTCGCCACTTTCAACGGCCTCATGGTTGAGTTTGCCCGCCAGCAGGGCGCCTCGGCCGTGCTGCGCGGCATCCGCGCCATCTCCGACTACGAGTTCGAGTTCCAGATGGCGCTCATGAACCGCCGTCTGGCGCCGGAGATCGAGACCGTCTTCCTGCAGCCGGCCGGACGCTACTCGTTCGTCAGCTCGCGCCTGGTCAAGGAGGTAGTCAGCCTGGATGGCGACGTGACCGGCCTGCTTCCGCCCAATGTCCTCGAGCGGCTGCGCGCGCGCCTCAACCACGGCAACTGACCTCGATCCCGCTCGGCCTGCACTTTGCGCCTACTCTCGAAATCTGGCAAGATGGAGGTATGATGACTGTTTCCGCTCCCGCAAAAGTCTTTGCCGATCGCATTGGCCGGATTGAAGTTTCCGCAACCATGGCCGTGGCCGCCGAGGCGGCTAAACTGCGCGCCCAGGGCGCGAACCTGGTGGATTTTGGCGCCGGCGAGCCCCACTTCGCCACTCCGCGCCACATCAAGGACGCCGCCATTGCCGCCATCGAGGCCAACTTCTCAAAGTACACCGTCGTGCCGGGCATTCCCGACGTGCGCAAGGCCATCATCGAGCGCCACGCCACGCGATTTCGGTTCGGAGTACGCGGTCGACGAGGCCGTCTTCACCACCGGCGGCAAGCTGGCGCTGTTTAACGCCATTCAGATTCTCGTAGACCACGGCGACGAGGTCGTTCTGCCGGTTCCCTACTGGGTCAGCTTCAAAGACATCATCCAGTACGCCGGCGGCACGGTGGTTTTCCTCGAAACCAGCGAGGCGGAGAGCTTTCGCATCACCGCCGACGCCATCGAGCGCGCCATCACGCCGCGCACCAAGGCCATCATCCTCAACTCGCCGTCCAATCCGGCGGGCTCGGTGGTCTCTGCCGCGGACCTGGAGCGCATCGTCCACCTCGCCCACGAGCGCGGGATTTTTCTGCTCCTGGACGAGTGCTACGTCTACCTGAACTATGCCGGCAAACCGGTCTCCGGCGGCTCGTTCACATGGGCCAAGGAGCACATCGTCATTCTCGGGTCGCTGTCCAAGACCTACGCCATGACGGGCTGGCGGGCGGGTTTTGCGCTGGCCGCAAAGCCGGTGGCCGCCAACCTGAGCAAGCTGCAGTCGCAGTCCACCTCGAACGCCACCAGCTTTGTGCAGAAGGCGGCGATCGCGGCGCTGGCCAGCTCGCAGGAGTGCGTGGCCGAGTTCCGCGCCGAGTTCATCGACCTGCGCGACTACATGCTGGCCGCGCTCAAGAAGATTCCCGGCGTCACCTGCACCAAGCCCGAAGGCGCGTTTTATGTGTATCCGAACATCTCGGCGTATCTCGGCAAGGGCGGCATCAAAACGGCCACCGAGCTGGCCACGCGCCTGCTTCACGAGGCGCATGTGGTCACGGTGCCCGGCGAGGCCTTCGGAACCGGGGAGCACATCCGCATCTCCTATCCGGTGACCAAGCAGAACATCGACGAGGGCACCCGCCGCATGGGAGAGTTCCTGACCGGGCTGAAGTAGCCCGGCGGATTCATCGATTCCACGAAGCCGAAATGGCGCATAGCAACCCTGGAATTGCCACAATCTGGGATTGTGTGCCCGCGCGATCCGGCCGGCGGGTATTTGCCTTTGAAAATAGTTTGACCGTCCCTGTGCAAACGTTATCTCTGTCGAGTACGATATTCCTTCAATGTCGAACGCCATCGATTTCCGTCCCGTGATTCTGGCCGGCGGCAGCGGCACCCGCTTCTGGCCCCGCTCCCGGCGCGCCCGCGCCAAGCAGGTTCTCGCCCTCGATGGCGAGCGCTCCATGATTCAACAGACCTTGGAGCGCCTCAAGCCTCTGGCTGCGCTCGAAAAAACCTGGATCATCACCAACGAGTATCTGGCCCAGGAGATCGCCGACCAGTTGCCCGGCCTGCCCGCCGCGCAGATCGTGCAGGAGCCGGTGGCCCGCAATACCGCTCCCGCCTGCGGTCTGGCCGCTTTCCTCATCGAGCGCGAAAACCCCGATGCGGTGCTGGGCGTCTTTCCCTCCGACCACGTGATCGCCGACGAGCCGCGATTCCTCAAGGCCCTGCAAAAAGGCATCGCCGTGGCTGCCGCCGGCGAAAATATCGTGGTGCTGGGCATTGAGCCCGCCCGCGCAGAGACCGGCTACGGGTACATCGAAACCGGCGACTTTGCCAAGGACGATTCCGCTCTCCACGTCCGCCGCTTTATCGAGAAGCCCAACCAGAACCGCGCCGAAGAGTTTGTGGCCGCGGGCAACTACTACTGGAACTCGGGAATGTTCCTGTGGTCGGCGCGCACCCTGGCCAACGCCGTGCGCGAGCACCTGCCGGAAACCGCTCCGCTGCTCGAAACCATCGCCGCCGCATACGGCACGCCGCAGTTCGACGAGGTCTTTCGCTCGGCGTATCCCAAGTGCGAAAACATCTCCGTGGACTATGCGGTCCTCGAGCCCCGCTCCGCCAAGGGCGAGCACCTGTCGAATCTCTATTGCATTCCCGCCGAGTTCAGTTGGAACGATCTCGGCTCCTGGTCTTCGCTCTACGATTACCAGCACGACACGCGGCTGCGCGGCGACGCCGACGGCAACGTCGCCGATGCCGGCGGCCACATGGCCATCGAGGCCAGCGACAACTACATCTTCAGCCCCAAGAAGTTTGTGGCGCTGGTGGGCGTGGAGAACCTGGTCGTCGTGGACACCGAAGACGCGCTGCTCATCGCCCACCGCGACCACTCCCAGGATGTGGGCAAGATCGTCAAGGAGCTGAGCCTCACCGGCCGCAACGATCTGATCTGAAGCTCCATGCGGCCACCTGTGCCGGCGCTGTACACTTCTTGCGTATCTCAGCGTGCACATTTCGCCTGAGTGGGGCGGAAGAAATGCCCGAAACTATCGATTGGCCGATGCACTCCAAGCGGCGCCAGCCGCGCCTTGCTCGTCTACCTCCTTCTTGCCGCGGTCATCCTGATCCTCATCGGCGGCCGCACCGCCATCTCCTATTGGGTTGACCTTCTCTGGTTCCGCTCGCTCGGCTACGCCGGCGTCTTCTGGAAGACCTGGGGCCTGGAGTGGGGGACCTTCGCGGCCTTTGCGGCGCTCACGTTCCTCATCCTCTTCGGCGCATTCCTCGCGCTTCGCCATAGCCACGCCGCCGATCTGCCCGACACGCACACGATCTTTTTCGCCGGCCGGCCCATTGAGCTTCCGGTGGCAAAGGCGCTGCGCCTCATCGCCGTCATCGCCGCGCTGCTGATTGCCGTCGCCACCGGTCTCGCGATGGAGTCCGCGTGGCCCACCTTGGCCCTCTATTGGTACGCGCCGCACGCCGCCACAACCGTTACCGACCCTATCTTCGGCCGGCCGCTCGCCTTCTATCTCTTTACCCTGCCCGCCTGGCAGCTTATCGCCGGATGGCTGCTCACGCTGGCCGTGATCGTGTGCGTGCTTGCCGTGCTGTTTCTGCTTGTCGCAGGCGGCGGGCGCGCGCTGGACGGACGCTTCGCCGCAGCTTCCCTGCCCTGGCGCGGCGTTTCCATTGCCGCCGGATTTCTGCTGCTTCACGCTGGCTATCCATGAGTATGTCGGCCGCTTCCAATTGTTGTTTGAGCATCACACCATCTTCGACGGAGTCAACTACACCGACGCGCACATCACTCTGACCGGCATGTTGTTCGTCGCGGCGGCGCTGGCATTGGGCGCGGTGATCGCCCTCGCCGGCGGCATCTTGCGGCCGCGCGTGCGCTGGCTGCTTGTAGCGATCGCTCCCGCGGTGGTGTGCTTTGTCGTGGCCGCCCTGGCCGGCTGGTACGTAAGCACCTTCATCGTCAATCCCAATCGGCTCGACCGTGAACGGCCATATATCGCCGACAGCATCGCCTTCACCCGCCAAGCCTACGGCCTCGACCGCTTCGCACAGAGCGAGTTTCCCGCAGACACCACCGTCGCCGCCGCCGATCCGGAACACAACCAGGCCACGCTTCGAAAACATTCGCCTCTGGGACGTGGGCGCGCTCCAGGACACACTGCGCCAGGAACAGGAGATTCGCACTTACTACGACTTTCCCGGCATCGACATCGATCGTTACCAGATCAATGGCTCCCTACGCCAGGTGATGCTGGCTGTCCGCGAGTTGAACGTAGACAAGCTGCCCGAGCCCAGCCGCAATTGGATCAACGACAAGCTCATCTACACCCACGGCTATGGCATCACCATGAATCCAGTGAACGGATTCACGCCCGAAGGCCTGCCCACGCTTTACCTGACGCAACATGCCCGTGCAAAGCACCGTGCCCGGCCTCAGCGTGACGCGGCCCGAGATCTACTTTGGCGAGATGACCAACACCGATGTCTATGTGAAGACGCACCAGCAGGAGTTCAACTATCCCCAGGGCCAGAGCAACAATCTCTCCTCCTACGAGGGCAGCGGCGGCATTGTGATGGGCGGCTTTATGCGCCGCGTACTGCTTGCTTTCGACCGCGGCGACCTGACCAAAGTGCCCTTCAGTGACGACATCACGGCCGAGAGCCGGCTGCTGATGCGGCGCAACGTGATCGCGCGCTTGCAGGCCCTGGCGCCGTTCCTCACCTTCGATCAAGACCCCTACATTGTGGTCGGCGCCGATGGCCGGCTCTCCTGGATCATCGATGCCTACACCTCCTCCGACAGTTATCCTTACTCGGCGCAGGCCAGCCTCGAAGACCAGCCCATCAACTACATGCGCAACAGCGTGAAGGCGGTGGTGGACGCTTACGACGGCACCGTCACGTTCTACGTGTTCGACAGCGCCGACCCCATTCTCGCCGCGTGGCGCCAGATCTTTCCGGGATTGTTCACAGACGCCTCGACGATGCCCGCCTGGCTGCGCGCGCACGTCCGCTATCCTGAATTGCTGCTAACCCTGCAGGCCGATGTCTACGGCCTTTACCACATGACCGACCCCGAGGTCTTCTTTAACCGCGAAGACCAGTGGACCGTGGCCACGGAAACTGGCTCAAGCCAGGGCAATCAATCCGCGCAGGCGATGCACCCGAACTTCGTCCTCATGACCTTGCCCGGAGAGTCGAGAGCGGGCAATGCGGGCGGACTCGAGTTTGTTGAGATTCTGCCCTTCACGCCCCTGAACCGTAACAACCTGATCGGCTGGATCGCCGCGCGCAGCGACGGCGCACACTACGGCGACGCGGTGGTCTTCGACTTTCCCAAGACGCGGCTGGTCGACGGGCCGCAGCAGATCGAGGCGCGCATCGACCAGAATGCACAGCTCTCCGGACAGCTCACGCTCTGGAATCAGCAAGGCTCGCACGTCATCCGCGGCAGCCTGCTGGTGATTCCCTGCGGGCAGGCGCTTTTGTACGCGGAGCCGATCTATCTGCAAGCGCAAAGCAGCCCCATGCCGGAGTTGCGGCTGGTTGTGCTCGCGCTCCAGGACAAGCTGGCTTACGGGCCGACCTTTGAGGCGGCGCTCGCTTCGCTCTTCGGATCGGCGACGCCATCGCTTTCGGTAACAGAGACGCCGCAAGCTGCGGCAACAACCGCGCCGGCCGGAGCGCAGAAGCCGGCAACGGATCTGAATGCGCTCATTGCGCAGGCCAACCGTGATTTTGCCGATTACCAGCAGCTCACCTCGCAGGGCAAGCTGGCCGAAGCGGGGCAAAAGCTCGACGACCTGAAACGCGTGCTCGATCAGTTGAGCGCCCACGGGAAATGATTTCTGGGATGTGTCGGCTTATAGCAAAACCAGAGATGCTGTAACGCGAAGCCGCTGCACTTAAGTCGCCGCGAACCCAAGGAGCGGCGACCTTCAAAAAAAGCTGAATAGGGCACACCTTCTCTGGTTTTGCCGTAGGACGGGGCGCCCCATGCGTGGTAGGGTGGGCCACCTGCTTCCCTGATTACCAACAGCTGAACTCATTCGAACCAGTAGGCAACCGATCTCGCCTCCACGCTGGCGCGCGGAATGGCCCCTTCAGGCGCGCTGGGGTCCCGGAACGCCGTATGCGGAACGTAACAAGGCTGCGCGGAATCCGTGTCGTGGCGCTTAAATACGAGTGCTTCCTCCGGCTGCATGTTCGAGTAATACAACCAACGATGCGCCGGGTCATAGCGCACCAGCAGCGACTCGAAAGACCATTCCGGCTGGCCGGGTGTGTCGAACACACTGTCCGCCGGCACCAGCACATGCGCAGCAACCGTCCGTGCATCGCAGACTGCCAGGGGCACATCCTGAGGGGCGCCGGAGAACGTGCGCCAGATGTTGTGCTGTGATGAGCGTCGCACCGCGCGGCCCGGCGGCGCCATCTGTTGCGCAAATGACCGCGATGGAGAGTCGCTCACATCGATATGAATGAAGCCGGCGACGAAGGAGTTGTCATGTTTGCCGGCCTCCGCCGAACGTTCAGCGAATCTCAGCACCGCTCGGCCCATAACGACAACGTCGTCAGCGCCCGTCAGTGCCAGCATGAATGCCCGCACCTGTGGCAGATAACTCTGTGTCAGCTCCTCGGTATCGTGCCAGTTGGCTATGGATGCTGGAAACGGTAGGAGCTCGATACCCTCTTGGGCAAGCGTGGGCTGTGTCGGCAGTGTTCGCGCATCGCAGATATCCACCTGCCGGGGATCGAGCGGCAGGACATCACGCGAGTGATCGTTGGCGTAAAAACGTGGCCGCTCGGTTGAAGCAGACACATAGTTTACTTCGGCGCGCACGGTTCGTGCCCCGGACACCGGCTCGGAACGGTTCATGATTCCCCCTCGTTTTGCCAATGACGACTCTCGAACTGCACCTGCGAGTCAAGCCTGACGAGCCCAGCGTTGCAGCGAAACGAGCCGCTGTCAAGCCCGGCCCACCGCAACCCCTTGAAATCACTTACAAAAAAACTTTCGCGCTTCGGCGCCGCTGTGATATTCGTGTTTCATGATTCCCTCATGAGTCAAGAGCTACGGTTATTGCACAATGGATGAACCAGACCGCACGCCCGAAAGCCAGCAGACCGGCTCCCACGCTAATCATAGCGAGTCCGAGTCTTCGAGTGTCGAGCGAAAAAGGCAACAGAAGAATGAGACAGAAATACCCTATCGCGGCGAGTCCTATCCCGACGATGAAGCAGAAAAACTCAAGAAACTTGCGGCGGAGGTTTGGGGTTGGATCAAGCTCCAGAATATTCAAATTCATCAATGGATCATCGCTGGTGCCAGTGTAGCGACTTTTGTCGCTACCACCACAATCGCTTGTATTTACTGGAGCCAATTTGGGCAGATGACCGAGGCGACGCGTGCCGCTATGAAAAGCGCCGATGTTGCCGAAGCTACTTTGACAGCCAACAATCGCCCCTGGTTGGATTTGACGCCAACAATCAAGAGCGATTGGACGGTCAACGCACTGGGCGAAGGCCGAATTGCGATACAGATGGATACTTCCAATATTGGCCATTCTCCAGCCGTCCGCGTTGCGAGCGTCCAAGATACGTTCCAAGTAATTCTCTTGACTCCCGACCCATGGACGGAACTGAAAAAGACGTGCGACGCCGCGCGTGATGTTTCGGCAAACCCCCACAACAGAGGCGTTACATATACTATTTTCCCTGGGAAACCTTACACAGAAATCATCAACGAGGGGTGGAGTCCGCAAGAAATGGTCAAGAGCATCGCTAACCTTTTCCCCGGAGCCTCTGCCGATAAAGCTCATCCCGATCCATATTTTCTTCCAGTAGTCGCGTGGTGTGTTGCTTTTCGCTCCGATTTTGACCCGAATACCGTGCACCGAACCGGATACGTATGGCAGCTGTGGAGAAAGACACCGGAAGGCTTGAGATACATTAAAAAGAACGCCACCGTCCCCGCAAATGAAGTTGTTCTTAAAGAATTCTGGCCGATTGGACCATTGGCAGATTAGAGGGAGGGAAGCACAAAAAATCAAAAAGAACAGCTGACGACTTTGGCCCTAAAAGGTAGGGGGTAGGGGCATTTTTCCACAGGTGGGCAACGCGCCGTAGCGCTGGGGCAAATTTTGTTCTTTAGCGCATTTCCTCACGACGCTCTGTTACTGCAAAAAAGCAGCGCGAGTTCCGCCCTTGGTCACTACACCACGGTAGCGGTCGATTCAAAACACGGGCCCTAAGAAATAGGGCTCAACAGGGTCCGAGTACCTCACGGTTTCGCCCTTCGTGAGTTCGCCCGAGGCAATCGAGATGATCTTCTGGAATAGCGCTTCGCCCATCTCGTCGATAGTGGACTCTCTCGTGATCACTGCCCCTGAAGAAAAATCGATATTGCGTTCTGCCTTAACCGCGGTGCGAGGATTACCGGTAATTGACATGACGGGCGCGACGACGCCGGCATTGATGGCGAGTACCGGCGCGTCATGGTTAGGCAGGTCGCCGCCGCCGAGCTGAGACACCACGATCTGACAGCCGGCAGATGCCAGACTCATGGGAAGCGATCCGGCCGCATGCCAGCCGTCCATGAAGTGCAAACCTTTCACTGATGGCTGTGTGGCGTATTCCAGGACGCCAACGATCGGCGAAGTCCCAGCCTTACGTATGGCGCCGAGGGACTTCTCTTCAAGCGTGGAAAGTCCGGCGGCGATATTTTCAGGGAGTGGATTAATCGCTCGAATGTCTTCCCCGGTCCGCTTGGCCCTCTCTTCTACCTCCAGTACCATCCTCAGCAATCTCTGTGCGTCAGCCTCGCTCACGCAACGCGCCGCGACGTCGTCCTCAGCACCGATGAGTTCGCTGGTTTCAGAAAAAATGCAGCTGCCGCCGGCGGCAACTAACAGGTCCATAGCTCTTCCGAAACACGTGTTTCCGGCAATCCCACTGGTCGCGTCCGATCGGCCGCATTTGACCCCGACACTAAGATGAGCGAGCGAGACCGGCTCGCGCCGCACCAGGGATGCCTGATGAACGAAACGGCGCGCGAGGTCAGTGGTATCCCCGACCAGACGCTCGATGCCGTCTGAATCTTCGACCGTCAGCACCTCGACCGGTTTGCCGGCCTTCGAAATCTCATGCGCAAGTGTGTCAGGGCGAAGTTCGCTGTAACCATGGTTTTTCTTTTCGCCCAGCACGATCGTCGCATACGTGTTGGGGTTCTTGGCGAGGCCGACGAGAATCCGGGACATCCTCTCGCGGTCTTGCTTCGTGCGTCCGGCGTCGGTGCCAGTCAGCACTGTTTTTGTTCTCGTCACGTATTGGGTTACACGGGTCAAGACGCTGCCAAGCTGGCTGCCCGCCGGTACGATCAGAACATAGTTTCGTGTTCCAGCCGTGTCGCCTGGGCGAGGAAACCCCAAAAATGTCGTCATAGGGATGCGCCTTTTTCCCTTGCAAGATCGCCGCGGCCGCGTAAGCCCTCGATATTATGAGCGCCAACCAACCCGCCTTTGGGAATCGCACTCGTTGCCCGGCCTATTGGCCGCCCATACTTAACCACCATGCCGCTCTTCGGGATCGGCTGCAGCGCGATCTTGTGCCCAAAGGGAATCGCGTCTAAGGAGGAGATGATCATCGGTTCTTTAGGTGTCTGAACTGTCACTTCTGTTCCCTTTGCGACTTCGGTAAGCAAGACGGCCACGTTGTCGGCAGGTTCTAACTGCAAAGCATGAAACATCTTTGCTTCCCCCCTAAAAGCTGTGTACCGAGACCAAGCGCCCAGACCGGGTGCTACTTTACCACGCTGAATGTGAAGGTTGTTGTCGAGTGCATGGTTTCGCCCGGCCGCAGAACTGTACTTGGAAAGTCCGGATGGTTCGGCGAATCGGGAAAATGCTGCGTCTCCAGGCAGAATCCGGAGTGCTTCTCATACTTCACGCCGTACCTGCCAGTGTATGTTCCATCCAGAAAATTGCCTGAGTAGAACTGCACGCCGGGTTCGGTCGTTTCCACCGTCAGCTTGCGCCCGCTCACGAAATCGGTCACCACCGCTGCCAGATGCAGTGTGCCGATTTTGCCATCCAGCGCCCAGTTATGGTCGTATCCGCCGGCAAGCTTCAATTGCTCGAAATCGGAGTCAATCCGCGCGCCAATCGCCTCCGGCTTGCGGAAGTCCATGGGCGTCCCGGCCACGGGCGCCAGTTCGCCGGTCGGAATCAGGCCCGCGTCCACCGGCGTGTACCGGTCGGCATTGATTTCAATCCGCTGGTCCAGAATGTCGCCCTTGTCGTCGCCATGCAGATTGAAGTACGCGTGATTGGTCAGGTTCAACACCGTCGCTTTGTCGGTGGTGGCAGAGTAGTCGATGCGCAGCGTGCTTCCCTTGAGGGTGTACTTCACCTTTGCGGTCAGCGTTCCGGGGAATCCCATGTCGCCATCGGGGCTTACATGCGTGAACTCGACTCCGTCTTGCACTTCCTGCGCCTGCCAAACGTATTGATCGAATCCCTTTGGGCCTCCGTGCAGCGCGTTGGCGCCGTTGTTCACGGGAATCTGGTACGCCTTTCCGTTTAGGGTAAACTTGCCCAGCGCGATGCGATTGCCGTAGCGCCCGACAATGGCTCCATCGTACGTCTTTCTGTCGTTGAGATAGCCCTGCAACGAATCGTAGCCCAGCACAACATCCGCCATCTTGCCCGTGCGATCCGGGGTTCTGACGCTCACCAGGTGCGCTCCATATGCCGTCACACGAACCTCAATCTGCGCACTTGTCAGCGTGTAGATCGGAACGGCAACTCCCTCCACGGTATGCCCCCAAATCGACATCTTCACTTCTCCTTGTGCAATGGGCGAAAACGCTATTGCCATTAAGATCACGCTTGCAAAAACCACAGCCACTCGTTTCACGGTTTACCCCTTGACGTTCCGGCACCTACGATGCTGCCAGATCGATTTAGTGCCTCATTTAGTCGCGCTCGCCGGGATAAACCCAGATAGAAGCACGATGCGCTCCCTGGCAAATATAGCTGAATTGGCTGGCAATGCCATTTTATGCTCTCGGGGAGGCACGCCTCATTCCCGTCTTGCGAGGTCCGGCTTTCGTTGCGTCGCCCGGATCGATCAGGCTGGCTATAATAGCCCGTGCTCGCTTCGTTCGATTGCCGGCAATCCAATCAGGGCGAAACGAACGGCACAGAAGCATGGATGCGGCTCCTATGATCAGAAATCCTGAACGCTCGGCAAGAGCGGTTCTTTGCTTCGCTGCAGTTTCCTGTCTCGTTCTCTGCGCGTCTCTCGCTGCACGAGCACAGCAGCCCGCCAACTCCACGCCTCCTGCCTTGACCGAGTTCACGCTTGAAGGCACGGTGCGCGGATCGCAAAACCAGAGCTATGTAGACGTGCCGTTTCCAGTGCCCGCGGGCACGGAGCGCGTCACCATCACCTTCGCTTACACCGGCAAAGAGCAGCACACCGCGCTCGATCTCGGCCTGCTCGACCCCTCCGAGCTTCGCTGCTGGAGCGGCGGCAATAAATCGTTGCTCACCATCGGACGAATGGACGCCACTCCCTCGTGCCTGCCGGGCGCCATCCCGCCGGGCACATGGAACGTTCTGATTGGCGTGCCTAACATTCGGGCCAACGTCGAGTCGCATTACACCATCCATGTGTATCTCTCTTCGACCGGCGCGGTTGCTGCTGAACCCGCGGTGTTGCGCGAGCCGCTGCGCGCCGGCCCGGCCTCCCACCCCACGGACGAGAACCAGTCCGCGGGGGCCCCGGCCTCCCACCCCACGGACGAGAGCCAGTCCGCGGGGGCCCCGGCTTGGTTCCGCGGCGATCTGCACATGCACACCGCGCACAGCGACGGCCAGTGCCCCAGCCAGACGGGAAAGATGGTTCCCTGCCCGCTCTTCTTCACCGCCGATGCAGCCGCGCGCCGCGGCCTCGACTTCATCGCCATCACCGATCACAATGCCTCTTCGCAATACGATGCAATGCGCGAGCTGCAACCCTACTTCGACAAGGTGCTGTTGATTCCCGGCCGCGAAATCACAACGTTTCAGGGGCACATCAATTTCCTCGGCAGCACCGATTTCATTGACTTCCGCCTCGATTCACATCCTGGGGGCAAAACCGTTCCCGACGTTAACGCGCTGCTGCGCGACGCCGCGCGCGTGGGCGCTATCACGTCGATCAATCATCCCAACTCGCCCAGCGGCGAAATCTGCCTGGGCTGCGGTTGGACGCCGGCCACACCCGTTGACATGCATCTGCTCACCGGCGTCGAGGCCGTGAATGGCGGCGACGAACAGCACGGCATCTCCGATCTGCCTTTCTGGAATAAGGAACTCAACCGCGGCTGCCGCCTCACTGGAATCGGCGGCAGCGACAATCATCGTCCCATGCAGCCGCTCGACCAAATCGGCTCCGTTGGCAGCCCAACGACCGTTGTCTACGCCACGGAGCTCTCCACGCCTGCGATTCTTGACGGCATTCGCGCCGGCCACGTCTTCATCGACCTTGCGGGAACCCGCGACCGGCTTGTTGATCTAACGGCGCAAACCGCCAGTCAAGTCGCGCACGGCGGCGATTTACTTGAGGCAGCACAAGGCGACGCCGTCCAATTTGAAGCGCATGTGACCGCCGCGGCGGGAGGGAAAGTTCTCTGGATCGAAGACGGTCAGGAAATCGCTCCCCCCACTAATGCCGATGTGTCTTCTGCGCAGCAGGCGGTCCCTCTGCCCTGGGCGAGCGATGGACTACGTCATTGGTTTCGCGCCGAAGTCGCCGGCCCCGATGGCAAGCTATGGCTCATCGGCAATCCTATCTATATCAACTGGGATGTGTCGAACGACTGTAACAAGGTCCCGTCGAATTCGCCGGCCAGATGAATGGCAAACAGGTGAAGAGCAAACTCGAAAAAATCCGCGTACTGCTGCGCAGCCAAACCACCCTCGTGCTGGCTACCGCGGGCGAAGACTCTTTGCCCCGCAGCACGCCCTTGTTTTTCATTGCGGGTGACGGCCTGCGCCTCTACTGGTTTTCCTCTCGATCGAGCCTCCACAGCAGAAACTGCGCGCAAAACCCTGAGGTATCCATTGCAATTTCAAAGGATGCCAGTCGCTGGCAACAGATCGAGGGCGTGCAGATGCAAGGCTCGGTTTCCCTCGTCACGGATCGAAGCTTGCGCAACGCAATCGCCTGCACCTACTCCACGCGTTTTCAGTTGGGCAATCTCTTCGCGTTCACCATCCGGCGCAGTTCACTCTATTGCTTCACGCCCTCCTGGGTCCGCTATCTCGATAACTCCCGGAGATTCGGTTACAAATTCGAGTTGAATCTGTCGGTGGATAACTCAGGATCTCTGATCATGAGGAAGTTCCTTGCGTTACCTTCTCCCAGGACGTCGATTAAATCGCCCACAAAGAGAACGGACTCTGACAATTCTCTCTTTTTTGACGATTAAGCTAACTAAGCAGGCTGACCTAACGCGGGTCTGAATGACAATTAGCGAGAAAGAGGGAGTTTAAGAGCTGCGCATTCTGAGGGCAAGGTCAACTTGTTTGCCCGCTAACTTAGTTTGAGAAGGCTCGAAACATTTCCGCTCGAGATTTTTGCTCGATCTTCCTCACTAACCGGTAGGTTTTTTAGAAACCGTATTGCAGGGTCAATTGGGTTGAATGGATAATCCACCGAAAAGATAATTCGGTCGGCGCCAAATACCTTCAAGGCGAGCTCGAAGGGCGGATTGGTGGCGTACCCACTAGTCGTGATATGAATATTGCGGAAAAAATATTCGCGAACAGGCAGATCGAGCTCTTTGGCACGTGGTTCAAGCCAGTATTCGATACGCTCCCAGAAGAACGGAATCATTTCTCCGAGGTGGCCGATAATGATCTGAAGATTAGGGTGCCGATCAAACACCCCGGAAACGATCATACGTAGTGTGTGCAGGGCAACTTCCCAATGCCAACCGGCTACCGTGGTACTTAGAGTGTAGCTAATGAGATCGCTGAATTCTCCCTTATAGTAAATGTTGCTTACAGAGGGCACGGGGTATGCCGGGTGAAGGTAAAGGGGAACTCCCAACTTCTCGGCCTTATCCAGGAGCGGCTCAAAGCGAGGATGATCTAGGAACTGCCCATCGATTGTGCCATTGATCATGGCCCCCTTGAAACCATATTCGGTAACAGTTCGCTCCAGCTCTCGAGCGGCGTCCGCCGCATTGGCCAGAGGTAATGCAGCAAAGGCTGCAAAGCGAGTGGGGTAATTTATTACGGCCTCTGCGGCCTGATCATTAGTGGATCGAATGGCAGAGATCGGTGATGTTGTTGCAGGGAACATGCCATGCCCAAGAACTTGAAGGTCAATCCCCGCCTTATCGAGATCGGCAATTCGGCTCTCACCGATATTGGTCAACCTCTCAATGGGCGCATCTTGTCCGGGTGTGCCTGGGGCTGGGTACAAAGAGGCAAAATTCTTTGAAATCCAGTGTTCTTCTATAGCCACTATACTCACGAAAATCCCCCTCATAATGGGAGAGAGTTTCCATCGCTCTGATGGTAGCAGACTGTGGCGTTGTCGAGCATGTCCCGCGCGTAGTTGAAAGTGGCGGGCGGCGGTTAGGTTGATGTTACTACGCAGCGACCTCGGCGGATGCAGTCTGCGCGGGGTTTAGGGTGGCTTCCAAGGTCCACGGATCGCGGTACCCCATGATCTTATTGAAGCGCTTCTCGGTGCGAAGGAAGAATTGTCCAGAAGCATGCACTTTGCGCAAAGGGTCTGATGAACTGGCAGCTTACAGGAGATGGCTGGATCGGGTCGCCAGCCTCAAGAAGCGGACTCTACCCGCCGAGGCGTACAATTCCCTCCGTACCAAACAAAAACACCTTGCAAAGGTATGGGGATGCCTGTCGAAGAAAAGTTGCCATTGTCCCAGAGCTACGCCCGCGGCCCGAGCCGGCCGCTCCTTGAACTCACCGTCGGCGACCTGCTACATCGCACTGCAGACCGCTACCCTGACCGCCTGGCCGTCGCTTCGCGCCACCAGGACAAACGCCTCACCTGGACCGAGCTGAGCGCCGCTGCCGACCGCATGGCCCGCGGCCTATGGGCGCTCGGTATCCGCCGCGGCGACCGCGTGGGCCTGTGGTCCACCAACTGCATCGAATGGGTCACGTTGCACATGGGCTGCGCGCGCGCCGGCGCCGTCCTGGTAAACGTGAATCCCGCCTACCGGTCGCATGAGCTGCAGTTCACCCTCACCCGCTCGCGCATGAAGGCCCTGTTCCTGTGGCACAAGGACAGGCACGGCGACTACGAGGAGATCCTGGGCCGCGCCCGTCACGGCCTTTCCCTTGAATTGCAGCACACGATTTATTTCGACACGCCTGAGTGGCCGGCGCTGCTCGATGCCGAAGGCCGCCTGCCCGATCACGTCGCCAATGACGACATTGCCAACATCCAGTACACCAGCGGCACCACCGGCCTGCCCAAAGGCGTGATGCTCACGCACCACAACGTGGTCAATAATGGACTATTCCTGGCCCAGGGCTTCCACTACACCGAGCAGGACAAGATCGTCGTGCCGGTGCCGCTGTTTCATTGTTTCGGGTGCGTGATCGGCACCATGTCGGCCGTGAACTCCGGCGCGGCCCTCATTCTGCCCAACTGGACCTTCGACGCGCGGGCCACGCTTCAGGCCGTGCACTACGAGCGCGCCACCAGCGTTTATGGAGTGCCGGCGATGTACGTGGCGGAGTTCGCCCTTGAAGACTTTCCAAGCTACAACCTGACCAGCCTGCGCACCGGCATGATGAGCGGTGCGCCCTGCCCCATCGAGCTCATGAAGCGCGTGCTCAACGAGATGCACTGCCGCGAGCTGGTGATTGCCTATGGCCAGACCGAGACCTCACCTGTGGTGACGATGAGCGATGCCGGGGACACCATCGAAGTCCGCGTCAAGACGGTGGGCCGCGCCATGCCGCAGACCGAGATCATGATCGCGTCGCTTGAGGCGCAGCCCGAATCGAATTTTGCCGCGCGCGAGGCATTGCCTTACGGCCAGCAGGGCGAAGTGTGCGTGCGCGGCTACGCGCTGATGAAAGGCTACGACGGCGATCCGGAGGGCACGTCCGCGGTGATCCAGGCAGACGGCTGGCTGCGGACGGGAGATTTGGGCGTGATGCGCGAGGACGGCTGCATTCACATCACTGGCCGTTCCCGCGACGTAATCATCCGCGGCGGCGAAAACATCTACCCGCGCGAAGTGGAGGAGTTCCTCTACACGCATCCCAAGGTCGGCGAGGTGCAAGTGGTCGGCATTCCCAACGCGCGGCTGGGCGAGATCGTGGTGGCCTGGGTGCGGCTCAAGCCCGGCGTCGAGGCCACGGAAGAGGAAATCCGGGATTTTTGCCAGGGCCAGATCGCCTATTACAAAATCCCAGACCACGTCCGCTTCGTCACCGAATTCCCGGCCACGCTCTCGGGCAAGATTCAGAAATACAAAATGCGCGAATTCGAAATCGAAGCCCGCGGACTGCAGGATGTGGCGAAGACAGCCACGGCCTAGACGCATTTTCGGACCTACTGTAGACCGAAAGCATGCCCTTCAAGTGGCTTTTTCCTCAAGAAAAAGCCACTTTGCACGCTTCTTGAAAAGTCTACGCTGATTCCGAAAATGCCGTAGACGCCTCAGCGGCAAACGTGTCCAGATTGATCAGCACGTATCCAATCGTCTTTTTCATATGGTTCAGGAAATACAAAATGTGTATGGTTTATGCGCATAGCTTCAGGCTGGGCGGGAGCGGCTGGTTGGGGGCTCTCAAAAAGTGTCAAGGCAGAAAAGAATTACAAATCTTAGCGGGCGTCTCATGTTTCAACTCAAGCCATCCTGAAAGGCCTGCGGCCTTCGTGCCGCTCACCGCCAAAAAAGCCAAATTGCATAGATACAAAGCGCCACGGCGCCTTCGATTGTCAGCGCCCAGCGTACGCCTCTTCCCAGGCTGCGAAAATCCACGGCTTTCTGTTCCGGCCACTCCGCCTTCGGGCTTATGGTTCCGGCCTCAAGGATGTGACCTTGCGTAAAGGGTGCTGCATAACTGCTCATCTGCAGCGGAGCCGAGAGCAGGGAAGGCGAGATGGCGCTCAGGCTCGCGTCGTCGAATCGTCGGGATGGCATTTGCACACCCTCCTTCGACTCTTATCTGGAATTTCCGTTTTGACTTCCAGAAGCCCTACGCGATACTTGAGTTTCGGTATCTGGAGACCCCTTGGGTTATCAAACGCCTCCTGAGCAGCGCATGTCTGTTCGAAATTGCTCACTTTGCAGGAAAATACTTCGGACCCCGCATGTTCCACTCGTGCAGCCGATACTTCAGACACAGCTCCGTCTCTTTTCCTCCCTCTCTGCCGTATTTGTTTTACCGGAACACCTGCCGAGGCGGAGGACACACTGCGCATTGCCGATCTGCGCGGCGTACGAGCCATGATCGAAACCTACCCGCTTGAAAAGGCTGCTGAAGCATACGCGCGCATGATGAGCGGCAAGGCACAATTTCGCGTCGTGCTCACCATGTGACGCCGGTCAAACAATGCAACGAGTGAGTCTGGCTCTGCAAGCTCACGGGATTGTTGAAATGTCTACTTGGGCCGCGGCGGCTCGATCTGACAAAACGATGGCACGATCCGAGCGAACGTGGCTGGCCGGAATCGAGAGATCTTCGGCCCAAAGACGCGCAAACATGGCTGCCTTTTCAGCGCCAGTCACCAGCCACAGCACCTTACGTGAGCGGCTGAGAATGGGATACGTCAACGTCATGCGCCGCCGTCCCTGGTAAGTTCCTGTAAGCGCAACATCGGCATCCATCACTTCGAGGACCGGATCGCCCGGAACCAGCGATGCCGTATGGCCATCAGGACCAAGGCCGAGGTGGACTAGATCGAGTACCGGCGGGGCGCCGGCCATTTCCTCCAACGCCTGCGTGTAGCGGGTACAGGCGGATTCTAGGTCGCCCGACTCCACCGGCATGGCATGAATCTGCTCAGGACGCAGCGGCGCATGTGTGAGAAGGCTCTCGCGCAAGTGCGTCAGGTTTCTATCGGGATCCCCGGCCGGCGCAATTCTCTCATCCACCTGGAAGACGTGAACGAAATTCCATGGGACATCCTCGTGCGCGAGATTGCGAAGCATCATCCATGGCGTCTTACCGCCGCTCACTGCCATGACAAATTTCCCGCGAGCCGTGACCGCTTTACCTGCCTCTTCAGCGATGAGCTTTGCCGCTTCACGAGCCGCAGATTCGGCATCGGCGAGGACCTCGATTTTCATCACGCTGCCTCCCTTGCCACGGCGATCGCTTTCTCTTCGCCGGGATTGCTCCAGCCTCCTGGCGGAGTCACGCGCGCGGCTTCCTTCGGACCTCAGGTGTTGGGAGTGTACTGATAAACCGGCGTGTTCTTCTTCAGCACCGGTTCGACGATCCGCCATGCCTCTTCGACGTTTTCTTCGCGCGCAAACAAACTACTGTCCCCGGCCATTGCGGCTCCGAGAACGCGTCCGTATGCATCCATTTCATCCGCGCGTGGATAACCCCCGCCCAACAACCTGAAGAGACCCCCGTCGCAAGGGGGTCTTTTTTGTGGTTGCCGCAAGCTGCCCGAGGGGCATATCTTTCTCAATGTGCCGTTGGAGAGCCCCTATTCCTTTGCTTTCCGCGTCTTCCATGGTCACGCTAAATACCACATTCCAAAAGTGATATTTATGGCGCTACTGGATTCGAACCAGTGACTTCCACCGTGCGAATCGAACCCTTACCTGTAACTCATTGATTCTAGGAGCATCGGCGGCACCGAAAAGCACCTAAAAGCATTCAAAATCCACCTTCAGCACCATCGTCAGCACCATCAAAACCGAAAAAGTAACAGTCTAGGAAGAGGCCTAGCGGACGTATTTCAGCCCCCTGATATGGCATTTACGGGGCACTGCCTCCTTCCTTCACTAGGTCTTTCGCCCCCTTGGCCAGCGAGGTCCCCGACCTTGGAGTGTCCACATATTCGCCTCATCTTCGCCTATAATGTCCCCATGTTCCCTTCGCCATCAAGCCGCAAGACCTTCGTCGTCACCTGCAAACGGTGCCGCCGCGATGTGCCCTCAGGGCGGGAGGAATTTCCATTTCAGTCGGTCACGGTCGAATGCCCCCTCTGCGGTGAGCTGCGCCGGTACCCGCCGTCCGAAGTTTACCTCGGTCGGCCTGACCAACTCGTGGTTCGGCAGCAGCGGGCCGGAGGCCGATGATGTTCGACCCTGACGCACGGTTCTGTCTGAATTTGATGTTGCAACCGCCTAACCCTGTCCTTGTGTGAATTCAAGAAGGCAAATCATGGAGTCTGGATAAATGAGATGGAGAGATGAAGAGAAATGCCCAGCAGCCAGTGGGTCTGGCACGTCACTTCCGTGCTCTGCGGCGAATTTGAAACCACGCGCAGCATCGGGATTGAAGGAAAAGACGTCAGGAGCGTTGTCGAACTTCACTTTGAGCGTTGGCGGTGCCGCTCGAAAGAGTCTGCCTGCTAATGCCGCCGACGATCCGCTTGCAGTTCTGAGCACCACTTGCAGTTTCGTGGACTCAGTAATGTACTTACTCAGAATGTCCTCGGCGTCCTCCCGCGAAATGTCTGATGCGATTATTGGCGAAGGCATGTTGGAGACCTTTGTGCCGCTATGCGGCGTAATTGAGGCGAAGTATTAGGTGGAAGCTCTCGGCTAAACACAAACTGGGCTCCGCAGTCGATACAGGTCAGAACTCGGTCAATGTACGCCACGGCAACCACCCCATCTGGGCAGGAGAGCCGCGGTTGTGATGCAACGGGGCTACCCGCCCGGTCGAAAGGGAATGAGGAAGTGAAGCAATTCTACGCTGACAGCATGTGTGGCGCAAATCACCGAATCACCGAATGCCGGTGATAGTGCAGCCGAAAGACTATGGCCGCTGGATGGCTCCGGCTGACCCGGCGCATTTGCCTGTTGACCTACTCAGGCCATACCCGGCTGACGAGATGAAGGCATGGAAAGTGAGCCGGGCAGTTGGCAACGTTCGGAATAATCGTCCCGAGTTGATAGAGCCCATCACTGACTGAATCGGTCAAGTTGCGTATAGAGAGCGCGCGGCCTCGTCCAGTAACAGTTCCATCGTGCGTGCCGCAGTTTTTTTGTGATTATGTGATCTGTCAACCAACCCGAACAGCTTTCTCTACATCCACCTACTTCCTTTTTCCCTGTTCATCGAGAGAAACAGGTCTAAGGCGGAAGATATTTGTTCCTATTCCTATCGGTACCATCGCTAAGCGAATGGGAGTTCTATCCTGCTTGCCATGCAGATATTTCGACTCAAGCCAAGCGGATAGTCTCTCATCGAAAATCTCAGGTTTGCCTCGCCAGAAATCGGGATGCAAACTGCATTGGATTTGCAAGTGACCTAGATGTAACTCTATATCGCAGATGTTCGTTAGAAAAAAGCGGTGAACGTTTTCGACACCTACATGTAGTCCTGTGTCACCGGAAGTCCTGCTACATGTTTCGACCAACATATGCGCCTCCCTACGACTTCGGACGTGGTACTGCCAGACAGCCAGTTAGAGAAATGCTTTGGGAACAGCAGATACTAGGCTCGTGACAGGTGAGAAGTCAGGGGCGGGTCTGCGGAGCCCACAACGTCCCGCTAGTCCAGACTGAAGTAAACATTGACCAAAATGCCTCGCACCTCGGACACATTACCTGCCTCAGATGCCCAGTGACCCTTGCATTCGGCAAGGCGTGTCGTGGTCAGTTCCATTCTTCCGTACCGCTGTACATCTGCTTGGTGTAGATGCACACGATGGCGATGAGAGCGACGATTTCCGGGAATGCAAGAACGCACAACAGGTTCATGGTTTCCCGTCCTTTCAGTTCTTAGTATCGGGGTGATTGACAAACTTGGCTCTTCCACAATCAGATCAATTGAAGGCAAATAGGCTACAACGCAAGTACCAGCGTTTCTTAGCACGCTAGATTCATTCGAAGATTACCTTAGACTCTTGATTTGCCCCATTCCGCAGCGATTTCTCGGACACTTCTCCCTCAACCTCCTCCGTCGTCCAGATTGATTTCGCCTGCTTGCCAAACCTACCCGGCTGGCAGCGGTAAAGCCTCCATCCGCCGCAGCATGCCTTCGAACAGGCGGCAAGCTTCTGAGCGTGAAAACGCTGACGCTGAGAAACGCCCCGGTGCTATCTTAGGGACGGGAGAATAGCCACCATGAGCATCAAAACTGTGATTGCTGAAATCGACGCCGAGATCGCCCGGCTCCAACAAGCCCACGCCTTGCTGGCTGGTATGGCTGAAGCAGCTAGAGAAACACCCGCACCAGCTAAGAAGGTTGCCAAGCGACGGAAATTGAGCGCAGCGTCTCGGGAAAAGATTGCTGCCGCGCAGCGTAAGCGGTGGGCGGCGACCAAGGGGGCGGTGAAAGCCATCGCTGCCAAGCCAGAGAAGAAAGCCGCACCGCCAGCCAAGAAACGGGGGATGAGTGCAGCAGCCAAGAAGCGTATCGCAGCGGCACAGAAAAAGCGTTGGGCGACGATTAAGGCCGCTAAAGAGGCCGCGAAAAAAGCTCCAGCCAAAAAACCAGCCGCAAAGCCGAGGAAGGCTCCTGCGAATGCTACGAAGGCAGTCGCCAAGAAGGTTGCTCCGGCTACGGCGAAGAAAGCTGCGCCGGAAAAGACCACTCCTGCCTCAACGGAAGCTGCCCCGGCTTAAGCATGGTTATATTGGGTCTCAGCCGAGAGGTAAAATGGAAATCCCGGTTGAGTGGCCTCTTCAGGTTCCCGGTCAAGGATACTCGCTAGGCCGAGCAGTGCAGTCGAAGCGCAGGCCGGGCACCTTTCCGAGCAATTACCAACGCTACCGCAGTTCGGACACAGATAGGCTGAAGCCAAGGGAATATGCTGCATCGAGTTCAATTTCATAGTGTCACCCGATTGATAGTGGCGTTCGGCCGGAGCGCGTTTCATTCGACCTCCGCGTGCTCTGTCATGTTCTAACGATGACATGCAACCTCGCCAAGTTGCACTTGCAATCGCTCTATGTCTCAGTCCGTTAGTAAATTCTCACCGTTACCAGTGCGATTACCCGTGGTTACGCAAGTGGCACACAAAACCAGCCTCCGATCACGCCATTTAAACAAAAAAGGTCTAACAACTGACCATTTTCAATGAGATATCCCGCATACCCCCCGCTGCGTCCTTTGTGTTACTTTCCTCCGCCTTCCTCTTCGGGGCGCAGCCGGGGAGAGAAATCTGAGGGAGGGGAAATGCCAATGCAGCTTGCTTGCGTGGATGATTAGAGGTGTTGCTTGAGGATTGAGTCGACTGCGACGGTTAGAACGACCCTACGCCAAATCATTCAACGAAGAATGTCAATTGTGCTCACCGTTTAGTGGAAAAGCCTGTGGGTTATGTGAGTTTCTAATTAGGACACCACCGAATTGACGGCTCAAGAGAGCCAGACCACCGTGGATGACCTATTCCGGTCGAGAAGCCGGAGGTCGCGATGATTAGGCGTGCAACAACCGGAACGGCGGTGAGATGACTGAGTATTAGAGCCAATGTGCTAGACCCCGGCGTGCCCTGTGCCAGCGTGGGCTGCGGGGAGGCCGGAACCAGTTCAGCCACGGAAGTGTCGTCGATGACGCTTTCCGAAGGAAGGCCGGACTCGCCCTGATTTCCGCCCCGCTTTCCCACCACCCAATTCCCGGTGCAAAAGCCCACTTCGCAGTAGAATCCATGCAGAATCCCCGGGTCATCCTCCCCCACCGCGAAACTCGTGCGGTTACGTGTCGAAAGGAGGACACAATGAACAATCGTTACTGTTGGGCCGCAGCGTTTGCGCTTGCGGTCATTCTTGCAGGTTGCAAGCAGGCTCCGCCGCCACTCGCTCCAGACACCCACGATGCGGACGTGAAAGCGATTCGCGATGTTGAAACCGGCTATGGACAGGCCGTTGTCGGCAAGGATGCGGATAAGGTCGCTGCATTGTATGCCGACGACGCATCTCTCTTCATTCCAGATGCCCCCGTAGCCAACGGAACAGCGGCAATCAAAGCCGTATGGAAGTCAATGCTGGGGGATAAGAACTTCGCCTTCGAGTTCGCGTCGGACAAGGTGGATGTCGCGAAGTCGGGAGACCTTGGCTACAGTCAGGGCACCATGACCTACACCTTTTCGGACCCCAAAACAAAGAAGGTGCTCACGATGAAAGGCAAGTACGTCGCGGTCTTCAAGAAGCAGGCCGATGGCAGTTGGAAGGTAGTTGCGGACATAGGCAACGAGGATGCTCCGCCGACACCGGCAAAAAAGTAGCTTAGGCGAATCGCCGCGCAGCCTGAACGGGTGTTCCATTCATGCTCCTGTTTCCCGAGCCGTGCGCGTCGGGTTCTGAGTGGGCACCCGTTCTCGCGCTGTTGTACTGCCCCGGCAAATCGGTCGTTGCCGAGGTCTATCCGTCGTTGTGTACGCGGCGTTTCCCGAGAGATGACCGGGACGGCGGTGAGCAAGCCGCCTACGCCGCTGCGGCATGGCTGCAACGGGCTGACCGGAATGGCTCACTCGGAGCTTTCTTTCATCCGCCGCTGATCCCTGACGAACGAGAAGTCGCCGCCATCGAGGGATGGATATTGGGAGTGGTGTGACCGGGGAATCACTTTCACCTTTAATTCCCCTATACTTGCTCCATGCCTCCTCAAGATCAGAGCCATCGGGTATCCTCACCGCCATGACCAAGGATATACGCATACTGAGGGTTGAAAAGGACGGCGTGGACGGCGTGATTATAACGTTCTCCGATGGGACAATAGCCGGATATGTCGTGGAGGAGTTGCCATTCCTGAGACCCATCCGAGAAGCGGTCAAAGAGCCTGTGGATTCAAACTGGCCGATTACCTTTGCGCCGTCGGGAATGAGATCACCGCACCCGCTAAGCGGTCACAGGCCGCATTGTCGTGTTGAAGCTCTGCGGGTTCAAATTGCGGCTGTTTTTTCTTAAAACAAGAAAGGCAGAGTACAGGTCTCCCTTGAAAGGGTATGAAGGGAACCGTAGTCTCCGATCCGCATTCTGCACACGTTGTTCTGATCTCAGAGCGAACGGGCTTTCGGGGACTACCGTTGCGCTTCGCCCTGCATTGCCTACAGCGTTTCGGGTCGTTCTTAAATTGTTTGTCTTGGAAGTAATGCTGCTCACCCGCTGTAAACACAAAACCGGCTCCACAGTCGATGCACGTCAATTCTCTATCAACGAAGTCCATAATACCTCCAGCAATCAGGGGAAGAGCGGGAAGTCTCTCCAGAAATGCGATTGCAGGTAGTGGCGGATAACTTGTATGCGATCGCGTTGAGCAGATCGACTGTCTGCAACGGCTTTGAGATGAAGCTATAGACCAGACGTTCGGGAGCGGTGATCAATATTTCGGACATGGTGGCGAGGCCGGAAAGAAAAAGCACGCCGCATTGGGGCAGTTTAGCCGTGATCCGGGTTGCGGCTACAACCCCGTTCATTACTTTCATGTAGATATCGGACACCAATAGGTCCGGGATGAACCATGCGGCCTTCGTCACCGCTTCCTCGCCGCTGAATGCTGTGGCAACCTCGTATCCCTGCTCTTCCAGAATTGCGCTTAAGGTCAATGCAATCGCTTGATTGTCATCGGCGACGAGGATTCTCGCTTGCCTTCCATTTCTTGAGTCCATGGTCGTCATTGCGATACCTCGTTCGCGAAATGCACTGCCAAACCTCAGGTCGCGGCACATTGCCTGCTTTTCCCCTACGATTACTCCTCTCGGGCGGAAAGTAAATGCGACTATCGGGTGGAAAGTGAATGCAACCAAAATAACCAAGAGGTTATGAAAGTCACCTAACAAGGTGGTTACCGGGTCTGGCGGTCAACAGTTTGAAATTCAACTGGAATTTCCGTTTTGCCTTTAACTCCTCCTGAATTTGCACCAATTCTTCACGTGCATCTGCCAAACTTCGGGGTGTTCTTCGCATGGATTTCTCCTCGGAATGAGAGCATACAGGACGATAAGGGCTCATCGACTCGAACAGGAAGTCCAGGCTCAATAGGCAGTAGTCACCGGCCGCCTAATGAGCCCGGCTACACCAGCCCTACGCCGCAGCGGCATGGCTGCAACGAGCCGACCTGAACCGCTCCCTCGCTACTTTCTTTCGTCCGCCACTGACGCCTGATGAGCGAGAGGTCCCTCCCCAACTTCCGCAGAAGCTTTTGCTTCCTTGTTCGGCTGGTTCACAGGTACTACGGCACAGTGTGACTTCTCCGGCACGTACACGTCTGCATTATGGTTTATGGCCTTCGCAGACCGGCCTTGGTCGTTAGACAAAGGCGTGCTGGAGATCTCCCGGTTCTCGTGCATGTTGTTGGATTAGCGCGCGCGGGTTCTTAGACTACGCAGGACCGGACAGCCACTCGCGTGTAACGCAGCTGCCGTGTTGCCTTCCTCCAACTCGGAAGGGAGTCGGCATCCTGATCTTCCGCCTTTTCAAAGCTCAATCGCCCGGCCCACCAATGCCTCTATCTACGCTTCAGGTAACACTTCACAGTGGTGCCCGCAAGACTCGAGGTCAGGATGGATTCGCTGCTTCCTTTCCTGTAGGGACTTGCACCCCCACAACATGCGTAAGCGTCCCGAGTTCCTTTCAATTACCCACAATTGTGCACTGAATCCCAGTGAGTATTGATACCCAGTATTCCGCCTCAAGTCAGGTACTTACATTGAGAAGTGGGTTATGGCGCAGTGGAAGCCATGAGCCAGAAGCCGGTGTTGGATGGTGTCGAGCGTCGGAGAGCATCTGATGAGGCAGGAACGGATGCATGGATAGACAATGAGGTGGTGGGATGCGAGTTTGAGGATGTGCGCCACGGCAAGCGACTGCGACAGCTGTTGGAGCAACTGTCGAGCAAAGTGGGCGCGGCTACGCCGTGGGCTTGCCAGGACTGGGCCAACACGAAGGCCGCCTATCGTTTCTTTGGCAATGAGCGGATCAGCGAAGCCAACATTCTGGCTGGTCACTTTTCCTCCACGCGAGATCGGTTCGCTGCGGCGAAGGGTTTTCCCATCCTGATCCTTCACGACACGACGGAGTTTTCCTATCGTCATGAAGATACGGCGTCGATCGGGATACTGAAGAAGCTTCCTACTTCTGCCGGAAAGCCTGGTCCGCCTCGCTACTACACCAGTTGCGGCATCCTCATGCACTCCAGCCTGGCGACCACGGGTGAGGGCCTGCCTCTCGGGCTCGCGGCGATCAAGTTTTGGAACAGAGACAAGTTTCATGGCGCGAACGCTCTGAAGCGCAGGATCAATCCCACGCGTGTACCGATCGAAAAGAAGGAGAGCATCCGCTGGCTGGAGAACCTACGCCAGTCGACGGAGTTGCTGGGTGATCCGAAGCGTTGCGTTCATATCGGGGATCGCGAGAGCGACATATATGAGTTGTTCTGCCTGGCGCAGCAACTGGGCACGCATTTCCTGGTGCGCACCTGCGTTGACCGGTTAGCTGGAGAGGGCGCGACCACAGTGGCCGCTGAAATGAAGAACTCAGAGTTGCGTGGCCTGCATTCGCTTCAGGTACGCAACAGACGAGGCGAGTTGAGTACCGCGGTGCTCGAACTGCGCTTTCGCCGCATGGTGGTTCGTCCACCGATAAGCAAGCAGAAGAATTATCCGGAGCTGTTCCTCACCGCCATTCATGCCACTGAGAGAACGAGGCCAAAAGACCGGGAGAAAATCGACTGGAAACTGCTCACGGACCTGCCGGTGCGTTCCTGCCTCGACGCTATCGAAAAGCTGGAATGGTACGCACAAAGGTGGAAGATCGAGACCTTCCACAAGATCCTCAAGTCCGGGTGCCGCGCCGAAGAAGCAAAGTTGAGAACGGCCGAGCGGCTCGTGAACCTGATCGCCATCCTCTGCATCCTGAGCTGGCGCATCTTCTGGATCACGATGCTCAATCGAACTACACCTGCCGCCTCGCCCGACGAAGCCTTCAATGAACTGGACCAGTACCTGCTTGACGAACTGCTTCCTACCAAGCCCGGCAGCCACGCCACTGCCTCCATCACAGGCTACATCGTCAAACTGGCACGCCTCGGTGGCTACCTCGCGCGCACCCACGACCCTCCGCCCGGCAACACCGTCATCTGGAGAGGCCTCTCCCGACTAACCGACATCGAACTCGGCATCATGATCGGAGTCCAACTTGTGGGTAATTGAAAGCCCGAGTTCCCCTCTGGCGTGGGGTTGGGTGGGAGTCGGACTATGCCGTCATGGGTGTTGCAGAGGAAGCAGGTAGGGTACGACCGGTCCGCCGGTGGCGGACCGTATCGGAGAAGCGGCGGATTGCGGAGTTGACCTTTGAGCCCGGTGCGAGTGTGGCGCTGGTGGCTCGTGCGCACGGTGTGAACGCGAACCAGGTGTTCAAGTGGCGTCGTGCGCTGAAGCGGGGCGAACTGAACGAGCCGGCGGCGGCAGCGGCGGCGCTGCTTCCAGTCATGCTCTCTGCTCCCTGTGAGTCGGCCAACGGAACTGGAAGAGTTGCCGTGAAGAGCCAGCCGACACCGGGCGGCGCGATTCACATCGAGTTTCCAGGCAGGGTGATGATCAGCGTGGAGAGCGGCGCTGATCGGGCGCTGTTGCGATCGATCCTGGAGAGTTTGCGCAAGTGATCGAACTGCGCACCGGAACGAGGATATGGATCGCCGCTGGGGTGACCGATATGCGTCGTGGTTTCGATGGCCTGAGTGCGAAGGTGCAGACGGTGCTCGAACAGCAGCCGTTCTCCGGACACGTCTTTGTTTTTCGAGGACGCAGAGGCGACATTGTGAAGCTTTTGTGGTGGGACGGAGACGGCTTGTGTCTGTTTGCCAAGCGATCTTGAACGAGGACGATTTATCTGGCCGCAGGCCACCGAAGGTACGGTTTGCCTGACGCGAGCGCAGCTTTCGATGCTTCTGGAAGGCATTGATTGGCGGCGGCCGAGAGGCACCTGGCGCCGCAGCTCGCAGTGTGAGTGACAAGTGTGATTCCCCTGTATTCATGCGGGTTTCGTACCAGTTTTCCTCGCATCTTCATGGCATACTGCGTCCATGGATTGCGCATCGCTCCCCGATCTCGATTCGCTCGATGTGGAAGCGTTGAAGGCGCTGGCCATTCGACATCGAGTTGAGATCGCCGCCCAGAGAGCCGAGATCGCAGCCAGGGATGCGGAGATCGCAATCCGGGAAGCTGAGATTGCATCCAGGGATGCGGAGATCGAACAACAGCGCCAGACGCTTTCAGACGAGCTCGCGGAACTGCGGCGTTCCAGCAGCGAGCAGATCGAGCATCTGAAGCTGGTCATCGAGAAGCTGCGGCGCAGGGTGTTCGGCATCAAGAGCGAGAAGATCGTTATTCAGCTTGAGCAGCTCGAACTTCATCTGGAAGAGCTGGAGTCCTCGCAGGCCGAGATGGAAGCCGCCGTGGAGCGAGTGCTACCGGCTGCGGAACCTAAGACGAGATCCCGGCGCAAGCCGCTGCCCGAGCATCTGCCGCGGGAGGTTGTCAGCCACGCTTTTCACGGTGACTGCTGTCCCGACTGCGGCGGCCAGTTGCGCCAGTTCGGCGAAGATGTCTCCGAACAACTGGAGTACATCCCCGACAGCTTCAAGGTCATTCGCCACGTGCGGCCGAAGTTCGCCTGTAGTGGCTGTGAGCGCGTGGTTGAAGCGCCCGCGCCATCCCGTCCGATTGAGCGTGGCCTTGCCGGACCAGGGCTGCTGGCCCACGTGCTGGTTTCGAAATTCGCAGATCACTTGCCTCTGTATCGACAGTCGGAGATTTA
>CAWCXX010000041.1:0-37003 GCA_963799445.1 uncultured Acidobacteriaceae bacterium | reverse complement strand
GAAGCCGACTCGATGCTCGAGGCCGACTACATCTTTCTTCACACGCTGCTCGAAAGCGGCGATCCCGGCCGGCTCAAGCGCGCGCTCACCGAGATGATGCGCTACCAGAACGAGGACGGCAGCTGGAGCATCTATCCCGGCGGTCCGGGCAACATCTCGCTCTCGGTCAAGTGCTACTTCTCCGCCAAGCTCATGGGCATGGGCGCGGACGATCCGCGCCTGGCCAAGTGCCGCGAGTGGGTTCTGGCCCACGGCGGCGTGGTGGCGTGCAATACCTTCACCAAAATGTATCTCTGCGCGCTCGGCCAGTACGACTACGACGCGGTGCCCGCCATTCCGCCGGAGATCGTTCTCTTTCCCAACTGGTTCTACTTCAATATCTACGAGATCTCGTCGTGGTCGCGCTCCATCCTGGTTCCGCTGGCCATCATCTACGCCAAAAAGCCCTTCAAGAAGATTCCGCCGGAGCAGGGCATCGACGAGCTATTCGTCGGCGGCCGCGCCAACTCCATCCTGCGCCTGCGCATCGATCGCAAGCATCTCTTCTCCTGGCGCAACTTCTTTCTGGCTCTTGACCGCATGACGCACTGGTTCGAGGCGGTTCACATCCGCCCGCTGCGCAGCCTGGCGCTCAAGCGCGCGGAAAAGTGGATGCTCGAACGCCTGGAGATGACCGACGGCCTCGGCGCCATCTATCCGGCCATGCTCAACGCCATCATCGCGCTGCGCTGCCTGGGCTACTCCGAGGACGATCCTCAGGTCATCCGCGCCCGCGACGAATTTGAAAAGCTCGGCATCGAGCAGCCGCCCACGCCCGAGATGCCCGAGCCCACCTTCCGCATGAAGCCCTGCGTGTGCCCGGTGTGGGATACGGCGCAGGCCGTCTATGCGCTGGGCGAGGCCGGCGTGCCGCGCAACGATCCGCGCATGATCAAGGCCGTCGACTGGATGCTTTCCAAAGAAGTCCGCCACAAGGGCGACTGGGCCGTCAAGGTCCGCAACACCGAGCCCGGCGGCTGGTACTTCGAGTTCAACAACGAGTTTTATCCCGACACCGACGATACGGCGCAGGTTCTGCTCGCGCTGAGCAAGGTCGACAATCCCCGCGAGCGCTATCAGCATCAGGTAGCCGAGCGCGCCATCCGCTGGGAGTTCGCCATGCAGTGCAAAAACGGCGGCTGGGGCAGCTTCGACAAAGACAACACCAAGATGATCTTCCAGTACATCCCCTTCGCGGATCACAACGCCATGCTCGATCCGCCCAGCGTGGACATTACCGGGCGCATGCTGGAGATGCTGGCCACCTACGGCTACACGCGCGACGACAAGCGCGTGCAGAGGGCCATCAAGTTCATCTTCAGCGAGCAGGAGCCCGACGGAAGCTGGTTCGGCCGCTGGGGCGTCAACTACATCTACGGCACGTTCCTGGTGCTGCGCGGCCTCGATGCCATCGGCATCGACCATCTCGAGCCGCAAATCCAGCAGGCCGCGGAGTGGATTCGCATGGTGCAGAATCCCGACGGCGGCTGGGGCGAAACCTGCGGCAGCTACGACGATCCCAACACGCGCGGCGTTGGTCCCAGCACGCCTTCGCAAACCGCCTGGGCGCTGCTCGCCCTGCTCGCCGCCGGCGACGACCGCTCCGACTCCATCGCCAAGGGCGTGCGCTGGCTGCTCGAGCGCCAACGCGCCGACGGAAGTTGGGATGAGTCGATGGGCGAAGGGCCCACGCGCCAGGCCATCATTACCGGAACCGGATTCCCCAAGGTCTTTTATCTGGCTTACACGATGTACCGCCAGTACTTCCCGCTGCTCGCTTTCACCACCTACAAGCGGGCCATGGAACGCAACGACAGCAGCTTGAAGCCGGTAGCCTGTAGCCGCTGCAGCTGGTGCTTTGGCGCATTGACTACAAGGGCAATGAGAATTTCGAAGCTGACCGGGCTGACTTAGCTGCCGGCTACGAGCTAAGCAACAGCAGGGGCTTCTGCCCCTGAGGGAAAACGAATCGATGGCAGTTCCGATCTCCCAGATGTGGACGGTCGCCACCTACGTGCTGAAGAAGCGGCTCAACGGCAACAAGCGCTATCCGCTTGTGCTCATGCTGGAGCCGCTCTTCCGCTGCAACCTGGCCTGCGCCGGCTGCGGCAAGGTGCAATATCCGCCCCACATCCTCAAAAAGCAGCTCACGCCCGAGGAGTGCTTTGCCGCGGTCGAAGAGTGCGGCGCGCCCATGGTCTCCATCCCCGGCGGCGAGCCGCTGCTGCATCCGCAGATCGTCGAGATCGTCAACGGCCTCGTCGCGCGCAAAAAGTACGTCTACCTCTGCACCAACGCGCTCGAACTCAAGAACCGCCTGCCGGAGTTCACGCCCTCCAAGTACCTCACCTTCTCCGTCCATCTCGACGGCCAGCGCGAGGATCACGACTTCTCCGTCTGCCGCGAGGGCGGCTACGACATCGCCGTCGAAGGCATCAAGGAGGCCGTCAGGCGCGGCTTCCGCGTCACCACCAACGCCACCTTCTTCGACGGCGCCGATCCCAACCACGTGCGCGCCTTCTTCGACGAAGTCATGGCGATGGGCGTCGAGGGCATCGTGCTTTCGCCCGGCTACAGCTACGAGAAGGCGCCCGACCAGAATCGCTTCCTGGGCCGCGCCCGCGTGCGCCGCCTCTTCCGCGCCATCCTGTCCAACCGCAAGCCGACCTGGAAGTTCAACATGTCGCCCCTGTTTCTCGAATTCCTGATGGGCGACCGCAACTACGAGTGCACGCCCTGGGGCTCGCCCGCCTACAACATCTTCGGCTGGCAGCGCCCGTGCTACCTGCTGCAGGACGGCTACGCCGAGACCTTCAAGGAACTGCTCGAAACCACCAAGTGGGAAGAGTACGGCGTCGCCAGCGGCAATCCCAAGTGCGCCAACTGCATGGTCAGTTGCGGCTACGAGCCCTCGGCGGTGATGGATGGCTTTGGCTCGCTCAGCGGCTTCTGGGGCATGATTCGCGGCACCTTCTCGCTCTATCCTGACCAGCACGCGCTCAACCTGCTCAACGAGCCCATGCCCAGCGGCCCGCCGTCCCTGGTGCAGATCGCGCACCCCGACCGCGAAATGGCCAAGCTGGAACTCTAGAGATCGGGTGCCCCATGTCCCTCGCTTTTGGGGACATGGGAAACCGCGCTGACTTGCTAACCCGCTGACTTGCTGACTCGCTAAGGAAACTATGACCGCCGAAGTCCAGAAATATACCCTCGCACAGATCGAAGCTCTCGAACTCGCTCCCGGCGCGGAGCACGAACAGCTCGAAGGCTGGGTTCCCGCGCTGGCCAGCGACGAAGACCTGCGCCAGGCCCTCGAAAAGGCCTTCGACTATCGCGGCGACGTCACGCTCACGCTCAAATCCGGCGAGCGCATCGAGGCCTACATCTTCAATCGCCAAACCGGCGCCACGCTCGCCGACTCCTGGGTCCAGTACTTCACGCCCACCGCGCCGAAAAGCGCAAAGTCAGCTACGCCGAGATCGCCCGCCTCGAATTCACCGGCAAAGACCGCGCCGCCGGCAAGCACTGGGAAGACTGGGTCAAGGCCTAGAACGAAAAGAAAGCCGCCGGCGAAAAGAACATCGCGCTGCATCCCGACACGCTGGAATAGCTCCCGTCCAATCCTGCTGCGAACAGGCTCGTCTTCACGCCGCCCCCGTACAAACGCACATGTATAATTCAGTTCGTCATGAAACTGCCCGCGATTTCAGCGTGCTGCGCGCTTTTCTGCGTAGCCTCTATTCAAGGTTTTTCAGCGCCGGCAGCGCCGGTCGTTGAGTGCTCTTCTCTCGTCGGCGTCACCGTGAACAGCGCCGCCATCGCGCTGCCCACTCGCGGCGCGCGCGTCGTCTCAGCGGAGTCGAAAAGGCCGAAGGGGACGCGCAGCCTGTCTGCGTCGTGAAGGGCGCCATTGCTCCGGTCGATCCTGCTGCTCCCCCCATCAACTTCCAAATCAATCTTCCATCGCAGTGGAATGACAAAGCGCTCCACCTGGGCGGCGGCGGCTGGGATGGCACCCTGGTATCGGGCCGCAATCCCAATTTCTTACCGCACGATCGCGAGCCGGTTCGGCTCGGCTACGCCACATTCGGCAGCGACTCCGGCCATGCGGGCGGCACCGGCAACCCGCGCTCCGCCCCCGGCGATGCCTCATTTGCCATGAATCACGAAGCTCTGGTCAACTTCGGAGGCGCGCAGCTCAAGAAGACCCACGATGTCGCGCTGGTCATCATCGATCGCTACTACGGCCATGCTCCCCGGCGAATGTACTTTTACGGCAACTCGCAGGGAGGACACGAGGGCCTCATCGTTGCCCAGCGCTATGGGGCCGATTACGACGGCGTCGTCGCCATTCATCCCGCCTACGCCTTGACGGAGCTACAGTTGAGCGGCCTGCTGCTTTCCCAGGCGATCTACAACAAGCCAGGCGCATGGCTCAGCGCCGAAAAACTCAAGACTCTCAACCAGGCCGTCGTGGCAAAATGCGACGCCTTGGATGGACTCGAGGATGGCATCGTCTCAAATGTGCCCGCCTGCCGCTCCGCCTTCGACGTGCGCGCCCTACGCTGCCCCGGCGGATCCGATACCGGTTCTTCCTGCCTCTCCGACGCACAGATCGCGGCGGTTCGGGCCATCGCCCAGCCCGCCGAATTCGGCATCGAGATCGGCGGAATGCGCACCTTCCCCGGATGGCCGGTTCTTGAAGGCGCGTTCGCGCCGGGCACGCTCTTTGGGCTCGGTAATCGCGTTCCACCCGCATCTCCGCCCACATTCGACGATGCGCTTGTCTTCCTGATGGCCGATCAGGCCATCCGCTTCATCTATCTGCACGATCCGGGCTATGACTCGCTCAAGTTCCGCATCGCCGATCATGCCGATGCTCTCCGCAGCGGCGCCGCGATCGTCGACGCGAACAGCCCAAACCTCGACGACTTTCGCAAACACGGCGGCAAACTCCTGCTGATGCACGGCGCCATCGATATGGCAATCCCGCCCGGCAGCACCGTGGCGTACTATCGCAGCCTCCAGAGCCGTTATGGAGCCCAGTTGCCCTCGTTCGTACGCTTCTATATGGTGCCCGGTTTCGGCCACGGCGATGGGGCGTTTCGTGTCCTCTGGGATTCGCTGACCGCGCTCGATAACTGGGTCGAAAACGGCGCGCCGCCGGCAAATCAGGTGGTCGTAGATTCATCGCAAACTGGTGCCGGCAGAGCGCGGCCTCTCTGCGAGTACCCTGGCTGGCCGCAATACAGCGGCTCAGGCGATCCGAATCTGGCCACTAGCTTCCACTGCGCGCAATAGCAGGCTACAGAGCTACGCCAAGTTGCCCGCCTCGAATTCACCGCTGAAGGTCGTGCCACAGGCAAGCATTGGAGGACTGGGTCAAAGCCTGGAACAAAACGAAAGCCGCTGGCGAAAAGAACATCACGCTGCATCCGGAGACGCTGGAGTAAAGACCTGATTCCCGCTTACGCCAGCAATCGCGTCTGCTTCCCCTGCTTCTCCACCGCCCGAACCGCCCTTTTGTCGAAAGAAACAAACGTGTCGCCGCCCAGCCAGCGGCCTTCGTAGTCAATCACGCCGTCGGCAAAGTCCGCGCCGGCCTCGAGCGTTGTCAATCCGGCATTGACCGTGGCTGAGTCGAGCACAATGTTCCTGGTCTCGAGCAGCCCGTGAATCGTTGCCGCAATCGCAGAACGCGAAACGCCATAGCGGCTGCGCAGAACCCACGCCATCTCACAGAGTGCGTGGTTGGTTATCGCCACAGCTTCCGACTTCTCCATGGTATCGAGCGCGAGTTTGTATTGCTCCACATCGTCGCCCAGAACAAAGCGCAACAAAACATTCGTGTCCGCGATCATCCTCATCGCCGAACACCTCTCAGGAACTCTTCGACGACAGCTTCGCCGATGGCCTCGTTCATCTCTTCAATGGTCAACTTGACGCCGTTCGTCTTGCCCTTCAGGCAGCCGGCAAGCTCGCTGATGCTGCGTCCCTTCCGCACCGCCCGGCCCCGGAACTCGCCACCCGGCAATAGCTCGATCTCCAGTTTTTCCCCAGGTCTAACTCCAACGTGCTGGAAGATCTCCTTCCGCAAAGTCACCTGTCCCCGTGACGTCGTGCTTACGATAGCCATATAACAACTCCCACTTTCACATTGTAATGCAGTCTTGCATTATTTGCCGAATTTGTCCGCTTGCCACTGGAATCGGGCGATACTGCACGGCCATTTAAGATGGCCTTAGAGATTCAGAGGCTATGAAAGTCTTCCTTACAGGCGCCACCGGCTTCGTCGGCCATCACGTAGCCCAAGCCTTGGCTGCCCAAGGCGCCGACCTGCGTTTGCTGGTCCGCAAATCCAGCAATCTCGCCAATCTCGAAGGCATTCATGGCGAGACTCACATCGGCGATCTCGCCGATCCTGCCTCGCTCAAGCCCGCGCTGTCGGGCATCGACGCCGTCGTCCACGTCGCCGCCGACTACCGCCTCTGGATTCCCGATCCCGCGGCCATGTACCGTGCCAACGTCGACGGCACGCGTGAGTTGCTGCGACTCGCCCGCGAGGCCGGCGTCAAGCGCTTCGTCTACACCTCCTCGGTCGCCACCATGCACTTCCGCACCGACGGCATCGTCATCAACGAAGACACGCCGGTCTCGCTGGCCGACATGGTGGGCCACTACAAGCGCTCCAAATTCATGGCCGAGCAGGAAGCTGTCAGCGCCGCACAGAACGGCCAGAACGTCATCATCCTCAACCCGACCACGCCCATCGGCCCCAATGACGCCAAGCCCACGCCCACCGGCCGCATCTTCGTCGATTTTCTCAACGGCAAGTTTCCCGCCTACGTCGACACCGGCCTGAATCTCGTCGATGTCTCTGAAGTCGCCCGCGCCCACGTTCTCGCCCTCACCAAAGGCACGCCCGGCCATCGCTACATCCTCGGCGGCGAAAACCTCACCCTGAAGCAGATTCTCGATAAGATGTCGGCCATCACCGGCATTCCTTCGCCCACGGTCAAAATCCCCTTCGCCATCGCCGCCACCTACGCCTTCTTCGAGGAGTGGATCACGGGCCGCATCCGTGGCCGCGAGCCCCGCGCCACGCTCGAAGAAGTGCGCATGGGCCGCAAGAAGATGTACGCTTCAAGCGCGCACGCCGAGCAGGAGCTGGGTTTTCGCATTGTCCCTGTCTACCCCGCCATGCGCGCCGCCATCGAATGGTTCCGCGCCCACGGCTACGCACCTGCTCCGGCCGAGCGGGCCCACGCATGACCCGCACCGCCATCATCGCCGCCATGCCCGGCGAGCTCAAGCCGCTCGTGCGCGGCTGGCCGCACAGCGACCCGCAACGGCATTCACTTCTGGGCCCGGCGCGGCGAAAATGAAGACTGGGAAGAAGAATGGATCGCCGCTTGCGCCGGAGCCGGTCAGGACGCCGCTACGCGCGCCTTTGCCGCCATCGAGGACGGTGGTCCTATCGATCTTGTCTTCTCCATCGGCTGGGCCGGAGCTCTTCGAGACGAAATCGCGCCAGGCACCGCCCACAATGTCGCCGGTGTCATCGATATTCGCACCGGTGAGCGCTTTCGCTGCGATGCGGGCGCCGGCGAACACTGGCTTCTTACCAGCCCCCAGGTTGCCAACTCTGCCGAAAAACGCCGCCTGGCCTCCGCCTACAACGCAGATCTCGTAGACATGGAAGCCGCAGCTATCGCCCGCCTCGCCCAAATGCGCGGCATCCCGTTTTATTGCATCAAAGGCATCAGCGACGGCCTCACCGGCCGCCTTCCCGATTTCAACCGTTTCCTCTCACCCCTGGGCCGGTTTCAACTGGCCCGATTCATGCTTTTTGCCCTGCTCCGGCCCTGGTACTGGCCCGCACTCATCCGAATGGGCGAGAATAGTAAGCGGGCTGCCCAAAGCATCGCGGAGTCACTGCGCGATTTTCTTCATGAATGAGGTCGCATCGGAAAGTGGAATGGCTACTCAGATTTCCAACCCCGAATCCCAGGCAGCGCCGACGATTCCTTCCACCATGCGCGCCGTGGTCTATCGCGGCATCAACGACATGCGCGTGGAGACCGTGCCGGTTCCGTCCATCGGCCCTGGCGAGCTTCTGATCAAAATCGCCACTTGCGGCATTTGCGGAACGGACCTGAAAAAGATCCACATGGGCTCGCACTCGGCGCCGCGCATCTTCGGGCACGAGATGGCGGGAACTATCGTGGCCGTCGGCGAGGGCGTCACACGCTATGCCGTGGGCGAGCGCGTGATGACCTTCCACCATGTTCCTTGCGGAGAGTGCTACTACTGCCGCAAGCAAACGCCGGCGCATTGCCCGCTCTACAAGAAAACCGGCGCCACCGCCGGCTTTGAGCCCTCCGGCGGCGGTTTTGCCGAGTACATCCGCGTAATGGACTTCGTGGTCGCCAACCGTGGCGTCGTCCGCATTCCCGGCGATGTGCCCTTCGAGCAGGCAGCCTTCATCGAGCCGGTGAATACCGTTCTCAAGGGCGTAAAAATGCTCTCGCTCGTCCCTGACGACACGGTTCTGGTCATCGGCCAGGGGCCCATCGGGCTGATGCATGCCGCGCTTGCGCGCCGCACCGGCGCCCGCGTTCTCACCTCCGACTTGTTCCCTGAGCGTCACGCCATCGCCGCCCGTTTCGGCCTCAGCAACCCCATCCATGCCGGCACGGAAGATGTGGTCAAGCGCGTTTTTGCCGAGACCGAGGGCCGCGGAGCGGACGTGGTGATCCTGGCTGTCGGCGGCAACGCGCTCATCCGCACGGCCATGGATGCGGTGCGTCCGGGCGGCAAGGTCATGCTCTTTGCCCAAACCCAACACGGAGAGGCCATTTTCGATCCCGCTGCAGTTTGTGTGGACGAAAAAACCTTGCTCGGCTCGTACTCTTCTTCGTTCCCGATTCTGGATGAAGTAACAGGCCTGGTCTTTGACGGGTACCGCAATGGCTTTGACCTGACGCAGTTAATTTCGCACCGCTTCCCGCTGGAAGAGGCTGTCGCCGCCATCGAAATCGCTTCGAACCCCCAGCCCGGTTCCATGAAGATTATGATGGAGCCAGTGCCCGGAGCAGGAGCAAAGTAGAAGGAGCCGGATGGCGAACACCGTCAAAGACGCGATCCGCCGGGGCCGCAAGACCGTCGAAACTGTTGTCGAAGAAGGCCGCAAAAAGGTCGAGGGCGTCGTCGAAGGCGGCCTGGATACCGTCGAGACAGTCGTCGAAGTCGGCCTGAATACCGTCGAGACAGTGGTCGTTAAAGGCCGCAGGACGGTCGAAACCGCCGTCCACCAGGGCCGCAAGACCGTCGAGAGCGTCCTCTTCCACGGGCGCAGCACCATGCAGGCCGCAATCCTCCACGGCCGCGAAGATGTCCGTATCGAACAAGTTCCCGTTCCCAAAGCCGAAGTGGGCGAATTGATCGTCCGCATCGGCGCAGCGCTTACCTGTGGAACCGACCTGAAGGTCTTCCGCCGCGGCTATCACGCGCGCATGATCGTGCCTCCTGCTTTGTTCGGCCACGAGTTGGCGGGAACGGTGGTGGAAGCCGGCGAAGGCGTCACGGATTTTGCTTCCGGCGACCGCGTGGTAGCGCTCAACTCCGCGCCTTGCGGCAAGTGCTACTTCTGCTTGCGCGGCCAGGAAAACCTCTGCGACGACCTGCTCTTCAATAACGGCGCCTATGCCGAGTTCATCCGCATTCCGGGCCGAATCGTGGCCAAGAACACGCTCAAGGTGCCGGAAAACGTGCCGCTGGAACACGCGGCGCTGACCGAGCCGCTGGCCTGCGCGGTGCACGGTTTTGAAGATTCGAACCCTTGCAAGGGCGATACCGTGGCCGTGATCGGCGGCGGGCCGTTGGGGCTGATGATTTTGCACGTAGCCGCGCTCGCCGGCTACGAAACCATCGCCATCGTAAAGCACGAAGGCCAGGCCGAGGCGGCGCGTCAGCTCGGCGCAACGCATGTGGTGTATGGTTTGTCGATTCGCAAAGCCATCCGCGAGACCCGCGCGCTCACACCCAACGACCGCGGCGTCGACATCGCCATTGAGGCCGTCGGCGTGCCCGAGGCATGGCAGGAGGCCGTGGAGCTTGTGCGCAAGGGCGGCACAGTGAACTTCTTCGGCGGGTGCGCCGCGAACACGCACGTGAACCTTGACACCAACCGCATCCATTACAGCGACATCACGCTGCGCGCAACCTTCCATCACACCCCGGCCATCTGCCGCAAAGCCCTGGCGCTGATTGCCGGTGGACGCTTCCAGGCCAGCGCCTTCATCACCGGGCGCGCTCACCTTTACGAGCTCAACCGCGTCTTTGAGAAGCTGATGAATCGGTCGAGCGAGAGCGAGATCAAAACCGCCATTGTGCCTTGACCGGCGGCGAACCCGCTAACCCGCCAGCTCGCAAACTTGCCATCTCGCGAACTTGCCAACTCGCCATGTCGCGAAGCGGCGCCAACTTGCTGCCGTTGATTCAAACTGCTTTCCCCTCGACTCGCTAGAATAGTCATGAGGCCGAGAGAACCTTGAACGCCACAGCCGCCCATAACGACGACCTCCTCGCCCGCGGATGGGCCGCGCTGCCGCCGGCTATCGCATTCCCGATGTCGCGCCCACGCTGGACGCAGCCCGCGCCTATTGCCGGAAACTCGCCGAATCGCACTACGAAAACTTTCACGTCGCCACGTGGTTTTTGCCCAAGCCTCTGCGCCCGCACTTCCATTCCATCTACGCCTACTGCCGCATCTCCGACGATCTTGGCGACGAGGTCGGCGACCGCTCCGCTGCTTTAGCTCTTCTCGATCTGTGGGGACGCGAGCTGGATGCCTGCTACGAGGGCCGGGCGCGCCATCCGGTCTTTGTGGCGCTGGCCGAAACCATTCGCGCCTGTTCGATTCCCAAAGAGCCCTTCGCCGATCTGCTCATCGCCTTCCGCCAGGACCAGACGACGACGCGCTACGAATTGCTGCCGGATGTGCTTCGGCTACTGCCGCTACTCGGCCAATCCTGTCGGCCGGCTGGTGCTCTATGCCTGCGGGGAGGCGAGCGAAGAGAACTTCCGCCTGTCCGATGCAACCTGCTCGGCGCTGCAGCTCGCCAATTTCTGGCAGGATGTGCGCGTGGACTTCGCCAAGGGCCGCGTCTACCTTCCGCAGGACGACATGCGCCGCTTCGGAGTGAGCGACGAGACCATTGCGCAGGGCGTGGCCACGCCGGAGTTTCGCGCCCTCCTGCGCCATGAAGTCGATTACGCGCGCTCGCTTTTTGAGCAGGGGCTTCCCGCTCATCGGCCGCGTGAACCGCGATCTGGCGCTCGATCTCGATCTGTTCAGCCGCGGCGGGCTGGAGATTCTGCGCGCCATCGAGCGCCGCAACTACGACGTGCTGAGCGCGCGGCCGGCCATCTCCAAGCGGACCAAGCTCGCGCTTGCGCTGCGCGCCCTGGGCGGCAAGGTGCTGCCATTTCTCCGCCTCGGCTCACAATCCACAGGAAAGGCCGCTTGACGCAGAAAGTTCCATCGCACGAACTCACCCTGGCCCGCGCCTACGCGGCCTGCCGGTCGATCGCCAAGCGTGAAGCCAAAAACTTCTATTACGCTTTCGTCGCGCTTCCGCTCGAACGCCGCAACGCCATCTGCGCCATCTATGCCTTCATGCGGCAGGCCGACGACCTCGCCGACGACGAAACCCTGCCGCGCGAGGAGCGCCGCCGCCTGCTGGATGTCTGGCTGGCCGCATGGCGTGCTGCCGCGGCCGGAGAGGCCACTAGCGATCCGGTCTTCCTGGCCGTGCGAGATGCAACCCTGCGCTTCAAGATCCCACTCGAACTATTGGACGAGCTTGTGGCCGGCGTCACCATGGATTTGGATCACGCGCCCACCGGCGCGCCCGACACCTACGCAACCTTTGCCGATCTCTATCGCTACTGCTACCTTGTGGCGTCGGTCGTCGGCCTGGTCTGCATCCGCATCTTTGGCTACCGCGACCCGCGCGCGGAAAAGCTGGCCGAAGAAACCGGCATCGCCTTCCAGCTCACCAACATTCTGCGCGATGTTGCCGAGGACGCGGCGCGCAATCGCGTCTATTTACCTCTCAATAAGCTCACCGTGCATGGAGTCTCTCTCGAATCCCTGCTTCATCGTGCTCCGGCTGCGCCGCCCACGATTTCCGAGCGCTCGCTGCTTGAAGCAATCGCAAAGCGCGCCGAAGACTACTATCGCTCGGCACGCGAACTGCTGCCGCTCATCGACCCCGAAAGCCGTCCCGCGCTGTGGGTGCTGGTTTCCATTTATCACGGTCTGCTCAAGCGCATCGAAAGGGCGGACTACGATGTCTTCACCCGCCGCGCCAGTGTGCCGTTACTCCAAAAGCTCGCCATCCTGGCGGTGGGCCTTGCGCGCATGACCTGGGCGCAGATCTTCTCCTGACGAATCACCAAGACTTCATCTTCACTCCATGCGATAAGCTGGTGCGGGGGTGTTTTCGATGCAACTTCGCGCCCTGCGCCGTCTGACTTTTGCCTCAGTCCTGCTCGCCCTCGGGCTGGCCGCAGTTCCACAAGCGGCGCCAGGGCAGGGAACCCGCTTCAACCCCGCGCTGCCGCTCACGCACGTTGACAACGGCCCCAACTCCGCCTGGGCGCAGAGCCAGCATTATCGTCGTGCTGGTTTCGCTCGATGGTTTCCGCTGGGACTACGCCGTGCGCGACAACGCCACGCATCTGCTGGCGCTGGGCAAGCAGGGCGTCTGGGCGCCTGATGGCATGTTCCCCAGCTATCCATCGCTCACCTTTCCCAATCACTTCACCATCGTCACCGGCCTTTATCCCGAGCACCACGGCCTGGTCGCCAATAGCTTTTTCGATCCCGCGCGTCAACGCGCGCTACTCCATGGATGACCGCGCAGGCCGTGACCGACGGCTCCTGGTATGGCGGCGTTCCCTTGTGGAGCCTGGCCGAGAGCCAGGGCATGCGCACGGCGTGCCTCCTCTGGGTCGGCTGCGAGGCCAAAATCGCCGGTTTCCGGCCCTCGTACTACGCCACCTTCGATTCCAAAACTCAATCCACGCCCAAGGCCGAGCAGGCGCGCATCGACGACGTTGTCGCCTTGCTCCGCCTGCCCGCCGCGGATCGCCCGCATTTCATCGCCATCTACTACTCCGAACCCGACCACGAGGGCCACGAGTTTGGACCCGATGCGCGCGAAACCAGAGAGGCCGCGCTCAGGATGGACGCTCTCGTGGGCAAGCTGAGAGACGCGCTCCAAGCCACCGGCCTGCCCATCGACCTGGTGGTGGTCAGCGATCACGGCATGGTGAAATCCGAGGGCGATTGGATCAACCTCGACCAGTTCGCCGATCTCGCGGGATTCGATGCCGTTGGCGACCTCCTCTACGGAAAGACCGAGGAGGATCGCGCGCGTGTCTATAACCAGCTCAAGAAGGCCTCGTCGCAATTCATGGTTTACCGCCGCAAAGATGTTCCGGCCGGCCTGAACTTCAACGAGAATCCGCGCGAAGGCGACCCGGTGGTGGTGGCCACTGGACCTTACGCGATTCGCGCCCACGCTCCGCAGGCAGGGCAAGCCGATCACCCTCCGACGATCGGCATGCACGGCTTCGATCCTCGCATCTGTGCCCGAAATGAAGGCCAGTTTCTTTGCCGCGGGTCCGGATCTCGTCAAGGGAAAGACCGTCGCTCCGTTTGATAACGTGAATCTGTATCCATGGATGGCGCATCTGCTCGGCCTGCATCCGCCGAAGAATGACGGGAGCCTGAATATCCTGTCGGGAACGCTGCGCGACGGCGGCGCCGAGCCGGAAAAATAGAGAGGGAGAGAAGAATGAGCGTGGTTCTGGGAATCGATGGCGGCGGCACGAATACGCGAGCCGCCATTGTGGCCGACGGGAAAGTTGTTGGCAGCGGACAAAGCGGCTCCATCAAGCGGCTGCGCGTTGGCGCTGAGGCCGCTGAAGCCAATCTGCGCGCGCGTCTTGAAAGAGGTCTTTGCGCAGGCCGGCGTGAAGGGCGTGCAGGCGGCTTCATGCGGCGTGGCCAGCGCCACCATGCCCGGCATCACGGAGTGGATCACTGCGGTCTTCGACGATTTTGGCGTCGAACGCTCTGAGGTGGTGGGCGACGAAGTCATCGCCCTCGACGCGGCCTTCCAGGGAGGGCCGGGAATCCTGCAGATCGCCGGAACCGGCACGAATACCGTCGGCCGCGCGCCCGATGGCAGCCGCGAATCGGCCGGAGGATGGAGTTCGCGCCTCGGCGACGAAGGCTCAGGCTACTGGATCGGCGTGCACGCCATTCGCCGCGCGCTCCACGCCTACGATCGCGAGGAGCCGACCGCAGGTTCTGAAAAAGGTGAGCGAGATCTGGGGCACGCCCGACATGGACGAATTCATCAACCTGGGCGACAGCACGCCGGGTCCGGATTTTGCCGCGCTCGCGCCGGCCATCAACGAACTGGCCGAGGCCGGCGACCCCGTTGCTGTGGGAGTTTTGCGCCAGGCCGCGGCCGATCTGGTGGAGTTTGTGCTGCTGGTGCGCTCCAAGCTGCGCCGCAAGCACGCCATCGCCGGCGAAGTTCCGGTCGGCCTGGACCGGCAGCGTGATCGAGAAGATGGCCATCGTGCGGCAGGCGTTCTTCGCCGGGCTTCATGCCGCCGCGCCCGAGATGCCGGTAGGCAAACAAGCGGTGGTCTCTCTCGACGGCGCTCTCTGGCGCGCCAATCGCCTGGCCCAATCGGCTCAAGCTGACTCAAGCCTCACTTGTATTTCCGCAACACGCCCAGCACCCGTCCCTGAATGGCCACCTGCGCCGCCGGAACGATGATCGGGTCCATCTCCAGATTGGCTGGCTGCAACCGCACCACGGCGCCCTCGGGATAAAAGCGCTTGAGTGTCGTCTCCGAGCCGTGCACCAGCGCCACCACGATCTCGCCGTTGCGGGCGGTTCGCGCGCGCTCCACCAGCACGTAGTCGCCATCGATGATGTGCTCGTCGCGCATGGAGTCTCCGCGCACCTCGAGGGCAAACACATCGCGGTTGCCCACCACATCGGCCAGAGAGATGGTCTCCGGCGTCTCCATCGCCTCCACGGGAGTCCCGGCGGCAATGCGCCCGGCAAGCGGCAGCTTCAGGCTGGAGCGAGTGCGCGTTCCCGGCGGCAGCAAGTCGATGGAGCGGCTGCGGTTGTGCACCCGGTCCAGCATCCCCTTCTTTTCCAGGTTGGTGATGTGCTTGTGCACGGTGGCCAGGCTCTTCAGGCCCATGCCGCGCGCAATCTCCTCAAAGGAAGGCGAATAGCCGTTGCGGGCCACAAACGCTTCCAGAAAGTCGATAACCTCTTTTTGTCTTCGAGTGACGGCCATGGGCGCATTATAGCGAATAAAAAGCGAAACGCAACAGTTGTTTTTTGATGAGTAAGGGTTAGCGATGTTGGTGCCAGGGGAAGTGAGCTAAACTAGGCCGGCTCAAGAGCGGTGAACGAGGCATACGCCGTACACCTAGCTGTCATTTGCCAAAAATCAAGGTCAAGTTGGGCTGACTTGGTACTGCGTCAGGGTTTCGTCAGTATCATGCTTCTTCGCCCAATAGATAAGGCTGCTGAAGTCCTCCGAATACCGCCAATTGCCGTGTGCTATTGCGTTTCGGAACCGGCGAATTGGGTTGTCCGTGAGGAAGCTGCTCACCTTTCTTGTTACGCTGCCAGTAGGGGTGGCTCTGCAGAGCCCTTTGGTCCATCCTTCACTGAGGTACACAAAGCAGATGTAGTTTTGTGTGACGACTTGCGCGCGAACCATCGCAGAGTGAGGCCGTTCCGTAGCGTGGATCATATCCATCCAGATTTGGAAGGCGCGGATTCTCGATTAGTGCGCTCAGCGAGCGGCACCGGGGACTGTGCCGCGAGTCTTTCCTTTCTCCTCCGGAAGTTGGGCGACCTCGGTGAAAATGGCGGTTGCGAGGCCTTGGGCGGCAGCAGGGGGGATTCCCAGATCGTCGGTGAGCTTTGGTGCCCATTGCGACATCTGGCGATCGAGATTCTTCATCATGCCATTGATTCTAAGCTTACCCTCTGGCACGAGCGATCTCGGTTTCCGCTGTCAGAGCCCCGCTGCAGCTTTCCGCGGATCAATGAGCCAAAAGCGGAGACGGAAATCACTTCCGCGCGGGCAGAGTAGATCAGAATGGAGACATGATCCTTGAGTCCTTTCCTGTCGGTCCGATCGCCTGCAATTGCACGATTCTGGGTGATGAAGAGGCCCGCGAAGCCATCGTCATCGATCCCGGAGACGAGGTGGGCCGCATTCACCGCCGCCTCACCGAGCTCGGTCTCCAGGTCAAACAGATTCTGTTGACGCACGCCCACATCGACCATGCCGGTGGCGCGTTCAAGCTCAAACGCCTCACCGGCGCACCGGTCTTCCTCAACGAGAACGACCTCTCGCTTTTGAAAATGATGGGAGAACAAGCGGCGTGGATGGGCATTACTCCACCTGAAGTGGCGCTACCCGACGAGGGCCTTGAGGACGGTCGGATTGTCGGCCTCGAACGCTATCCCGCGCAGGTGCTTCACACCCCGGGCCACACCCAGGGTTCGGTCTGCCTGCACTTCGCCCCGCTCAAACTGCTCGTTGCGGGCGACACGCTCTTCGCCGGCAGCATCGGCCGCACCGACCTGCCCGGCGGCGATTTCACCCAGATCATCGATTCGCTTCATTCCCGGCTTCTCACGCTTCCCGATGAAACCCAGGTTTTGCCCGGCCACGGCCCCGCAACAACCATCGGCGAAGAGCGCAGCAGCAACCCATTTCTGCAGTCGCGATAAGCGATCCAGTTCGCATGCAGTAAGCTGATTGTTATCAAAAGAGAATAAGCGATTACTTAAAGAACAAGTTATAGTGGAAGCTCCGCAATGTTACTCCCCTGATGCTTTCTAAAGTAGTCAATCAGGGTGTCGACTCCGGCACTGAATTCCTGTTCCGGAGCCAGCAAACTCACCACGAGCCAGCCCGACTCCGGCATCCCGAAAAAGTAGCCGGGATGCACCCAGACCCCGCGCTCCAGAAGCTCGAGAACCGTCTGCTCGTCCGGCTCGAGCGCCGGAATCCGGAGCACAGCGTACCACCCGCCCTCGACGGCCAGCCGCTGCACGGCCGGCAATGCGGAAAGCTGGCGGTCCAGCACAGCCAAATTCGCAGCCACTCGCCTCCGAATTTGCTCCTGGATCGCCTCGCGCCCCGCAAGCCACCCCGGCAGCGCCCACTGCACCGGCGCATTCATCGAGAGAAACGTATCCGCAATCACTTCCAGCCTCTCCAGCGCCCGCTGCCGCTCCTCGCCGGTGACCACGATCCAGGCCGCCTTCATCTGCGGCAGCCCGGCGATCTTGCTCATCCCGCTCACCACGAAGACCGGAACCCCCTCAAGCCCCGCGGCAAAGCTGGCGCCCTGCGTGCCCATCCCGTAATCGAGAAACACCTCGTCCACAATGAGCGCAAGATCGAACTCGCGGCACAGACGTGCCAGCTCCGCGGCCTCCCATGGCTTGGTAAAGTGCCCCGTGGGATTGTTCGGGTGCACCACCACGATCGCCCGCGTCTGTGCTGAGATTGCCCGCCGAATCGCCTCCGCGTCGATCTGCCAGCCCTGGTCGTAAACCAGTGGCGCGGCCTTCAGCTTCACATCGTCGAGAACGGCCAGGAAGTCGAAGAGCGGATAACCCGGCTCGAGCGCAAGAATCTCGCTTCCGGGGTCGCAAAGCAGCCTGAATAAAAAGCTGTAGGCCTCGCTGGTGCTGGTGGTCAGCACAATCTGGCCGGGATCGAGAACCGCGCCGTGGCTGGCGTAGTATTCGCAGACGGCCTGGCGCGCAGCCAGAAGCCCCGCAGGCTGCGGATCGTAATCGAGGGCGCGGCGATCGGCAAGCGCATCCAGCAGGGAAGTGGGATAAACGAACCCGCAGCGCGTGGGATTCGACGCCGTGAGGTCGGCGATCGGCAAACCTGCCTGCCTACGCAGCCGGCGCGCTCGCGCCAGCTCGCTTTCCTCGGTGTTCCATCCGGTTCTGTCGGAAAAACGCATGGGTTTAGGGTTTTTCCCACTGCGATGCGCGGCAATTCACCTTCTCTCAACCATGCTGCAACTGCCCACAGTGCACAATGAGAGAAGCGCCCCTTTCAACCATACACGGGCGCAATGGAGGCAGATTGGCTCTGCGCGCGGTTGTCTTCGACTATGGAAGGGTTTTAACCGGCCCGCCTGAACCGGCCGCCCATGCCGCGCTCGTGCGCATCACTGGCCTGCCTGCAGACCGCCTCGACAGTTTGTATTGGGCCAATCGTCCCGCCTATGACGAAGGCAAGCTCACCGGACTGGAATTCTGGCGGAAGCTCGCGCGCGAAGCCGGACTCAACCTTAAGCCGTCGGAACTCGAAGAGCTGAACGAGTGGGACGCGCGCATGTGGACGACGGAGAACCCGGCCATGCTGGCCTGGCAGCTCGCGCTCAAGCAGCGCGGCCTGCTTACGGCCATCGTCTCCAACATGGGCGACACGGTGCACAAGCGCATGCAGCGTGAGCTCGACTGGCTCTCGCGCTTCGACGTCCTGGTGTGGAGCTACCAGCTCCACGTAACCAAACCCGACCCGGCCATCTACCGCTACGTCCTCGAAAAGCTCGGCACGCAGCCTGCGGAAACGCTCTTCATCGACGACCGGCCGGTCAACGTGGAGGCGGCAATCTCGCGTGGTATGAAAGGCGTGGTCTTTACCACTGCAAGAAGCTGCGCGAAGACCTGATTGCTTCGCACTTGGATTCCGAGCTGCCTCTGCCCGCGTGACGCCGGCCTCCATACCAGCTGTACTGGCGTCGTTCACGCCGCCAGATCAGTGTCCCTCTTCGATCCACATCGCGAATGAGTCACGGACCTAAAGCTCAACCTCAAATGTGTAGCTACCCGCCTGCAGCGCAAAACCGCTTTGCCCGCCGCGTGAAGTCGTACTGGCGGCCTTGCTCTCAGTCAACGGCGCGCCCTCCAACTTGTAGTTTGCCGCCTCGCCCACGCTCAACGGCAGCCATCCCGTCGTATTTGCGGGAATCGTTACATGCCACTCCGCGGTCCCGCCGTTAATCATCCAATCTGAATGAATCGTGCCGTAGGCCGATTCGTAGTCGAACGCGATGCTGCCCAGCCGTGCATCGAAAACCGGATGCAGCACCACTGTGTGGAAGCCCGCATCGAGCGGCGTGGCATCGATGCCTGCCGCGTAGCGATAGATCCAGTCGGCCACTGCGCCATAGGCGTAGTGGTTCATAGGAGTTCATGCTGGGGTCGCCAAACATCTGGTCGCCGTTCCAACGCTCCCACATCGTCGTCGCGCCATGCGTAACCATGTAGCCCCACGAAGGGTAGCTCGTGTTCAGCAGCAGCGTATAGGCCAGCTTCGTGTAGCCTTCCTTGGTTAGCTCCTCCAGCAGATACGGCGTCCCCAGGAACCCCGTGCCCAGCAGATCGTGGTTCGCCGCAATCTTGTCGGCCAGCCGCTTGGCGGCTGCGGCGCGCAGGTCGTCGGGCACCAGGTTCATGTGCAGCGCCAGCACGTAGCCGGTCTGCGTATCGCCGCCCGTGCTTTTTGCGTTGGGGTTGTTGATCGCCCCGAATTGCGAAGGGCTGTTATCCGCGCCGGCCACAAATCCGTCCGCATGCACAAACTGCTTTTCGAAGGCCGCGCGAATCTTCTCAAACAGCCGCGCGTATTTCTCCTCGTCTTGCGCGCGTCCGGTCGCGTGCGCCATCTGCCGCATCAGCGTCACGTCATACGCCCAGTAGGCCGTCGCAATCAGCGTCTGATCGGTCTTGCCCTCCGGCGAAAGCCAGTCGCCGAAGGGAATCCCCGATTCGTTCTTCCATAATCCATCGGGATTGTGCGCCTCGATCGCGTCGAGATACTTCGTCATCGCCGCCCAGTTCTCTTCAATGATGGTCGTGTCGCCGGTTTGCAGCCACGAGGTCCAGGGAATAATCACCCCCGCATCGCTCCAGCCCGCGCCCGTAGCCCGCGTTCTCGGTCTGTACGCCCGGCGAGAAGATGCCGTAGTAGGGCGTTCCCGCCTGCGTCCCGCGCATGTCCGCGGCAAACTTGCGCGAGAAGGCGGCCAGGTCCATGTTGTAACTGGCCGTTCGCCAAAATACCTGCGCGTCTCCCATCCACCCCAGCCGCTCGTCGCGCTGCGGGCAATCCGTGGGCACGCCCACAAAGTTCGACCGCTGCCCCCACAGAATATTGCTCCACAACTGATTGATCATCGCGCTGCCGGTGGTGAGCTTGGCGGTGAACGGCGCGTCGGTATGAATCACGAGCCCCGTCACGGCGTCCTTGCCCGGCGCGGTTGGCAGCCCAGTCAACTCCGCATAGCGGAAGCCGTGGAACGTGAAAAACGGCGTGAAAATATCGTGTCCTGCGCCGACGAAGAAGGTGTCGGTCGCCTTGGCGGTGCGCAGATTGTCGGTGTAGAGCGTACCGTCAGGATTCAAGACTTCGGCAAAGCGCATGCGCACTTCCGCCTTCGCGCCGCCATGCAGGTCCAGGGTCTCGACGCCGGAGAAGTTTTGCCCGAAGTCGTAGACCCACACTCCCGGCTTAGGCTGCGTGAGGGCGACGGCTTTCAATGTGCGCTCGACACGTATCGGCGGAAAGTCCTGCGCCACGATCTGCACCGGAGCGGGATGGATGACCGTTGCTCTCTCACGAATCCAATTGTCGTCAAAGTCCGGGCTCGATTCGCCTACCCAGCAATCGCCCGGGTTGGCCATCTCGCCATCGTAAATCTCTGCGTGGAGAATGCACGATATTGCAGCCTGCCAGCTTGCGTCCGTCGTCACCCACTCCACGCTTCCATCCGTGTGCTCAATGCGCAACTGCGCCCGGAGCGCCGGCGGCGTGTCGCCGTAGTTGTTCGGTTGCTGCGTCCATTCGAGCTGTGTCTCGTACCACCCTGGCGCAAGCGTCGCGCTGATCGCATTTTTTCCCTGCACGATCTGGTCGGTTACGTCGTACGTTTGGTACACGACGCGCTCGCGATAGTCCGTCCATCCAGGCGCCAGCACCTGGTCGCCCGTGCCCCACCACGTGCTGAGGCCCATAATGTATGCGCCCAGGGCCGTGGCGTAAAGCCGCGCCGACCTCACCGGCTTCTTCACCGTGAACGAACGCCGCAGCGTCTTCACCGAGTCAGCCTTCCACGGTTTCCCAAGCGGCTCGGCGCTCGGGCCCTCGACAAACTGTACCGCGGCCTTCCATCCCGAGTCGTCAAATCCCTGCTTTTGCCATCCCGGCCGAGCGTCATAAGCCGTCTTCCATTCGGTGCTGCTCACGAATGTCGCCGTGCTTCCATCGCTGTACGCAACCACCAGCGTGGCCATCATCGGCGGCGGATCGGCCGCCTCCATGCCATTGGGATTCACACCGTAATGCACGGCCTCAATCGCAATTGAATTCGCCCCTTCACTCAGTTTTCCCGTCACCTCCGCGCGCACAAATGTTTTCCACGGCATCTGCTTCCACGGCGGCAACGGGTCGGCCTTCATCACCTGAGCCCCATTGATCCAGGCCGAAACGGCGTCTCGCCCGGTCGCGTAGAGCACGGCGCTCTCGACCGGTTTGGCCAGCGTCACCGTCGTCCGGTAAGCAAAGTGCTGCTCCGCATTCTTTTCGGTCTGCGGCAATTTTGCGTCGGGGTTGGTAATCCATACGGCGGGCGCATGACGCACCGCAGCCTCTTCCGGTGTCTCGTAGCCGATCCACTGCGCATGCCAGGCGCCTTGATCCATGAGGCCCGTCTCCCACCAACTCACCTCGCTTGCCGGATAGGCTTTACCATCTGCGCCCCACAGCTTCACGCGCCAGTAGTAGCGCGTAGAAGGATTCAGCGCCGGTCCGGCATACGGAACCTCAATTGATTGGCTCGACTCGACACGGCCACTCGTCCAAACGTCAGCCTTGTCCGCCTGCAGCAGCTCCGGCCGCGAGGCCACCTGTACTACATAGGCACTCTGCTTCGCGCCTTGCGCCGCATCCCGCAACTGCCACGCGAATCGCGGCGCTGGATCGTCGATGCCTAGTGGATTCCTCAAGCTGTCGACCTGCAGTTCTTGAGGGCCTGCGGCCACCGCAACCTTCTGCGCCGACAACGAGACCATAGCTGCTCCCAGAACCCATCCCATCGCAATCCAACCCACTGATCTGCTTTTCATCGTCTTCAAGCGCTCCTTGATACAACAACCCTGGTCATTGTGCGGCCTGGACGGCAGGTGAAGAAACAGCGGCCAGGCAAGCCGGCGAATCGGTTTCAATCCCCACAATGACCTCTCAAATGGAATATTTTCTGCGCTGCATAACGGTATGCAAGCAGGGAACCCTCTGTCAAAGGCCGCCGCTTCCAACCCACCCCAACGCTAGGTTGCCCCATCCCTTTCGCGCTTTTGCGAAAAAGTTGAGAGGCTGCGCAACTGGAAGCTGCCTTCTTGTTCCCTCGTTCCCTGACTCCCCGTCTTTTACACTCTCTCCATGGCCCTCCGCCTCTACGCCGCCACCACCAGCGCGGGCAAGCTGCGCGACTTTCGCACCGCCGCGCTGGCCCATGCGCTCCAAATCGAACCCCTTCCGATGATCGAGAAAATCCCCGCTCCCGCGGAAGATGGCGACACCTTTGCGGCTAACGCAGCGCTGAAGGCGGCTTACTACTCGCGGTTCGCTCCCGGCACACTTGTCCTGGCCGACGACTCGGGACTTGAAGTCGATGCGCTCGGGGGCGCTCCCGGCGTGCGCTCGGCCCGTTTTGCCGCCGACTGCGGCCTGATCGACTCGCCCGATGCCAACGACAACACCGATGTGTGGAACAACATAGTGCTTTTGCAGCGCATGGCTAACATTGCCGCGCCCCAGCGTACCGCGCGCTACAAATGCGTGCTTGCCGCCGCGCGCGACGGAACCGTCCGCCATACAGCCGAAGGCTCGGTCGAGGGTCTCATTCTCGACGCGCCTCGCGGCACCGGAGGATTCGGCTACGATCCCCTGTTTTATCTGGTCGAATTAGGCAAAACCATGGCCGAAATCGATCTCGAAACCAAGCTCTCGCTCAGCCACCGCGGGCGCGCAATTGCGGCGCTGCTGCCGTTAATTCTGGCCTGAACGTCTTCCCCAGCCTTGCAGGCGGATCGAACGCGCCGGGCACGGAGATACAATGCAGGCCGGCCAGTGCACGTCCTGCTTCCCTGGGCTGGACATAATAATGTGGTGGGCAGCACAATGAAAGAGCAAGCCCATCGTTTAACCGCGATTTAGATCCCCATCTTCCGCGTCTTGCACATTTTGCCCAAGAGAGAACCTATGCCAGCCAGCACACTCACCGTGACCGACAATCGGACCGATCGCACCTACACCTTCCCCATCGAAGATGGGACCGTTCGGACCATGGACTTTCGCCGCATCAAGACCAGCGATGACGACTTTGGCCTGATGCTGCACGATCCGGCTTTCATGAACACGGCTTCCTGCCGCAGCGACATCACCTTCATCGATGGCGATCGCGGGATTCTGGAGTATCGCGGCTATCCCATTGAGCAGTTGGCTGAGCAATGCACCTTTCTCGAAGTGGCCTACCTGATTCTGTTTGGCGAACTGCCGAATGCCCGCGAGCTCGACCACTGGGTTTACGAGATCACCCACCACACCATGCTGCACGAGACCGCCAAAAAGTTCATGGAGGGTTTCCGGTACGATGCCCACCCCATGCCCATGCTGATCAGTTCGGTGGCCGCTCTGGCTTCGGTTTATCCCGAGGCCGACAACGTCCACGACGCCACAAACCGGTTGCTCCAGATCAAGCGGCTCATTGCCAAGATGCCTTCCATCGCCGCCATGTCGTACAGGCATAGCCTGGGCTTCCCCTATGTGTACCCGGATAACGACCTGAGCTACACGGAAAACTTCATGAACATGCTGTGGAGGATGGTCGAGCCCAAGTATGCGGCCAATCCCGTTCTGGCCCGGGCGCTCGAGGTGCTCTTCATCTTGCACGCGGACCACGAGCAGAATTGCAGCACCAGCACCATGCGCGTGGTGGGCAGCGCGCTCACCAGCCCGTATCTTTGCGTGGCCTCGGCCGCCTCGGCGCTGGCCGGCCCGCTGCACGGTGGCGCCAACGAGGAAGTGATCCGAATGCTCGACGAGATCGACTCCATTGCCGATATTCCCGCCTACATTCAGAGCGTGAAGGAAGGGCGAGGCAGGCTGATGGGTTTTGGTCATCGTGTTTACAAGAATTTCGACCCGCGCGCTAAATTGATCAAAAAGATTGCACAAGATGTCTTCGGTGTCACCGGTCACAATCCTAAGCTAGAGATCGCCCTAGAATTAGAACGGATCGCGCTCCGGGACGATTACTTCACTTCGCGCAAGCTCTATCCCAATGTGGATTTTTATTCCGGGCTGATCTACCAGGCCATTGGCTTTAAGCCGGAGATGTTTACCGTGCTTTTCGCCATTCCGCGCACGGTAGGCTGGCTCGCGCAGTGGCAGGAGATGCTCGACGACGAGGAGCAGAAAATCGCCCGCCCGCGCCAGATTTACACCGGTCCACGCTCGCGCCGCGTCGTGCCCATGGCAGAGCGTGAACTGGCAGCAGCCGCGAAGTAAAGTAGTCTTTACAATTCCGAAAACGTCAGCGCCGAGCCGATATCTTAGGCCGCAATAGGTTGTGATCTGTGCACGAAATAACTCATGATGTTTTGATTCTGGGAACTGGTCTGGCCGGGTTGCGTGCCGCGGTGGAAATCAGCATACAAAGCCGGGGCACGGTGGACATCGGCCTTGTCTCGAAGGTGCAGATCATGCGCTCGCATTCCGTCTGCGCCGAGGGTGGCACGGGCGCCGTGATGCGTCCAGAGGAAGGCGACAGCTTCGAGCTCCACGCCTGGGACACGGTCAAGGGCTCGGATTTCCTTGCCGACCAGGATGTGGTCGATCGCTTTGTGCGGACTTCTCCCGATGAAATCCGCCTCCTTGAACACTGGGGAGTGCCGTGGTCGCGCCGCGAGGATGGCCGCATCATGCAGCGGCCTTTCGGCGGCCATTCCTATCCGCGCGCATGTATGGCCGCGGACAAGACCGGCTTTTTTGAGATGCAGGCCCTCTACGACACGCTTCTCAAGTACAACAACTTCACCCGCTATGACGAGTGTTTCGTCACGTCCATGCTCCTCAATGGCGAACGGTTCGCGGGTCTAACGGTTTACGATCTGCCCTCCGGCGAGTTCCAGGTTCTGCGCGCGAAGGCACTCTTGTTTGCTTCCGGCGGACTGGGAAACCTCTACGGCTTCACCACCTACTCGCAAACCGTCACTGGCGACGGACAGGCCATTGCCTACCGCGCCGGGCTGGCTCTGGAAGATCCGGAGTTTCTGCAATTCCACCCCACGGGACTGGTGCCATCCGGCATCCTGATGACGGAAGGCTGCCGCGGAGAAGGCGGCTATCTGCGAAACAACAAGGGTGAGCGCTTCATGGAGAAGTACGCGCCCAAGATGATGGAGCTGGCGCCCCGCGATATCGTATCCCGCTCGGAGATGACGGAAATCATCGAAGGCCGAGGTTTTCCTTCGCCCGATGGCCTCGACTATATCCATCTCGATCTGACGCACCTGGGCGCGGAACGGATCAACAAGCGTCTGCCTCTGATCCGCGAAGTCTGCATGAAGTTTCTCGGCATCGACCCGATCGACCAGATGATTCCCATCCGGCCTGTTGCTCACTACTCCATGGGCGGCATCGAGGCCGACATCGACGGCAGAACGAAGGTCGAAAATATCTGGGCCGCCGGTGAGGTGGCATGCCACTCCATGCACGGCGCCAACCGCCTGGGGTGCAATTCCACCGCGGAGTGTCTTGTCTGGGGCGGCATCACAGGCGGCGAAATCGCGAAATATCTCAAAGCGGTGCCGCTTCTGAGCGAAGTTCCACAAGCCAAGTTCCGCGAAGAAGAAGGCCGAGTATTCTCTGGCCTGCTCCAGCAGAAGGGAACTGAGAAACCGGCGCAAATCCGCCGCGAGCTGCGAACCCTAATGGACAAACACGCGGGCGTCTACCGCACCGGCGAATCCATGCAGCAGGGCCTCGCCAAGATTGCCGAACTGAAGCAGCGCTTCAAAGGAATCGCCATCGAGGACAAGAGCCGCATCTACAACACCAATCTTGTGCAGGCGTTGGAGACGGAAAACATGCTCGATCTGGCTGAGGTATTGCTCACGGCGGGCCTTGCGCGAGAGGAGTCCCGTGGCGGTCACTCGCGCACCGATTTTCCCGTGCGCGACGATGAGCGATTCCTGGCGCATTCCATGGCGTACTGGACCGGCGGCGCACCGGAACTGAAGTACAAGCCGGTCACGATTACTAACTGGAAACCGGTGGAGCGGAAGTACTAGGTCTTTGGCAACTTGATTTTGCACCATCCTGGGGTGCCCCAGGTCTCGATTTTGAGACCTGGGATAGCACGAACCTAAAGTACCTCTTTACGCGGTCAGAGTACTAGGTCTTTGGCAACTTGATTTTGCACCATCCTGGGGTGCCCCAGGTCTCGATTTTGAGACCTGGGATAGCACGAACCTAAAGTACCTCTTTACGCGGTCAGAGTACTAGGTCTTTGGCAACTTGATTTTGCACCATCCTGGGGTGCCCCAGGTCTCGATTTTGAGACCTGGGATAGCACGAACCTAAAGTACCTCTTTACGCGGTCAGAGAACTAGCACAGGCAGCTGAATAGATTCGAAGAGAGGCAAAGATGTCGGACATCAAACGATACGATAACCGGCTTGGCATATGGGGGTGGCTGGGCGGCGGACGCTGGGGCGTCGAGCGCTATGCCTACATCCTGCATCGCATCACGGGCCTGGGCGTTCTTTTCTACTTCCTTCTGCATATCTTTGTCACCACGCTTCGGGTCAAAGGCATTTACCTCTGGGTGGGCAATGGAATTTTCGCCGGACCCCTTCCCGCGTTCGGCGAATACCTGGTCTTTGCGGCCTTTGCCTATCACGCCTGCAACGGCATCCGTCTGGTCCTCGTGGAGCTTGGCTTCGCGGTTGGCAAGCCGATGGAACCGGTGTATCCCTATAAGACATCGCTCAACGTACAACGTCCTTTGCTCGTGCTCTTGATGATCCTGACCCTTGTGCTTGTCGTCATTGGCGGCTATACGGCCCTGACGAAGTAGGAGAAGAAATGAACGAAACCAAAACGTGGACATGGCACATGGCGGCTGGTGTGGTGCTCGTCTTCCTGCTCGGCCTGCATATGTTGATCATGCACATGGCCGGAACCGGCCACTGGTTCGCCCCTTATGGCACTGTTACCGACTCGGTCAAGAACAGCCTCTTTCGCGATAGCCGGCTATTTTTCACCGTGACCTATATTCTTCTCCTCGGCGTAGGGCTCTATCACGGCCTGTTTGGCCTGCGAACCATGGTCTTCGAACTGACACTGAAGCCTGCAATTGAAAAAACGATCACCGTGTTTCTGTTGCTTGTGGGGCTGGGACTCTTTTGCCTGGGCACGTGGGCAGCAATTGCAGCGCATGGCGTCGCACTCGCGGGAGTAAGGGGGTAACTATGGCAGACACCACGAACGCCCCGCGTCAGATCAACTTCCATGTCACGCGGTTTAACCCGGAAACCGATTCCGCGCCCTATGTGAAGGCCTACGCGGTTCCCGTGCACGAAGGCATGACCGTTCTCGACGGCCTCCACTATATCAAGGAGAATCTCGATCCCACTCTGGCGTGGCGCTACTCCTGCCGCATGGGCATCTGCGGTTCCTGTGGAATGCTTCTCAACGGACAGCCCGGCCTCGCCTGCAACACCCAGGTTCGGCACATCGCGAAGACGGATCTTGCCGTAGGGCCATTGCCAAACTTTGCGATCATCCGCGATCTCGTTCCCGATCTCTTCAGCATGTTTGACAAGCACCGTTCCGTCCGGCCCTATATTCATCGCGCCGATGAAGCGGAAATCAACGACCCGGCGGGGGAGTTTTACCAGTCTCCCGAGCAGCTGGAGAATTATCTTCAATTTACTTACTGCATCAAGTGCGGTTGCTGCATGGCTGCGTGTCCCACCTTGGCCACCGACGTCCGGTATCTCGGTCCCATGCCTCTGGCCGCAGCGCAGCGGTATAACTCGGACACGCGCGATGGGGGAAGCAATGAGCGAAAGGCAGTAACGGCTGCGGCTTCCGGCGTGTTCCGCTGCCATTACGCCGGCGAGTGTTCGCGTGTATGCCCCAAGGGCGTAGATCCCGCCAGGGCTCTTCAATATCTCAAGCGGCGTCTGGTGCTGGACTACCTCCACCTGGCCCGCCGGCCGGCGCCGTGCGGCAAACTGCACGGCCCAGGCGACGGCAAACCGCTACCCGGCATCACGCCCGCTCCGAAAAAGACGGTGGTCTCCGCGGGGTAGAGCAGGCAAACAACGCCCGCTACAGCATTTTCGATTCTGCTCTCTACAGAAACCGGGATGCCAAGTGGCTTTTTCCTTGAGAAAAAGCCACCTTGCACGATGCTGCAATGTCGATTATGTGAATCGAAAATGCTCTAGAGCGAGTTAGGCAATAAGATAGGGTTGCGGAAAAACTCGTTCGGCCGAGACTTCGCGTCAGGGCACGACAAAAGGCAAAATCCAAGAAAATAAGTTATTGATTTTTCAATAGCTTCAATAGCCAGGACAGCCCGCACAAACAGGCTTTTAGCACAAATTAGCACAAAATTCCGGCACAGAGCGACTACATGCCTGGGCCGAAACTTCCCAATTGGCGACAATTCTCCCGGAGCAGTTCACGCGGAGCTCAAATACGAAGGACGCGGCCTTCGCAAAGGGCTACATCCTTGCGACGCAGATGCGGGATATTCTAGGGCCCCCGACCTGCCCGTCAGTGCGATAGGATCTAGTCAATCCAAATGGACACCTACGTAATCAGGATTGCTACCTATCTCAATATCGACCTTTTCGCTCGGCCGGAAAATGCGAACTTGATGGTTAGTGCACTTCTTGAATATCGGGATCAAGGCTTTTATAAATTGCATGGGTTTGCCGTGATGCCGGAGCATCTGCACGTTTTGCTGACTCCATCTCTAGACCAATCGCTCGAGCATTGTGTTGAATGCATCAAGGGTGGCTTTTCGGATGGGATGCGCTGGGGTAGTTTTTCGGATGTGTTGCGCCTGCCGTATTTCCGATGGGTCTGGGAGCCAGGTTTCCGTGAGGACTGGATTCGCGACGGAGAGGACTTTCGGAAACAGTTGGCCCATATTGCGGCCAACCCGGAACGCCGCGGGCTTGTCTATTGGGAGTTTGTGCATACTCGGTTTTCAGAACGGCTCGACCCAATGCCCGAGCGGTTAGGACGGTAATGTGGGGCGCGTAGCTGATTGCCTCTCCGAGGCGCGAACCTCGTGCTTGGGCAAATTCTGAGGTCCCGAGCGAGTCACCGGCGATGCGGAAGTTTCAGCTGCAGGAACGCGCACCTCGGTCCTTACGACCAGGCGTAGCACGCAATTAGCACAAGAATTTCCGGCATGCTACACCCCATTGAATCTGAGGTGGCTGCGGGCCACGCTTTGTATCAGGGCACGGCCGGGGCACCCACGCAGCTTGTGGGTCGCGTGCCGTAAGTAGAGCAAAATCTTCGGGGCCTTTAGGCCCTGAGCGATCTCTTCCGCAAGTTCGCATAAAAGTCCGGCGTTTTTCCGCGACCCCTTTAGCCCCGCATTCACCCATCCGGCCGCAAACCCCACCCTTTTTCCGCAGTCTGTTTGGCCCCCCGGGATGCTCCTCAGGCACGATCCGCCCTCACGGCATTTTCGAATTTCCTCTAAGATCAAGAAGGTCGAGAGTCGCGCCTTGGCGAGGGCGATGCAGGTCACCAATGATACTCTTAAAAATGAGGCAAATCTTGTCAACCTCTTAACCCGCAACCACTTTGCCCTGTAGTCTTTAGGAGCCGATATATCTATGGCAACTGTTCAACCCTCCGCCTTGCCAACTGTTCGTAGCGGCGTGGAGCCTTTACGCGCCGGCCAGGGCGCCAGCTTTCTCTTGCACAAGCTGCACTCGTTGTTGGGCATTGTCCCCATCGGTGCTTTTCTTCTCGAACACCTCCTATCGAACTTCGAGGCTCTCAAGGGGCCCATTGCCTACGGGGATCAGGTCAAGTTCCTCAACTCTCTGCCGCTGGTGCGCGTGCTGGAGTGGGTTTTCATCTTCCTGCCCCTCCTGTACCACGGTCTCTACGGCATCTGGATCTGGCTGCGCGGCAAGGCGAACATCGTCTATTACCCCTGGGCTGGGAACTGGATGTACGTGGTGCAGCGCTACACCGGCCTGATTGCGTTTGTGTACATCATTCAGCACCTGTACCGGCAGCGCTTCACGGGCATCATGTTGCCGGAGAATCCCTATGCATCGTTCCACAAGGTGCAGGTCGAGCTTCACAATCCGTGGATGCTGGCGATCTACATCATTGCCATGATCGCCATCTGCTGGCATTTTGCCTACGGCGTGTGGCTCTTTGCAGCCAAGTGGGGCATTACTCCCGGCGTGGAGTCGCGGAAGCGCTTCGGGTATGTCTGCATCGCGCTCGGGGTCGGGCTGGCGGTGATGGGCCTGGCGGGCATTTGGGCGTTTGTGGGCGGGCAGTATCCGAATGTTCCCGAGAACCCGCGGGTTTCCACCCTGGTCGCTCCGGCAGGTAACAGCGCCGTCTTTCACCTGAGTGGCTTGGAGTCTTTCGCAAAAAGCTAGAAGCTAGGAGCTAGACAATGGCATCAGCCAGAATCATTGTGGTTGGCGGAGGGCTCGCGGGCCTGGCAGCGGTCATTAAAATCGCCGAGGCCGGTGGGACGGTGGATCTGTTTTCTATCGTTCCGGTGAAACGGTCGCATTCGGTTTGCGCCCAGGGCGGCATCAATGCCGCCAAGAATCTGAAAGGCGAGGGCGACACCACCTGGCAGCACTTCGACGACACCATTTACGGCGGCGATTTTCTCGCCAACCAGACGCCGGTCAAGTTGATGTGCGAGGCAGGGCCGGGGATCATCGATCTTCTTGACCGCATGGGCGTGCCATTCAATCGCACGCCGGAGGGTCTGCTCGATTTCCGGCGTTTTGGCGGCACGCTTTACAACCGCACGGCATTTGCCGGCGCCACCACCGGCCAGCAGTTGCTTTACGCGCTCGACGAGCAGGTGCGCCGCTACGAAGCCGAAGGCAAGGTCAAGAAGTACGAAGGATGGGAGTTTCTCTCCGCAGTGATTGACTCGAAGGGCGTGGCGCGCGGCATCACGGCCCTGAACTTGCGAACCATGGAACTCAAGCCCTTTGCGGCCAACGCCGTGATCCTGGCCACAGGCGGCATTGGAGCCATCTTCGGCAAGAGCACCAACTCCGTGGTCTGCACTGGCTCGGCGCAGTCGGCGGTCTTCCAGCAGGGCGTGTACTACGCCAACGGCGAGCTCATCCAGGTCCATCCCACGGCGATTCCGGGCGAGGACAAGCTGCGCCTGATGTCGGAGTCGGCGCGCGGCGAAGGCGGCCGCGTATGGGTTCCGCGCGCCCCCGGCGATAAGCGCGCCCCCAAGTCCATCCCTGAAGCGGAGCGCTTCTACTTCCTCGAGGAGTGGTACCCCAAGTACGGCAATCTGGTGCCGCGCGACATCGCCACCCGCGCCATTCATAAGGTGGTCTACCAGGAGGGCCTGGGCATCGACGGCCAGCCCATGGTCTATCTCGACCTCACCCACATCGATCGCGCCACGCTCGATCGCAAGCTGGGCGGCATTCTGGACATCTACGAAAAGTTTGTCGGCGTCGATCCGCACGAAGAGCCCATGAAGATCTTTCCCGGCATGCACTACACCATGGGCGGGTTGTGGGTCGACTTCGACCAGATGACCAACATCCCCGGCATCTTTGCCGTGGGCGAGTGCGACTACCAGTACCACGGCGCCAACCGGCTTGGGGCGAATTCGCTGCTGAGCTGCATCTACGCCGGCTTCATTGCCGGCCCCAACGCCATCAAGTACGCCGCAAGCGCGCCGGCTGTCGAGGGCGATGGCGGCACGGCCGCGGAAGTGGCGCGGCAGGCGGAGATCAACAGCAAGCTGATGAACAACGAGGGGACGGAAAACCCCTTCAAGCTGTGGCGCGAGCTGGGCGACACGATGACCGAGCACGCCACCGTAACCCGCCACAACAAGGGGCTGAAGCAGGCCGACGAGAAGATCGTCGAACTGCAGGACCGCTACAAGCGCGTGAACCTGAGCGACAAGAGCCAGTGGGCAAATACAACCTTCGCGTTTGCCCGGCAGGTGATGAACATGCTGGAGCTGGCGCGGACCATCACGCTCGGCGCGATTCTGCGCGACGAGTCGCGCGGCGCGCATTACAAACCGGAGTTTCCCGAGCGCAACGACGAAAAGTTTTTGAAGACCACCAAGGCCAGCTTTACGGGCATGATCGAGGGTCCGCGCCTTGAGCTGGAGGAAGTGGACACGCAGTACATCAAGCCGCGTAAGCGCAGCTACGAAGCCGCGAAATGACAGCGGCGGCACAGCCGCTGTCATCCTGAGCGCAGACCGCCGTAGTGGCCGAAGCCGAAGGATCTGCGGTTGTTCTCGGGAAGTTTTCAAGCCACCAGCGTTGGGTGCCCCAGGTCTGGATTTTCAGACCTGGGATAGCACGAACCAAAGCTCAGAGTTTTGCATCAGGGCACGACTTGAAAGCCCGCCTGAGCGAATTTGAAGGGTGCCGCAAGACAGTTTTTTGTTCGCGGGCTTTGGCCCCTGAGGAAACCATGGATAAGAAGACAGTAATTTTTGAAATCAGGCGCCAGGCCAACCCGGATGCGCCGGCGGTGTGGGAAACATTCGAACTGGAGTGGCGGCCGGGCATGAACGTCACCTCCGCGATGATGGAGATCGCCGCCAACCCGGTGACTGCGGACGGAAAGCCGACCACGCCCATCACCTACGACTCCAATTGCCTTGAGGAGATCTGCGGATCCTGCGCCATGCGCATCAACGGTAAGGCGCGCATGGCCTGCTCGGCGCTGGTCGATAATCTGGATCAGCCCATCCGCATCGAACCCTTGTCCAAGTTCCCGCTGGTGCGCGACCTGCAGGTCGATCGCTCGGTGCTCTTCGAGAACCTGAAGCGCGTCAAAGGCTGGATTCCGGTCGACGGCACCTACGATCTCGGCCCCGGCCCGCGCGTCTATCCCGAGCAGCAGGAGGCGAATTACCCGCTGTCGAATTGCATTAGTTGCACCTGCTGCATGGAGGTTTGCCCGCAGTTCAACGAGGCCACGGGCTTTGTCGGCGCGGCCACCATCGCGCAGGTCAAGCTCTTCAACAACCATCCCACCGGCAAGGTGCTCAAGGAAGAGCGTCTCCGCGCGCTCGCAGGCGACGGCGGCATCCAGGAGTGCGGCTTTGCGCAGAACTGCGTCGAGGCCTGCCCCAAGAAGCTTCCGCTCACCAACGCCATCAGCGACATCGGCCGCGACGTGATTGTGCAAAAGGCCAAAGACTTTCTGCGCGGGTAAGCGCAGCTCAGCCCCGGTCTCGATCCTGCTGACCGCGCGGCGCAATTCCGCACTCCAATCGCGGCGGACATGCCGGGCCACCAGGAGTGGGCTGTCGAAGGCCAGCACGGCAGCGCGATGGCGGTCGACGATGGAGTGAATCTGTTCGGGGGTGGGGGTGTTGGAGACGGCTACCATGTCATAGCCGATCTGCGTCACGCGGACGGAGCGGCCCTCCGACGGGATGCTGTAGGCCGGGGAGGGCTGCTACTGGGCCATGGACCTGACCCGGTCGCCTTCCTGGAAGCCGGAGCCGGAGACGGGGACGCAGACCGAGGAGGCATCGTCCACATCGGTGGCTTTGATGACGCCGATGGTGGTGGTGAGGCGGCGAATGACTGCGCCGGTGGCGGGATCCTTGATCTCCTTGGTGACGCGGACGACCTCAAGCTGATCGCCCACTTTGACGCCGGCTTTGGCGCCCACGTTGAGGATGATCTGGCCGCCATCGACTGCGGCCACCAGGCCCTCGACGGTGATGGTGCGCACGCTGACCTTGGAGGCGTCGGAGACCAGGTCGGCGGTGAGCTTGTCGACGGCGGCCTTGGTGGCTTCGCCGATGATGGTGTTCTGGAAGTTGCTGGAGCCGAAGTCGACGTTGCCGCCGCCGAAGCCGTGCCAGTTGCCGCCGCCGCCCAGCATCGAGGTGGAGGAGCGGCTGGACTGGCCCGTGCCCTCGGCAACGGCCAGAATCTCGCCGGTGTCGACGTTGATGATGCGGGCATTGATGGCGACGTTGGCCTTGGAGTTGGAGTGGCCGAAGCCGCCGAGGCCGTAGCCGTGCCAGCCGCCGCCTCCGCCGCCGACGTTCTGTCTTCTTGGTCTCGTTGCCGAACTCGGTGATGGCGCCGATGATGATGACGTCAACGCCGAGCAGCTTGCCCAGGCGGCGGCGGTGGTGGGATCGGCGCGATTGGAGTTGGAGAAGTTCTGCTCGGTCATGAGCTTGTCCAGGGCCTGGCGCTCGATGACGGAGTAGGTGCCGTCCTTGACCAGGTCGGTGATGAGCAGGTCGGTGATGCCTTTGCCCACGTCGACGTTGGTGCCGAACATGGCGGCGGAGTAGCTTTGCACGGTGGCGTAGTCGAAGTCCAGGACGGCGACGCGGGGCTTGCGCGTGGCAGCGGTTTGGGCGCCGGCGGGCGATACGGCCAGCGCAGCGCGAAGGCGAGCAGAACGGCCGAGAGCAGGAAAGAATCTCTTCAGGTTCATCGATCGACCTCGAGGAGAGATGAAGGGACGAAAGAAGGGTCGATTGTTCGGCTCGCCTCTGTCAAGGTAAATCGGAGATGAAGCCGAAAATTATTGTCAGCCGGAATGCGAGAGCGGAGCGCAGTGGGCGCGGCTGGGGCAAGGCCGGCAGGAGGCAACGCGGGTTGCCGGCGGCAGCGTTTGCTCCGGCTGCGGGGCTATGCTAACCTTGATTTCTGTGCCGTGGTACGCGGAAAGTGGGAGTGTGTCCGTGCGTTCTTCGGGACTTCCGGGACGGGCTTCCGGTGGGTAAAGAGCTGGCGTAGCTCAGCTGGTAGAGCATCTGATTTGTAATCAGAGGGTCGGGGGTTCAAATCCCTTCGCCAGCTCCACAAAACGGAAGCCGGAACGGGAGACCGAAGCGGCAAGAGTTCACCGGCGGGCGGATTTTTGCGAGCGCCGGGCCTTCCTCCGCGGCGATCCCACTGAGGTGCATGCTCCGAAGGTCCGGAGGCTCTCCGGGCGGTTGCGGCGTGCGCGGAAGCGGGTGAGGCGGAGAGTTGGTTGGGTGGAATTGGTTCTCCACCCTAGCGGCAAGACAAGGCGCCGCTAGGATGGGGTACCCGGAGTGAGTTGGGCACAGGTGGCCGAGCGGTTAATGGCAGCAGACTGTAAATCTGCCGCTCCTTGCGAGCTACGGAGGTTCGAATCCTCCCCTGTGCACCAGCAGGGATCAGTTGGACAGGGTAGTTCGAGCGGAAGTGAACAGTGGAGCTGCGCGAAGCTGTGAACTGGCGTTTGAGGTTTGTAATGCGCGAGGCGCGAGCGGACATGAGGGCGTCGAAACGGAAGTGACCGCTCCGGATCTGGACCGGAAGTTCTGGGCGGCGCTGGCGCTGTTCGCGGTTTTGGCAGCGCTGGTCTGGTTCACCATGGGCGAGGGCAAGGTGCTCGTTTTTGGCAAGCCGGTGGAGTTGAGGCTGGTTCCGCTGATCGTGATCGGCGGGCTGGCGTTGCGCACGGTTTTGGCCCGGCATGCGGAGAAGATTCGCAGCGGCAGGGGAAGAGCGGTAGCTGTAGCTCGAGTTGAGCGATGCGATTGCCTGCAGGACGTGCTAGGCAGTTTAGGGTTTAGCGGGCTGATGTAGCTCAGTTGGTAGAGCACTCCCTTGGTAAGGGAGAGGTCACCAGTTCAATCCTGGTCATCAGCTCCAGAAATACAGCGATCAGTGTCAGTGATCAGTGGATCAGTTGAGCTGCGGTGAACGAATCGGATTCGATCGGCAAGACGAAACTGACTCACTGGCTACAGCTGAAGGCTGTTTTACGGGCGGGAGTAACTCAGTGGTAGAGTCACAGCCTTCCAAGCTGTTGGTCGCGGGTTCGATCCCCGTCTCCCGCTCCAGAAATGCAGCTAGTAGCCGGGAGCTTCTAGCTTGTAGCTGATGCAGCGGCGATCGGGCTGATGCGGCAGGAAGCAGCTGAAGCTAGCGGCTAGGGCTAGTAGCTACAGGCTGAGTTGAGGGTTGGAAAGATGTTTGAGCAGGCAGCGATTGCGGTCGAGGACGAGCAGGGTTATACGAAGCTTCACGCGCTGATCGACGCGGCGTTTGATGCGCGCGATGTGGAGGTCTTTCTGAATCGCGTGAGCAAGTCCAAGCTGCGGATCCGCGATTACGAAGGGATTCTGGAGCGCGGGCTGCTGGGCAAGGAAGCGATCGGGCTTTACCAGGCGCTGCCGGTTTCCGATCAGGCGTTGACGCGCGAGCGGTATTTGCGGCTGGTGGAAGCGGTGCCGCTGGAGTTGCGGCAGAGGTACTTCAAGCCGTACGCGTATTACTGAGAAAGACAGTTGTCAGTGAGTGATCAGTGGTCAGTTGGGAACGTGGTGGACTGAGCGACTGAGGGGAAAAGCGAACTGACAGCTGAAAGCTGGCATTGAGTTTTGGGGCTGGAGCCGGACCGCCGGCGCCCCGATGAGCAACAGGCAGTACAAGCTATGAAAGGGATTCGGAACTTTTATGGCGAAGGAAAAGTTTGATCGCAGCAA